>CALKXH010000068.1 GCA_938005675.1 uncultured Anaerolineae bacterium
TTTACTTGGTCTTGCCGCAAGAGGCGCGGGCGTGGGCGGCGCGCAACGGCATTCAGCCGCCGCCCGTCGCCCTCAGCGAGGTCGCCCGCCAAACCGCCGCCGTACGCCTGCTCACGCCCGATCCGCACACGCTCTTCCAGCTCACGCCCGTCACCCCGCGCGAGACGCAACGGATCAGGCTCTCGGTCGCCGTGCCCAGCGGCACGCGCGAGGTCTCGTACTGGCTGCGCAACGCGCAAGGAGAGGAGACTCTGATCGCCGCCGTCTATGATGAGCCGTACTGGGCGTGGTGGCAGTTGGAGGTGGGCAGTTATGCCATCATTGCGCGGGCGCGCCTCGCCGATGGCTCAGAGCAGGAGTCTGATCCCGTGCCGTTGCGCGTGATCGCTTACGTCCCGCCCGATCAGCGCCCACCCTCAGGCGACGCGGAGTAGCTCCGCATTTTGAGAGGCGAGAGGCGGAACGCATCTTTCTGGCGGGATGCGTACGCTTCGCTTCAGAGCGCAACGTCTGCGCTGGTTTTGCGGTATGATAGGCATAAGCACCGCGTGTTTTTCTAAAACTGAGGAGAGGCTATGAAGAAGTGGATGTTAGTGGCGCTCAGCTTGGCGCTGGCGGCGGCGCTATTGCCGTTCTCAGCAATCACAGCTCAAGCCCAACCGATCATTTTCGGGGTCATCGGCGCGCCCAGCAGCAGCACCTTTCGCGGCGTCCGCCTGGCCCTAGAGCAAGCCAATCAGCAAGGCGGCGCGCTGTTGCCCAACGGTCAGCGGGCAGGCATCAGCGCGGCGGCGGCGGAGGCGCGCACGCCCGAGGAAGTGATCGCAGCCATCAGCAGCCTGCAGCAGATCGGCGTGGCGGCGATCTTCGGTCCGGATACTGAGGGCTTCGCGCGCGCCATCGCCAACCGCCCGCCTAACGGCGCGCCGCTCTTCACGGCGGCAACCAGCAGCGAAGTGCCCGTCGGCGTCATCAGCAATAGCTTCCGCTCGCGGGCGTCCGATACGGCGCGCATGGCGGCGCTCGCCGACGCCCTGATCGGCAATTTCGGCGCGCGGCGTATCACCATCTATCAGGGGACTTCAGCAGGCGCTCCCTCAGCTGCTACAGCGCTGGTGGTCGCTTTGGCGCAACGGCAGGTGGCAGCGACGCCCATCCTGCAAGACCCGAATGCGGCGGTCTCAGCAGCAGCGGAGGTCGTGCTTCAGACTCAGCCGGATACGGTGGTCGCCTTTGGCGAGGTGGAGCAGCTAGTGGAGCTGTACGCAGCTCTGCGCGAAGGGAACTTTACAGGGCGCTTCGTGACCGATAAAGCCGATGATCGCGCTTTCATCAACGGCTTGGGCGCGTTGCCTTTGGCGGGCATCGTCGGCGTGAGCAACTGGCTAGTGACGGATCGCTCGCCCGCCAGCGCAGCCTTCGTGCAAGCCTACCTCGAGGCGTTCGGCGAGGCGCCCGATGGCATCGCGGCGGCAGCGTACGATGCAGCCAGAGCTGTTCTCGCTGCGATTCAGGTGACGGGCGCGCAACCTGCTCAGCTGTATGCCGCGCTGCAGAGCCTGCCCGCCCAGCCGTCGCTGCAAGGCACTTTCAACCCCTCTCTGGGCGCGGGCGAGACCACTCAGAACGTCGTGATCTTTGAAACCAGCGCGACCGGCGGCGGGCGACTCTTCGCCCGTTATCAAGGCGGGCAGCGCCTACCCGATCTGCCTGAGCAAGCCCTCCAGCCGACTCTGCCCGCTCCGCCGCCACCGCCTCAGGCGACCTTGCCGCCGCCGCCGCCACCGGTGGTGGTCACGGCGACGCCTGCCTTTGTCGAGCTGACCGTGTTGAACGAGTTCGTGAACGTGCGCTACGGTCCCGGTCCTGAGTACGACCCGCCCATCGGTCGCTTGCCGCGCAACACCAAGATCGAGCTGTTGGGCGCCAATCCCAGCTATACGTGGTTCACCTTCAACTTTCAAGGGCAACTGGCGTGGATCACTGGCGATAGACGCCTTGTGAGCATCTTCGGCAACCCGCGCACCTTGCCCGTCGTGCCAGTCCCGCCGACGCGCACGCCGGTCGCCACGCCCACGCCCACCCTCTCGCCCTTCCCCGACCTCGTGGTGGTCAGCGCCTTCCTGAGCCAAAATCCGCTCAAGCAGAATACGCCTTTCAACTTGACGGTCACGGTGCGCAATCAGGGCGGTGCGAACGCCGGTCCGTTCGCGGTGGCGGCATCCTTCCAAGGCGTCTATGGTGCAGTGAACTTGCCCGGCTTGGCGAGCCAGCAGCAGACCACAGTCGTCATCAGTTACCCAGGCGTGCCGAACGTCGGCAGCAACTTTAAGGACGCCGTGATCGTCGATCTGAATAATGAAGTCAACGAAGGTCCGGGCGGCGAGGCGAACAACCTGTTCGAGATCATCTACGGCGTGGTGCCGTAAGCACCTGCTTGTAATAGTTTAGGACTTGCCGCGCGGCCGCCTCCCAAGTGTGCTGCGCGGCGAATTTTTGCCCTGCCGCGCCCAGTCTGTGGCGCAGCTCAGGGTCGCGCAGCAGGCGGATCAGCGCATCAGCCAAGCCCGCCACGTCGCCTTGCGCTACGAGGAATCCCGTCTCGCCCTCGCGGATGGCGTCTTCAGCGCCGCAGTCGCGCGTGCCGACGACCGGCAAGCCCGCCGCGCTCGCCTCAAGGTAGACCAAGCCGAAGCCCTCGAAGGCTCGCCCCTGATTGAGCGAGTGCAGGGCGAAGACATCGGCGGCGGCGTACCACGCCAACAGCTCCGCCTCGGGCAGCCGACCGAGCAGATGAACGGCATCTTGCAAGCCCAGCGCGGCGATGCGCTCGCGCAGGCGCGCCACATAAGGCGGATCGCTCTCCGTGCTGCCGATGAAGACCGCCTGCGCCTCAGGGATTTGCTCGCGCACGCGCGCCATCGCCTCGACGATCTCAAGGAAGCCCTTGCGCGGCTTGATCTGCCCAACCGAGAGGACGGTCGGGGCGCGCTTGGGCAGATTCAGGGCGGCAGGCTGCGCAAAGCGCGCCAAATTCACCCCGTTCGGGATGACGTGGCTGTGGGCGCGCGGCAAGACCTCTCGCACGCGCCGCTCAGTGTAGCGGCTAACGCAGATGATCTGGGCGCGGCGATACACTTGGCGATAAAGCGCACCGAAAAAGTGCGACTGGGCGGTTGCGGGCAGGTATGTGCCGTGCGCCGTGACGACGAGCGGTTTGCGCACCAATAGAGCGCTCAGGGCATACGGCTCTGCCAGCACATGCAGCAGGTCAGCGTCGCGGGCAGCGCGCCTGACCGCCCAGTTCGCCGCCAACAGGCGCGCTCTGAGCAAGCGCGGCGGCGCGGTCAGGCTGGGCAGGGCGGGGAGGACGCTCGTGTTGGGCAGAGCAGGCGGGGCAGCAGTCCGCGAGGTGATCAGCGTCATACGGACGCCCTGCGCAGCCAGCGCGACGATCAAATCATGCGCGTGGCGGCTCCAGCCGTGTGATTCAGATGGATCAGTGGCGATCAAGGCGACGTGCATCGCTCAGCGCCGCTCGCCGAAGATGGCGCGCCCGATGCGCACGTGCGTGGCGCCTTCCTCGATGGCGACCGTGTAATCGTCGCTCATGCCCATGCTCAGACTGTGCCAGTCCGCCTGTGGGAAATCATCGGCGAGGGCATCGCGCAGCGCGCGTAGCGAGGCGAAGTACGGGCGGGCTTGCTCAGGCTCGCTGACAATCGGCGCGATGGTCATCAAGCCCTCGATTTGCACCAGCGGCAAGCCGACCATCAGTCGCACCTCCGACCAGAGAATCTGCCGCACCGCGCGATTGTGCTGCCAATCGGCTGCTAGCACGCCGTGCTTGTTCGGCTCGCCAGAGATGTTGACCTCGATCAGGACGCGGAAAGGACGGGCATCGCCGCGCCCGCCATCCGCCAGCAAGCGGGCGTAGCGCTCGGCGAGGCGCGCGCTATCCAGCGAATGGACGTAGTCGAAGAGCGCCACCACGTCGCGCGCTTTGCGGCTTTGCACATGCCCGATCATGTGCCACGTGGCGGCGCTGCCGATCTCGGCGATCTTCTCCAGCGCCTCTTCCACGCGGTTCTCGCCGAAATCGAGCTGCCCGTAGCGCATCGCCTCCTGAATGGTGGCGCTCGACTGCGCCTTGCTGACCGCGATCAGGGTGACTGACTCGGTCGGTCGCCCGACGCGGCGGCAAGCGGCGTCAATTTCGCGGCGGACGGCTTCTAGACGTTCGGCAAGGTCGCTCATTGATCACTCCCTCAGCATGAAGACGGCGGCGAAGCGCCCGGTTTTGCCGTTCTCAGCGCGGTGTGAGTAGAATTCATCGGTGCGCGTCGCCGTGCAAATGCCGCTGATCTCGATGTGACGGACGCCCTCGCGCTCCAAAGCGCGCCGATTGGCTTCCCACAGATCGAAGTAGGCGCTACCATCGGGCGCGCGCTGGATCAGACCGTCAAGCTCGCCAAAAGCCTCCGCCACGGCTTGCACTACCTCCTCGCCAACTTGGTAGCGCGCCGCGCTGATGCTCGGACCGATGGCGGCTTGCACATCGGCGGGCTGCGTCCCGTAGGCTGCCTGCATCGTGCGCAGCAGATTCCGCGCTGCGCCCGCCACAGTGCCGCGCCAGCCCGCGTGCGCGATGCCGATGGCGCGCCGCTTGGGATCGTAGAGCAAGAGCGGGACGCAATCGGCGAAGCGCATGATCAGCGGCACGCCACGCCGATCCGTGACCATGCCATCGGCTTGTGCCAGCCACCCTCGCTCAGGAGGCGGCTGATCGACCGCAATGCACGTCGCGCTATGCACCTGCCAGACCGTACAAGCGCGCTTGCCATCCACGCCGAGCGTCTCGTAAATTTGCTGGAGGTTCGCGCGCACGTGCTCAGGCTTATCGCCGACCGTGCTACCGACGTTCAGGGCGTCGAAGGGCGCTTGGCTGCTGCCGCCCAAGCGCGTGAAAATGCCGTGTTGCAAGGCTGATTCGTTCGCCCACTGCTCGAATTGGTAGTAGATGGCGCCGCCGAGCGGCTCGATACGCTGCATGTGCGCTCCGATCTGAGGCTGGCAGATGTGCGGAATTGTACACAAAAGATCGGCGCTTGGGCAGGGCGATTCGGCGGCTGACGTGATAGACTAGGGCAAAAATGCGCCGCCGAGATCGCTGAGCCATGTCTGAGTACCCATTCGTGACCGTGATCATGCCCATCTACAACGAGGAAGCCTTCATTGCGCGCAGTTTGGGCGCGGTCTTGGCACAGGACTATCCCGCTGAGCGCTATGAGGTCATTGTGGCGGACGGCATGAGCCAAGATGCTACCCGCCAAGTCATCCGCAGTCTGCCCGACGCAGAGCGCGTGCGCATCGTCGACAATCCGCAGCGCCTTCAGGCGGCGGCGATGAACCTCGCCCTAGCGCACGCCAAAGGCGAGATCATCGTGCGCGTGGACGGTCACACCATCATCGCGCCCGACTATCTGCGCGCTTGCGTGCGGGCGCTGCAAAGCACGCAGGCGTGGAACGTGGGCGGCGGGATGCATCCCGTCGGCGAGACGCCCATGGGCAAGGCAATCGCGGCGGCGGGCAGGTCTGCCTTTGCCGTTCCGACGGCGTTCCACGTCAGCCAGCAGCCCGCTTATACCGATACGGTCTACATGGGCGCGTGGTGGCGCTGGGCGCTGGAGCGCGTGGGCGGCTACGATCCCACGTTCGCCATCAACGAGGACTACGAGCTGAACTATCGCATTCGGGCGGCGGGCGGCAAGATTTACTTCTCGCCCGACATCCGCTCGGATTACTACTGCAGGCAGACCCTCGCGGCGCTATGGCGGCAATACTATCGCTACGGGATGGGGCGCGTGCAGACCCTCAAAAAGCATCCGAGGTCGCTGCGGGCGCGGCAATTGGCGGCGCCGCTCTTTGTGGCGGGAGTCTTCGGCGGCGCTCTGCTCGCGCCTTTCAGCGCGACGCTGCGCGCGTTGTGGTTGCTGGGCTTGGCGCTCTACGCGGCGGCGAATCTGTACTTCAGCTGGCGGACGGCGCGCAGGCACGGGATGGCGCACTTGCCGCGCTTGCCGCTCGTCTTCCTGACCATTCACGTGGCGTGGGGATTGGGCTTCTGGCGCGGCATTTTGAAGCGCTAGGCGAAACGGCGTATAATCTCGGCTGTATCTCTGGTTCGGAAGCTACGATGCAAGTTCGCTTGGTACGCTTGATCAGCCTGCTGACCCTCTGTGCGGCGCTCGGCAGCGCTCCGCTCGTCCGCGCCCAGGACGGCGGCGATAAGCCGCCCACGGGCATGACCATCCACGTGGTGCAGCGCGGCGAGACGCTCTTTCGCATTGCGCAGCGCTACGGCACAACTGTGGAAGACCTCGCGCGGCTGAACGGCATTCAAAATCCGTCGGCGCTCGCCGTCGGACAGCGCCTGATCGTGCCGAGTCCGCCTGTCTCGCCCGAAGAGTCAGCCATCGGCATCCCGACCGAGTACACGCTGCAAGTTGGCGATACGCTCTTCAAGCTGGCAGCCGCCTTCGGCACGACTGAGGCGGCGATTGCACGGCGCAACGCCATCACCAATCCGCGCCTGATGTACGTCGGGCAGCGCCTTGCCCTGCAGGAGGGCTCACAGAGCGCGCAAGGCATCCGCACAGGCTGGATTCATCGCGTCAGGCGGGGCGAGACGCTCTATCACATCGCGGCGCGCTATAGCACCTCTCCGGATTTGCTGCGGCTGATCAACAGCTTGCCGCGCGCCGATTTGCTCTATATCGGTCAGCCGCTGATCGTGCCGTCGGATGAAAATGGCGTGCCGCTGACCGACCTGCCTTTCCCATTGGCGCGCTTTGAGATGACGCCCGTCGAGCAGGGGCGCACCAGCGCCTTGCGCCTGATCACCCAAGAGCCGACGCGCCTCGCCATCACCTTCATGGGCAAGCCCGTGACCGTCTTCAGCGACGAGGCGGGCGTGACGCACACTGCGCTATTGGCGGTCTCGCCTTTGGCAGAGCCTGACATCTACCCGTTGCGGGTCGTCGCCGATCAGCACGTTGCCGAGTGGCGCGTTCGCGTGGCGGACGGCGGCTATCGGACTGAGGCGATCACGCTCGCCGCTGACCAGCTCGATCTGCTCAACCCTAGCGTCACGCAGCCCGAAGAGGAGCGTGTTCGGCAAGTGGTCAGCGCCATCACGCCGCAACGCTACTTCGGCGGTCTGATGGGCTTGCCCTGCGCGGCGCCGGTCAGCTCGCCCTTCGGCGCGCGGCGCAGCTACAACGGCGGGGCGCTGAACACGCTGCATACCGGCACGGATTTCGCCGCTTTGCCGGGCGCGGCGGTCTATGCGCCGGCGGCGGGCGTGGTTGTGCTGGCAGAGCCGCTGAGCGTGCGCGGCAACGCCATCATCCTCGACCATGGTTGGGGCGTTTTCAGCGGCTATTGGCACTTAGAGAGCATCAGCGTGCGCGCGGGCGCGCTCGTGCAGGCGGGCGAGGTGATCGGCACGGTCGGCAGCAGCGGACGCTCAACCGGTCCGCACTTGCACTGGGAGCTGTTCGTGCAGGGCGTGCAAGTCGATCCGCTCCAATGGACAAAACAGAGCTTTCCCTAGTTCTTTTTGACAAGCTGTGCCGCCCGACTTAAAATTCGGTTAACCGATAGCTCGGCGGACTGCGACGTGGCGCGCTGAAAGTGGCACGGCAGCAGTTTTTTGCCGCATTCAAGCGAAGTTATCTTTAGCGAAAGGGAAACCGCCATCTTAAGGCGAACGCGATGAAAGAGTACACCACTGAGTTTATACGCAACGTAGCTTTGGTCGGGCATCAGGGCGCGGGCAAGACCAGCCTGACGGAGGCGCTGCTCTTCACAGCGGGCAACACCACGCGCATGGGCAAAATCGCCGAGGGCACGACCCTCTCCGATTATGACGAGGAGGAGAAAGCCCGTCAGCTCTCCATCAGCACCTCGCTCATCCCGATTGAGTTCCAAGACCATAAGATCAACCTCTTGGATACGCCCGGCTACACCGATTTTCAGGGCGAAGTGAAAAACGCTGTGCGCGTGTGCGACTCGGTGCTAGTCGTCGTCGATGCCGTCAACGGACCGGAGGTCGGCACTGAGCTGGCGTGGCAATTCGCCGATGAATTCAATCAGCCGATCTTGGTGGTCATCAACAAGATCAATCGAGAGAACGCCAGCTTCACGCGCACGCTGGAGGCGCTGCACGTACGCTTCCCGGACTACAAGTTCATCCCTGTGCTGCTGCCCATCGGCGAGGGGAGCGACTTCAAGGGCGTGATCAACGTGCTGACCCAGAAAGCTTACTACGGCACTGGCGCCGAGCGCAGCGAGCCGCCCGCCGAGCTGCTCCCTGAGATCGAAAAGGCGCACCTTGCCCTTGTGGAGGCGGCGGCTGAGTCGAGCAACGAGCTGGTCGAGAAATATTTTGAGACGCAGACGCTCAGCTTTGAGGAAATTCGCGATGGGATGCGCATGGCAGCCCGCGATGCCGACCTGAAGACCGTGCCGGTTCTAGTTGCCAGCGGCGAGCTGAACGTCGGCACTTATCCGCTGCTGGAGGCGCTCTTGGTGTACGTCTCGCCGCCGTCGCAACGGCGCGTCGCACTTCAAAACAAGCCCGATGAACCAGTTGAGTACCTAGATCGTCCCCAATCCGACGACAAGCCGCCCGCCGCCTTCGTCTTCAAGACCGTCTTCGACCGTTACGTCGGCACGCTGAGCTATTTCCGCATCTTCAGCGGCAAGCTGGAGAGCGGTCACAGCTACTTCAACGCCGAGAAAGGGCAAGAAGAGCGCCTCGGGCAGTTGCTGGTCATGCGCGGCAAGGAGCAGATGCCCGTCTCAGTGCTGCACGCAGGCGATATCGGCGCCGTGGCGAAGCTGAGCGTCACCCAGACGGGCGATACGCTCTCCAGCAAGGAGCATCCCTACATCATCCGCAAGCCGACCTACCCCGATCCGATCTACTCGGTCGCCCTTGAGCCGAAGACGCAGGCGGATGGCACCAAGATGGGGACTGTCCTTGCGCAGCTGGTGCAAGCCGATCCGACCTTGCGTTGGCGGCAAGAGCCTGCCACCAAACAGGTGGTGCTTTCGGGCATGGGCGATATCCACATCGCGGTCGCCATCGCGCGCGCCGAGCGGATGGGCGTCGGCTTGAACACTTCCGTGCCGAAGGTGCCCTACCGCGAGACGATCACGAAGGTCAGCACTGCCAGCTACCGCCACAAAAAGCAGACGGGCGGCGCAGGGCAGTTCGGCGAGGTGCATCTGCGCCTTGAGCCATTGGCAGATGCCGAGTTCGAGTACGTCAATGAGGTGGTGGGCGGCGCGATCTCGCAGACTTTCATCCCCTCTATCGAGAAAGGCGTGCGCTCTGTGATGGAGCAGGGCGTGCTGGCGGGCTGCCCGATTGTGAACGTCAAGGTGGCGGTCGTGGACGGCAAAATGCACCCCGTCGACTCGAAAGATATCGCTTTCCAGATCGCGGGGCGCGAGGCGTTCAAAGAGGCGTTCATGCAAGCCGCGCCCGCCTTGCAAGAGCCGATCATGCTGGTGCGCGTGGTCGTGCCGGAGGAGAACATGGGCGACGTGATCAGCGATCTGACCTCGCGGCGGGGGCGCGTGCTGGGCATGGATACTGAGAAAGGGCGCAGCGTGGTCACGGCGCACGTGCCGCTGGCTGAGATGCAGCGCTACAGCAACGACCTGCGCTCAATGACGGGCGGGCGCGGCGTCTACACCATGACCTTCGACCACTACGAGACTGTGCCGAGCCAGATCGCTCAACAAGTCATCGCCGCCTATAAAGCCGAGCAGAGTCAGAACGCCTAGCGCTTCGGCGCGAGGCGTTTCAACCCAAGAGCGTTCCGCATAGCAGAGGCGGCAGGGAGAAGCTCTCCCTGCCGCCTCGATGCATTCACCTGCCGATTACGACGCTACTCTTCGCACTTCGGGTTGCAAGCGTCGTCCACTGTTGGGACGGGCGAAGGCGTGTGAGAAGGTGTGCGCGTAGCCGTAGCCACGACCGCTTGCGTCACGGTCGGCGTTGGCGTGAGGGTGTGCGTCGGCGTGTGCGACGGGGTGTGCGTCGGCGTGTGCGTTGGCGTGCGCGTGAAAGTCGATGTATTTGTCGGCGTGTGCGAGGGCGTGTAAGTTGGCGTGAAAGTAGCCGTGCCGATGGGCGTCGCTGCTGGCGGGATGACGATCACGCAGCCGTTGTCGAGCGTCACCGACGAATTGTTGAAGTCGGAGACGAAGACCAGACCGGGGAACTGCGATTGCAAGTTCTGGTTCGTGCCGTCGAAGTCGACCCAGATAGGCTCGGACATGCCGACGTCGATTGAGGGCGAGGTGCGCCACTCGGCATCGGTGAAGCGTCCGATGGTTGGCGAGTCGCTATCGCCGGGGCTCTTCTCCCACATGGTGACGGTGTTGGTAGAGAAGGCGCTGGCGCCCTTAGCTGCTACGCGCGGCAACGTCATGCCGATGAAGTAGCGTTTCCAGTGCAGGTCGAAGCCGACGATAGAGACCGGGCGCCCATAGGCGAGATCGTTGTGGAAGAACTGGAAGCGCACCACGCCGAAGGTCTGGAAAGTTTGGAAGGTGAACGAGTAGAGCGCGCAGTTGGGCGCTGTAGTCGGCGTCGGGCTGGGCGGCGTGGGCAAAGGCACGTCTGGGAAGCCGAGCTCGCAGCGCTGACCGCCGCCGTTGCCGTCTTCGGTCAAGGTAATGCTCAGATCAGCGAAGTCAAAGCGGGTGAAGGCAGTGTTCAGGTTAGCTGGTCCGTTGACCATGCGCATCTGCCACGTCGTGATGGCGCCATTGCCGGGGATGGCGCGATGCGCCCAGTTGGGTGGCGCGCCATTGCTCCAGACGGCGCGGTCGCGGTCGATCACATCGCCTGGGCGCACGGGCGGTCTGACCGTATCGTGGTACCAGATGCGCGTCGCCCTGCCAACGAGGCTGATCTCGTTAGGGTAGATGTAGGGATAGAGCGGATTTTCAGTCCAGTGGGCGACGATCGAATCGACGAACATCGGACCGGGATTATCGTTCTGGATGTCCACGCGGACGAAGTTGCCCTCCAAGCGCAGGTCGCCGACGATGCGGACGTTGTCACAGGTGGGCGTATCGGTCGGCGTGAGGGTCATGCTGGGCGTGGCGGTCGGTGTGAAGGTGCCGGTCGGCGTGCGCGTCGCGGTGCGCGAGGGCGTAGCCGTAGCGCCGCCTGCCTCCGTCGGGACGGGCGTGAAGGTCGGACCGCCGCTAGGCGGCAGCTCTAGCACGCGCGCCGAACGGAAGACTTCGTTGATCATAGTGCGGCGCGCCTCAAGGCGGATGTATCCCTCTTCGCGCAGCGGCAGCGGGGTGATGAGCGGATGATTGAAGTAGACCACCACCTCGACGAAGTCGCCGGGACCGCCCGGATCGAATTGGTTGACGCCTTGGCGGAGGTCTAGGTTGCTGCCGTAATTGTTCAAGGCGTTCATATCCGTGCCATCTCGGTCGACGACTTCCTCGATGGTGCAAAGGCGAATGCCTTCGGCGCCATAGTTATAGACAGACTTATTAGAGGCAGTCGTGACGTGCGAACGCTCATTTCTATAGCGCAGCCGATTGGACGACGTCCCGCTATCGCTAAGAGGAGGGCGCGAGCTGCACACGAAGACGTGGAACCAGCCCGCGCGCAGCGAGGCATCGCCATCGGGCTCGGTATTGATGCCCGTTCCGGGGATGCGATACCATGGGGCAAGCGCCAAGCCCCCAGCGGCGACGCGAGCGGCGTTGGTCATCGAGACGAGCCGCAGCACATCTTTGCGCAACCAGCGATGTTCATCGAGGGTTGGGTCGCAGTCGATGCCGTTGTAGCGCGAGGCGAAGAAGGACTCATCGTCCATCTGCGGGTTTGGTCCGGTGAACTGATCGAAGTGGAAGCGGTCGCCGTTGAGGGCGGTGCCACCTGAATTGAAGTTTCCGCGACGGTCGCCAACGAGGCATGGCACGCCGTCGCCGCTGGCGCCCGTGCCGCCCGTGCCATCTGCCCATGGCGCGAGCGTGTCGTTAGGGATGTGCGGCGTCCACGGATTATCGATGTCGTTGAAGAGAAGCTGGTCGTAGCGCCCGGTGACGCCATAGCGCGCAGCGGCGCGGGCGGCGTTTTGGATGGTCAGCCAGGCTTGGAAGATGCGCCCGAATTCGATGATGCTCCAGATCAACATCAGCAAAATGGGCAAGGTCAGCGCAAATTCAACCAACGTCTGCCCCTTGCGACGGGCGCGCCGCGCCTCAGAAGGTGGAGCATTAGATTGGCGGTGAAGCTTGAACATAGTTACAAAATCCCCCAGAAAGTTAGCGCGAAAGCCGCGTGAACAAGCGCCCTGCGATTTCCGTGAACGCCTCGTTGACGGCGCGGATATCTTTGGCGAACCAGAACTGACCACAGCTGGTGCGGGCTGCTTCCTCGTATTCTCTATCGCCGGGCAAGGCGCTGCGCAGGCGCGGGTGGCTATAGTCATAGAAGGCGCATGGATCAGGCGGGCGGGTTGGGTCTACGATGGTGCGTCCGTCTCTGACGACGAGGTAGGATGGATGACCGGGCGGCGGGAAGTAGCCATCGCCGATCAGATTGCGCATCATCTCCATCTGATCGAAGTTGGGGCGCGTAGCGCGATACCACGCTTGCAGATGGTTATCGATCACGCCGTTATCGCCAGCATCAGCGATGTAGCGCAGCACCTTGACGCCTAAGATATTGTGCGCGATGTTGGTCAGCCGCCCTTGAGGGTCTTTCTGGGCGAAGAAAATGGTGAACATGGCAATGAAATTGCCGCGTTGTCTATCGCTGAAGTCGATCAAGCCTGCGAAGTCGGCTTGATCGCGCGTGTAGTCGTCGGGGTCGTAGCGCGGATCGCAACTGCCACCTTCCAAGTTCAGGCGACCGAAATCGTCCATGCAGAAGTGGCGCGTGTCAGGATGCCCATCAATGCATTCAGGCAGAGCGGGCTCGCCGATCCACGGGTAGGGTTGCCCGTTGGCGGGGTTGAGCAAGCTGCGCCACCAGAACGGCATGGAGTCGTTGGCGGTGCACTGCTCTAGAACAGGTCCTGCGCGCCGCACAGCGTCAGGGTCGTTGCTCTGGTTGCAGAAGGTGTACCATGGGCAGAAGCCGAAGCTGGAGCGGTAACTGCCATCTTCATACTGCGACTGTCCCCAGACGATGGTTTCTGGTCCGCCGGGCGGCGGCCAGCCGTTCTCGGCGACGCAATACTGAGGCTCGCGCCCGAATTTGATATCGAAGCCGCCGTTAGGCAAGGTCACGATCATCTCTGGCAGCAAGTCGTTACGCGTCAGCTGACCATTGCGGATTTGCTCAATGACCTCGAGGCAGTTGTCCACTACGCCATCGCCATTGTAGTCCTGCTTGCAGCGGCAGTAGCGCACAACTTCCTCAAAGGTGGGCGGATTGGGCTTCCACGTGCCCGGTCCAGAGACACTCGGTCCGGCGGGCACAGCTAGCCAGTTGAGCGAGGAACTCATCTGGTTGCTGCTGGTGGCTTGCCCGCTGCCCAAGAAGAAGCGATAGTCGGGCGTGCGATTTGGGAAGCCATCGCTCAGCAGCACCATCACCCAGACTGCCTCGCGGCGGATGTAGTTGGGGTTAGTCAGCTCGGCGCGGGCTTGGAAGATGCCGCCGCCCATGTTTGTATCGGCGCACTGCACGGAAGTCCAGTAGCTGCGGATGCGGCGCAAGTTCACATAGTCTGGGTCGCGCGGCGGCTGAACCGTGTAGCACTGCACCAAGCTCTGGCGACCGGTCGGGTTGACCGAGACGCCCACTTTCTGATTCAAAGTCAGCACAGCGTCGGTTTTATCGACGATGAACGGCGGAGCAGCGCGCTCATCAGCCGGCGTGGCGAAGACGCCCGGCTTGACCGTGCGCACATCCGCGTTGAAGGTGACCAGCACCAAGCGGTCGCCGCGCACGAAGTCGAGGCGCTTGATGAAGCGCCGCGCCGCGTCGCGCACCTGTTTGAAGGGCTGGCAAATCAGGTCACTGAAGTTGCCATCGGGCAGACCGCTCAAAACAGTGGCTGCGCCGCCCACTACCGGCGGCGTAGTCGGCAAGATGCCATTGACCATGATCTTGGACTGCGGCAGGCTCGGATCGTCGTAGACGTACCAGTTCATGCGGTCATAGTCACCGCTGGCAGGCGGCGCAGATTGCGTCGTTGGATCGTTACAACAGCCGCCCCAAGCATAGTTTGAAGCGCGGTCTACCTCGCCACTGATGAAGCGCGGGTCAGCGAACCAACACTCGCGTCGGATGGCAGGGCGACCGTCGGGCGTTATGCCGTTGCCGACAGCCCCGCCGGGGTCGTCTGGGCGCGGATCATCAGGGTCGCCAGTCAGCGTTTTATACGGGTAAGGCTGCAAGCCCAACTCGCTGACGAACGGCGCAAACGCGCGCAGCCCTTCACGATTGGTATTGCTCCCGACGATATCGAGATCAACCGGACTCCCTGTGATCGGCACGCTGACTTGGGCGTAATACGTCTCGGAGACCATCGAGAGCGAGGTGTCGATCACCAGCGCCACGTCCAAGACAGCCGTCTGGGAGACCGAGCTCGCCTCAAGGATGATCTCTGGGCCCCAAATCAGGGATAGGAAGGTCGTCGGTGAGCGCATCTGGGCTGTGACGCGCACCAGCTTTTGCGGATCGGGGCGGCACAGCTCCGAAGGCGGGATGCTGTTCAACAAGGCGGACAGGGGATCGATCACGCCGGGGTTCCTGCGCACATAGTCCGCCATCTCGGTCTCGCAGGTATCCACGAAGACCGTGCTGACGTCGATGTTGCCCTGTAGCCTGATGAATTGCTGAGCCGCTGCCACAAGGTTGAGGTAGTCCGAGCCTTCGCGGATTTGCCCAGCCGCAGCGATAGCGGCGGCGTCCACAGCGCGCACCAGCGCGCTGTAACGCACCAGCATCAAGCCGACGTCCACAGCGATGCCCACGAAGGCGATCAGCCCGATGAAGACGAACGCCACAATCAGGATCGATTGCCCATTGCGACTGCGTCGGTTCATCAGGCGTAGGAACTTGCCAAAAGATGACTGCATTGAGCCCATCTCCTTTCGGATTTACTACTCTTCAGGCGTGGCGGTTGCCTGCGCGCCGGGCGCAGGGAAGAAGCCGAAAACGTGGAAGACGGGATCGTTAGCGAGCGTGCCGTCTTCACCAGCGAAGAAACCGCCACCGAATAAGGCTGAGATCGGCTGGAAAAAGCGCGGATGATACTGCCAGTACATCTCCACCAAGACCAAGCCGCCATTCGGACGGTATGCCTCCAGCCCGGTGGTGGCGAGCGAGCTGTTCAAGCGCTCCTCGACATCCTGCACCGTGAACTGCGAGCCGATGCAATAGCCGTTCGGATCGCTGTTATCGACCGTGCCAATCGAGTTGCCCGTGAAGACGAAGCCGCGAATGCCCTGCGAGGTTAGGTCGGTGATGATGTTCTCGCGCGGATCGTTGTAGCGCGGATCGCTCATCCCAACGCCATAGCCCAGCTCATCGATGTCAGCTGGGCGACCACGCCGCCACGTGGAGTACAAGTCGGGCGTTTTGTAGTCAAACGGATCCCGATCATCGCCCAAGCCTTCGCTGGTGGTGCAGTAGCGATTATCGCGCGGGTAGCGCCCAGTCACGCGCACGTACAAGCCGTTGGAGGGGACGGTCGGTCCGCGCACGCCGCCTGCATCCGAACCCTTGAATGGTTTGTTAAAATCCAGCATCGTGTAGGAGAAAGCTGAGACGACGATGTCGTTCTTGGTGAACTCAGCCCTCCGATCCGGGTCGGTCGGTGGCGTCAAGCCATCGTTTCCCCACGGACGGGCGTCTTCGAACTCCATCGGATACATGCTCAGGATGATCTGGCAGACGATGCCATCGAAGAAGCCGAAATTGCCCTCAGGTCCTTCGCGGTAGCCATAGCGCGCTGCATCCGGACCGCGCGGCACGCGTCGATTCTGATTGATGTTATCGCCCAAGTTGTAGATGTGGCTCGTGCCATCGGGAGGCGTAAAGGTATCGCAGTCGAGGCGATTGTAGTTGCGCGTGTCATTGTCATCCCAGAAGACAGGGCTTAGGTTCGCGCCGCGCCGCCCGGCTTCGCGCACCAGATCGAGCATGGTCAGGTAGTAGTTCATGGCGAAGCCCAGCTCTGCCAAGCCCAGCACCATCAAGATCAGGATCGGAAAGGTGATCGCCGACTCGACAAGGCTCTGCCCTTTGGCTGCGTTGGGCTTTCCATCCAGAACGTCCATCAGCTGCTTCAACGTTTTTCGCATAAGCATCCCTCGAAAAATTGCCATCACTTCGGCGTGCTGCCCGCGCTTGGTCGCCTGAATCATTGCTTGGCATAGACTGCCACTGCAAACATCATACCACAAGGCAAGACGGGGCGTTGTCGTAGAATGTAGGGAGTCTGTAAGGATTTGTAGCTTTCCCAATCATTCGTTGTAGCCGTGTTTGTGAGGCGCAAGAGCAGTGTTGTAGCCTTCGGCGCGGCGCGTGGTACAATTAGCGCTATGGTTCAGCCAGAGACTCTTCAACACGCAGCCAATGCGCCCAGCGCGCCGATCATCGCGGTCATCCCCGCCTTCAACGAGGAGCGCTTCATCGCAAGCGTGGTGCTGAAAGCGCGCCGCTACGTCGATCACGTGCTGGTAGTCGACGACGGCTCTCAGGATGAGACGGCGTGGCTGGCAGAAGCCGCCGGCGCCGAAGTCATTCGGCAGCCCAACGGCGGGAAGGCGGCTGCCTTGAACAACGGCTTGGCGGCGGCTCAAGCGCGCAACGCCGCAGCGGTCGTCTTGCTGGATGGCGACGGGCAGCACAATCCGAACGACATCCCGCGCCTGCTAGAGCCAATCCAACGCGGCGCCGCCGACTTGGTGGTCGGCTCGCGCTTCATGGGCTTGCCTAGCAACACCCCGCGCTGGCGCATCGTCGGGCAGCACGCCCTCACAGCGCTCACCAACGTCGCCTCAGGCGTGCCGCTCTCCGACTCGCAAAGCGGCTTTCGAGCGCTCTCGCGGCGCGCGCTCAGCCTGATGAATTTCACCTCGCGCGGCTTCTCGGTCGAATCCGAGATGCAGTTCCTGCTCCGTCAGCACAACTTGCAAGCCCTCGAAGTGCCGATCAGCGTCCACTACGATGAGAAGCTCAAGCGCAATCCCTTCGCGCACGGCTTACAAGTGTTGACGGGCATCCTGCGCTTGGTCGGTCAGCATCGCCCGCTCTTCTTCTTCGGTGCGACGGGCGTGATAGCCATTCTGATCGGCTTGGCGCTCGGCGCGAGCGTGATCAGCACCTATAACATGTACTCGTCCTTGGCGCTCGGCACAGCTTTGATCGCCATCACGCTGTGCATCATCGGCGTCTTCGCCATTTTCACGGGCATCATCCTGCACACCATCCGCGCCTACATGAGCGAGCGTTAGCCCTTCAGCCACGCCTGAGCCGCCGCCGCAAGCTCTGCCAGCGGCGCGCGCTGGATGCTGCTTGGCGGCAAGCTATCGAGGAAGATTTGGGCGTAATCGCGGCTGATCATGCGCTTGTCGAGGATCACCAGCACGCTGCGCTGCGAGCGCATCTCGATCAGCCTGCCCACCGCCTGCCGAAAGCGCAGCACGGCTGAAGGCACGGCGTATTGTTGAAAGGCGTTTTCGTAGCTCTCGCCACGCGCCGCAAAGAGTGGATCGTTCGGCACAGGGAAAGGCAGGCGCGTCAGCAAGACCGCTCGTAATTCCTCTTCGCTGAAGGCGATCTCATCCCACGCGCCGCGCACGCCCAGCAAGACGGCTCTTCTGCCCACCGCGCGGAAGCCCTCCAGCAGGGCGGCTTGGCTGCTGCCGTCGGATTGATCGAGCACGCTCAGGTTGCCTAGCCTCAAGCGCGCCGCAATGCTCTGAGCCGATTGGCGCAGCTGCGCGAAGCTGCTGAACAGCGCCAAGAGTCCGCCTTCGGTGGCAACTGCCAGCTCGATCACGGCGCGCTCGAGGTAGCGCGCGTAGCGCTCGCCCTCGCTCGGCTCTGGCGCATCGGTCGGCAAGAAGATGAGCGCGTGACGAGCGGCTGAGGGGCTGTGCGGCTGCGCGTGAGTCGGGATGTGGGCGGGCAAGCCCAGCCGTTGGCGCAGGTAATCAAAATCGTTGCCGACGCGCAAGGCTGAGCCGCAGATCAGGGCGACCTCCAGCTTGCGCCACAGATTTTGTAAGAGCGCGCCGGGCTGCAGAGGCGCGCTATGGAGCGTCAAGCGCTTGGCGCTATTCGGCTCGGCGCTCAGCTCCGCCCAGAAGACGAAGTCGGCGTGTGCGCCGTTGATGCAAGCCTCCAAAAAGTCGTGCAGGCGACGCACCGTGTGCGCCATGCCTTCGGTGCGGAAGGCGAGTTGGCGGTCGAGCGCGTATTTCCGGTGGTAAATGCCCAGTTGGGTCGCCAATTGAGCCAGCGCCTCGCCCAGCGCCTGCGTGAACTGGTTGAGGATGCCCCACGCCGCACGGACTTGTCCAAAAGCGGCTTTCTTGCGCAGTTCATCAGTCAGACGGATGTTCAGGGCGTATTCGCCGGGCTGCGCATCGGTCGTCGTCTCCAAAAAGGCTTGCAGGGCGCGGAAGAGGTTTTCGAGGTGATAGGGCGTCTGGGCGGCGGCATCGGCGAGATTGTGGCAGAAGCGCGTCAGGCTGGCATCGGGCTTGGGCGGGAGCTTGCCCTTCGCCGCCGCCAAGATGTCGCCGATCAGACCGTGCTGCGGATTGTTGATCTCGGCGAGCTGGCGCTTGATGCGCGCGGCATCGAGGCGCGTGTGCTGGCTTTCAGTGGCAAGGTCTTCCAACAGATTGGCTTCATCGACGATCAGGCGCTTGAAGGGCGGCAAGAGCGGATCGTGCCCTTGAACCTCCGCTGCGAGAGCGCCGTGATCGACGACGATCAAGTGCGCGCTCGCCGCCAATTGCCGATCCCGATGCATCGGGCACCGTCCGCCCATTTGACTCTGGCAACGCTCGGCGGTGCAGCTCTCGGCTTCGGCGCTCAGCTGCGCCCAAGCGAGGTGTTCGCCGCCGCCGCGAATGGAGGGCTGCTGAGCGCTCTTCGCGCCGCCCTCCGCCAGCCACAGGAGCGTCTTCGCCAGCAGACGTAGCTCCTCAACGCTCTGCACGCCTTGCCGACGGAGGGTCTGCAGGCGCGATGGGCAGAGATATTCGGCGCGGCGGTGCAAAAAGTGCGCGCGCAAGGCTGGGTAGTGCCTTTGCAGGGCGGGCAGATGATCGTCGCGCAGAGTTTGACACAGCGCCTCGCTGCCGTGCGCAATGACGATCGGCTCGGCGTGTTGAAGCGCCCAACGCGCCGCCAACTCAAGATAGGGTGGCGGCTGCGAGGAGTCCAGAGCCGCCTCGAACATCACAGATTGGGCGGTTTCGAAAGCGTTGAGCAGGGGCGCGGGCGGCTGCGCGAGGGCGGGCGGCAAATCGGCGTGGGGCGACGGCGTGCTTCGCTCGGCAGCCGCCTCGAAGGCGCTCTCTAGCGGATCGGCGAGCGGCGACGAGTCGGCGGGGCGCTCGCGCAGGGCTGCTTCGAAGGGCAAGCTGCCGCGCCAAGCCAACGGGGCAGCTAGCTGAGCGATCTCGCGCACGAGCGCCAGCGGCAAGCTGAGCAGTTTATCCCACAGGGCGTAGTAGAGCCTGCCACAGGCGATGGCGTCGGTCAGGGCGCGATGATAATCGCCTTCGGGCGCGATGTTGAAGACTTGCATCAGGGCGTTCAGGTTGTAGCGGCTGGCGCTGGGCAGCAGCACCGAGGCGAGTTCGTAGGTATCGGCGGCTTGGTGTGCCGTGAAGAGTTTCTGCTTGTGCAGGAAGCGCAAGTCAAAGTCGATGTTATGCCCGATCAGGGTCGAGTCGCCCACGAAAGCTGCCAGCGTCGGCAACACTTGGGCGAGCTTGGGCGCGCCGATCATATCCTCGTTGCGGATGCCGGTGATGTCGGTCACGCGGGCGGGGATGCTCACGGCGGGGTTGACGAGCGTGCTGTAGGTCTCAAGCAGCGTGCCATCATGGAATTTGGCGGCGCCAATTTCGATGATGTGCGAGTCGGTCGGATCGAGTCCCGTCGTCTCGAGGTCGAGAGCGACCAGTACACCGCGCATAGCGCCTGTTATCCACTTCTAGCCGAGCCTGAGCGCGGCAACCTTGAACGCAAGGTGCAGTATAGCATGGCGCGATCCACAAGGCAAAAGGCGGGTCGCCCCATGCGCCCGCGCCAGACTTGCGATACAATCTTCAATGAGGTAACGCACATTCAGATGCATGTTGAGGATGTTTGGCTATGCCTTCGACTCAAGAACAGATCACGGCACAACGCGACGCTAAAGTGCGCGAGACGCTCGGCGAATTGGCGCCCATTTGGCTGGTCTATGAAGAATTTCGCCCGCGCGAGGATGCGATCATCTTCAACCTGGTCTACAACGATCCGTCTTACGGCTGGATGAATCGCCGCTTCAAGTACGACGGCTTCAACGACGTGCTGTATCACATGGGCTGGCGGCTGCTCAGCGAGGCGGAGCAGCTGGAGATTTTGGAGAAAGAGCCCTATCTGGACGGGGAAGTGGCGGTGCACGTCAAGAACGCGCCGCAATACCGCACCAGCAGCAGCGCGCCCATACCGCGCTAAAGCGCCACTTGCAGCACGCGATCCAAACCTGCGCGATCCTTGTGCAAGCTGATCTGCGCCCGCTCGCCGAAGGCTTCTTGGGCAGCGGCGCAGACTGCCTCGCCTTGCTCGGCGCCGATCTCAAGCAGCAGCAAGCCAGGCGTTGTCATATGGCTGGGCGCCTGCTGCAGCAGCGCCCGAATCAGCGCTAAGCCATCCGCGCCGCCGTCAAGGGCGAGCAACGGCTCAAACTTGGCGACCTCCAGTTCTTGTAGCTCTGCAGTGGCGATGTAAGGCAGGTTGGCGCAGATCAGATCGAACTGACCGCCGATGCCAGAGAGCAGATCGCACTGCATGTAGCGCAGGTTAGGCAGATTCTGTCCGTTGCGCTGCGCCACTTGCAAGGCAGCCGCCGAGATATCGGTCGCCAGAACTCGCGCCGAGGGCAGCCGCGCCGCCAACGTCACGGCGATGGCGCCGCTGCCCGTGCCGACGTCGGCGATGCGCAGCGTCGGATCGGACTGCCTGCTCTGAGCTTCTACCCACGCAAGGGCGCGCTCGACGATCAGCTCGGTCTCTGGGCGCGGGATCAGCACTTGGGGCGTGACGATCAGCTCGCGGTCGAAGAAGGCTTGCTTGCCCAGCAGGTAAGCGATGGGCATCCCGCGCGCGCGCTGCTCGATCAGCTTGGCGTAAGCGACGATCTGATCGAGGCTGAGCGCCATGTCGTCATGCGCGATCAGGTATTCGCGCCGCTGATTGAGCAGATGGGCAAGGATCAGCTGGGCGTCAAGCTGGGGGGTGCGGCTGTGCGGGCTGAGTTGTGCTGTCGCAGCCTCAAGCGCCTTGCGAACCGTGCGCGCGCCCAGCAGATCAGTCGTCATGCCCCGCGCCGACCGTTTGGATGCCCGTGCCGAGTTTCTCAGCCTGCTCTCGCGTGGCGAGTTCATCGATGAAGTCGTCGATCTCGCCGTCGAGGAAAGCCGCGAGGTTGTAGCTGGTCTTGCCGATGCGATGATCGGTGACGCGATTCTGCGGGAAGTTGTAGGTGCGGATTTTCTCGCTGCGCTCGGCGCTGCCGACCTGATTGCGCCGCGTCGAGTCCTGCTCTTGGCGTTGGCGCTCAACTTCCATCTCGTAGAGCCGCGCGCGCAGGATGTTCATCGCCTTGATGCGATTCTGCAGCTGCTTGCGCTCATCTTGCACATCCACCACGATGCCCGTCGGGATGTGCGTCAGGCGCACGGCGGAGTCGGTCGTATTGACGGACTGTCCGCCGGCGCCTTGCGAGCGCCGCACTTCAAGGACCACGTCTTTGGGATCGATCTGGACGTCGACTTCGTCCATCTCGGCGAGCACAGCGACCGTCGCAGTGGAGGTGTGGATGCGCCCTTGGCTCTCGGTGGCAGGCACGCGCTGAACCCGATGCACGCCCGACTCGTACTTC
This sequence comes from uncultured Anaerolineae bacterium, assembly GCA_938005675.1. Lineage (GTDB taxonomy): Bacteria > Chloroflexota > Anaerolineae > Aggregatilineales > UBA2796 > CP2-2F. The sequence goes on from CALKXH010000068.1 coordinate 22,182, forward strand.
AGGCGCGAGAAAGCGCCGCGCCCTTTCACGAAGACCGTCACGGTGCTGTAGCCGCCGATGCCCGACTCGTTGGCGCTCATGATCTCGGTCTGCCAGCCTTTGCTCTCGGCGTAGCGCATGTACATGCGCAGCAGATCGGCGGCGAACAAACCCGCCTCGTCGCCGCCGGTGCCCGCTCGAATCTCCAAGATGACGTTTTTCTCGTCGCGCGGGTCTTTGGGCAGCAGCAAGCGCTTGAGTTCCGCTTCAAGCCGTTCGATCTGCTCGTCAAGGCTGAGCATCTCGTCGCGCGCCATCGCCCGCAGCTCGGCATCGCGCTCGGACTCAAAGAGGCTCTGCGCGTCGGCGCGCTGTTGCTTGGCGCGCCGATACTGCTGATAGGTCTCCACGATGGGTTGTAGCTCGGCGCGCTCTTGGGCGAGCGCAGCGACCTTGCTGTAATCGCTCAGGATCGCGTTATCGGCGAGCGAGCGCTCGATCTCTTGGTAGCGCGCTTCGATGCCGTCTAGCTTATCAAACATGGACGTTCCGTTGCGGAAAAGGTTGCTTCACGCCTCAATTGTAGCACAATTCAGCGCAGCTGAGGCAGGCGAAGTTCAGGCGTTGGCGATGCGCGCCTGCCACGCCAGAAAAATTTCCTCAAAGACCATGTCCAGCGTCTTGGTGATATCCCAATTGGGATAGTGCGCCCGCATTTTGCTCAGGTCGGAGATGTAGCAGATGTGATCGCCTGCGCGGGGCTGATCGACGTACTCGTAGCGCATCGGCTTGCCGCTGAGCGCCTCGATGTGTTTGAATGCCTCTAGGATTGAGGTAGTATTGGCGCGCCCGCCGCCCAAGTTGTAGACCTCCGCCACGCGCGGCGCCTCGTAGAACGCCTCGATGAAGCGCGCTACGTCGTAGCTGTGGATGTTATCGCGCACTTGCTTGCCTTTGTAGCCGTAAATGCGGTACAGACCGCCCGTCACGTTGACCTTGATCAGGTAGCTGAGGAAGCCGTGCAGCTCCACGCCGGAGTGATTCGGACCGGTCAGGCAGCCGCCGCGCAAGCAGCAGGTGCGCATCCCGAAGTAGCGTCCGTACTCCTGTACCATGATATCCGCCGCCGCTTTGGAGGCGCCGAAGATCGAGTGTTTCGATTGATCGATGCGCATATCCTCGCGGATGCCGTTGTAGTCTTCGGGACGGGCGTAGTCCCAGCGGGTCTCTAGCTCTACGAGGGGCAGCTCGTTGGGCGCGTCGCCATAGACCTTGTTGGTGGAGAGGTAGACGAAAACGGTCTCAGGGGAGTGCAGACGAGTCGCCTCCAGCAAGTTCAGCGTGCCGACGGCGTTCACATCGAAGTCATCGAAGGGGCGCTTCGCCGCCAGATCGTGCGAGGGCTGCGCTGCCGCGTGGACGAGTAGATCGGGGCGCAGGGCGGCAACGGTCTCCAGCACGGCGCGCCTATCGCGGATATCGACCTCGTGATGGGTGAAGTTGCGGCAAGTGCTGATCAAGCGCTGCTGATTCCAGCGCGTATCGCCGCCGCTGCCGAAGAAATCGGCGCGCATGTTGTTATCGATGCCGTGCACCTCCCAGCCGAGCGCATCGAAGTAGGTGACCACCTCTGAGCCGATCAAGCCGCTAGAGCCAGTGACGAGAAGTTTACGTTGAGCCATAGGCAGCGAAATCCTTTCTGTTGAGCGGGCATTTTAGCACGGCGCGGCTGCAATATGGGCAAATTAACAGTAGACTGCACGTCGTAGCGCGCCTTATAGTCGATCATAGCAAGTTTGTAAGCGCACTGAAACAAAGTCTCAAAAACTTGCCCGCACATTTTTTGAGGAAAGGATGATTCGGCGATGTGTTCACCTAAAGTGGCGCGCAGCGTGCAGGAGCGCATTCGGCGCGAGGGCTTGCCTACGTTCAATCGGCGCAACTTTTTGCAGCTCGGCGCGGTGGGCGCGCTGGGCGCGCTGGCTACCTCGCTCATCTCGACGCGCGGCGTGGCGCGCGCCAGCAGCTTCACTCAAGTGATCGATCTCTCGCACGTCTTCGGCGTGAGCGTCCCGACCTACATCCCCACTGAAAAGCCACAGCGCGAGGATTTCGTCACCGTCGAAAAAGATGGCTTCTTCATCCAACGTTGGGTCTACACTGAACATGCCAGCACGCACGTGGATATCCCCGCGCATTTTATCGCTGATGGCGAGCGCGCCGACACCTACCCTGCCGAGATGCTGGTCGGGCAGGCTGTGGTGATCGATATCTCGGCTAAGGCGGCGCAAGTGGCGGATGCCACCCTCGATCTCGCCGATGTGCAGGCGTGGGAGCGCGCCAACGGCAAAATTCCTGAAGGCGCCATCGTGTTCATGTACTCTGGCTGGGAGGCGCGCTGGGAGGACCCCATCGCTTTCCGCAACGCCGACGCCGACGACGTGCAGCACTATCCCGGCATCGATGCGGAGGCGGCGACTTTCCTGATCGAGGAGCGCAACGTCAAGGGCTTCGGCGTGGATACGCTCAGCCTAGACTTCGGCGCCTCCACCACTTTCGATGCGCACTATGCCATTCTGGGCAGGGGCAGATTCGGCGTCGAGAACGTGGCGAACCTAGCCTTGATCAAGGATCGGCAAGCGACGGTGGTCATCGGGATGCCGCGTTGGGAGGGCGGCTCCGGCGGACCGGCGCGCGTGTTGGCGCTGCTCTAAGGCAGCTGAGCACGGGCGGCGAGCAGCGCCTCGCGCGTGGTCAGGAAGCGCATTTGCGCCAGCCACGCGCGCAGCGAGGGCGCTTGACGGCGCAGCGCCGCGACCGTCGGTCCGATGGGATCGTCGCCGCCCGCGCCGCCGCCGCTGGGCAGCTGATAGCCGCCGTAAAAGGCGAAGAACGCCTGATTGATGCGCCTGTAGAAGTAGCCGTTCTCCGCCAACAAGCGCCGTTGTGCCTCCATGAAGGCTTCCGCCGTCTCGATTTTGCCCTCCGCCAGCAGCGCGTCGACACGGCGGCGCGTCGCATCGAGGACGGCGGCAGGATCGAAGGGCGGCGGCTGAGTCGGATCGGGCGTGGGCGTGGGCAAGGGCGTGGGGCTGAGGGCGGGATCGAGGGGCGGCAGCAGGCGCATCACTTGCGGAAAAGCGCTGTAATAGCGCTCCACCACCTTCCGCCCGACCTCTTTGCCGAACAGCGAGGCGGTCGTCTCGTTGATGATCCACGTCTCAGAACCGCCTGAGTAATCCCAGCCGAGCGGGAAAAAAAGCAGATAGTGATGCGCCCATTCGTGCGCCACCGTCTCGATCAAAAAGGGCACGTGCCACGTCTGGATGACCATGCTGGGGAAGAGCGCCAAGCCGCCAATCGGCGTGATCAGGGCTGAGAGGTTCAGCTCAGCTTCGAGGCGCTGTTCAAGGGCGCTGACGGCGTCGGGCGGCAAGTGATTCAGGTTGACGGTCAGCTCGCGTTGGATGCGGTCGCGCGGGGAGATGACCAAGAGCGCGGGCAAGGCTGTGAAGCGCGCCGAGACGGGCGGGAAGACCTCGCCGAAGAGGGCGAAACCCTCCTCGCGCAGCAGAGCTGCCACTTGCGTCTCGATGATCGCCTCGGCGAGGGGCGTCTCGCGGGCGACTTGGGCGGCGAGGGCGTCGCGCTCAGCCTGCAGCGCCGTCACGTCCGCCGAGCCGTCGCTCAGGGCGCGCTCCAGCTGACTGTTGAGGCTCTGCAGCTGCCCGACGCGCGCTGCGTAGTCCACCACGAAGGCGGCGCGCGCCGCCTCAGGCATGAAAGCGCTCGGATCGGCGTGCGTCTGCCCGATCTTGGCGATGGCGGCGCCGAGCAGCCACCCCACGTAGTTGTAGAGCGAGTCTTTGGCGTAGCCCAGCACGCGGTCGGAGCGCGTGTTGGCGGGCGGCGTATCAGCGGGCACGCTCACGATGAACGCTGCCGCGAAGATCAGCAAGATCAGCCGCGTGAAGAGCCTGCCTAGCAATTGGCGCAGACGAGACATCGCTCAGCCTGAGGGTCGCAAATCTTTGATGTTGAGTTGCAGCTCCTGCGCGCCGTTCCACGCGTTCAGGTCAACTTGGAAGGCGGCGTCCAGCACGGGCGGCAAGTCTTGGGCGTGCTTGCCGAAGTTGAAGGCAATCGCCTTGAAGTCTGCCGTCCCATCGGAGAGCCTGAGCTGCAAGTGCGCCGAATCGTTCCCGACGGCGCGCGCGCTGAGCACGTGCAGGTTGCGGGCGCACAGAATCGGCTGCGGAAAGCCGTTGCCGCACGGCTCAAGGGTCTGGAGCGCCTCGTACAGGTCAAAGGTGATCTGATCGAGGCGCACTTCGGCGTCAATGTTGAGCTTGGGCTGCAAATCGCGCGCGCTCAGCTGCTCTCGGGCGATAGCCATCAGGCGCTCGCGCAGGGCGCCGAGGTTGCTATTGTGGATAGTGAAACCGGCGGCTTGAGCGTGTCCGCCGTGCCGCAAGAGCAGATCGGCGCACTCGTCGAGCGCCTCCGTGATGTTGAATTCGGGGATGCTGCGGCACGAGCCGTGGCTCTCGCTCTCGCCGCAGTGCAAGATGACCGAGGGGCGGTAGTATTCTTCAGTCAGGCGGCTCGCCACCAAGCCGATCACGCCTTGAGCGAAGGCGGGATCGGCGGCGAAGATGAGGGGCGTGTCGCCATCGAGAGCAGCGATGCGGCGAGCCTGTTCTTGCATCTCGCGGGTCAGCTCTTGGCGGCGGGCGTTCAAACGGTTGAGCGCGCTGGCGCGTTCAGCCGCCTCAGCCTCGTCGTCGCTCATCAGCAGGTGATAGGCTTGCATGGCGCTATCGAGCCTGCCGGCAGCGTTGAGGCGCGGTCCGATGGCGAAGCCGATGCTGGTCGCATCGACGTCTTCGGGCTGGACGCCCGCCGCCTTCAGCAGCGCACGCACGCCCACTCGCCGCGCTTGATGCAGCTCGGCGATGCCGCGCATGACTAAGGATCGATTTTCCGAGCGGTTGAGCGGGACGACATCGGCGACGGTGCCGATGGCGACCAGATCGAGCAGATCGCGCTCTTGCAGCGGCACAGCGTGCCGATCTTGCTCACGGGCGACCATCAAAAGGGCTTGTGCCAAGCGAAAAGTGACGCCCACGCCCGCCAACATCGGCTCGCCGCTTCGGCACTCAGGCTGCTTGGGGTTGATGACGGCTAAGGCGGGCGGCAGCTCCGTGCCAACCGAGTGATGATCGGTCACGATCACATCGAGCTTGTGGGCGTTCGCCGTCTGCACCTCATGCACGGAGCGAATGCCGCAATCGACCGTGATGCATAGCGTGAAGCCGCGCTTCGCCAAGCCGATCAGGGCGGCATCGTTCAAGCCGTAGCCCTCATCGACGCGATGAGGGATGTAAGGCTGCACATTGGCGCCCAGCGCGCGCAGCACAGTCACCAATAAGACCGTGCTGGTGACCCCGTCGGCGTCGAAATCGCCGTAGACCGCGATTTTTTCGCCCCTGCGGATGGCGTAGCGAATGCGCCCCACAGCTTTCGCCATGCCCTGCAGACTGAAGGGGTCGCTGTTGGGCGGCTCGCCGCGCAGGAACGCCTCAGCCTCAGCAGGCGAACGGAAACCGCGCTGCCAAAGCACTTGGGCGAGGATCGGATGTAGTTTGGCAAAGCCTGCTCTCTCTAGCGCTGAGGGCTTCGGCTGGACTTGCCACACTTTCGGTTTCAACATGCTTGAAGTTTAGCAAGTTCTAGATAGGCGGTCAATTCTGCTGAAACGCGAGAGCAACCTCTAGCAAACAGGCGAAAAGTTATGGTATACTTCAATCATCGTAGGCTAGTACGGGTTGCGTATGAGTACCGCGTTTCATATCAAGTACCACATCCACTATCTGCACCACTTCTATCAGCGCGCCACAGGCTCTGATAGCCTGGTCGATCATTGACTGCCCTGAGCTAATCCAACCTCATACAGCCCGCTTGAACACGCCCTGCATGGCGCTTGTATGCGTCATCTGCCAGCGCGTGCGCTTGGCTATTCCTATCGTCCGTCCGTCTGTGAGCTGCTCATAAGGTGAAGACAAAACCGAGATGTAATACGACCTGAGGCTTTTATGAATCTTCAAACGCAACGGCGCGTAACGACGCGCCTGAACCTCGCCTTTGCCGCGATGATTGGCGCTGCTGCGCTCTGGGGCAGCGGCACAGCCCTGAGCAAGTACGTCCTAGATTACCTGCCGCCCCTCTCGCTCGTCTTCTTCGAGTTGCTGGCGAGTTGCAGCCTCTTGTGGCTCTTATTCCTGTATTCGGGCAAGCGCAGCCGCTTGAATCGGCGTACCGCGCGCCACGCTTGGGCGGGCATCCTCGATCCGAGCCTGACCTATCTGTTCTTCGCAATCGGTCTGACCGCCACCTCCGCCAGCAGCGCGACTCTGATCATGGCGAGCGAGCCTGTGCTGGTGGTCGGCTTGGCGTGGCTGCTGCTGCGCGAGCGCATCCCCGCCCATTTTCACCCGATCATCGCTGCCGCCACGTTCGGCACGTTGCTGATCACCTTGAGCGGGAGCGATGAGGGGGTGCCGACCTTGTTGGGCGATATTTTCATCCTGCTGGGGACTGCCAGCACGGCGTTGTACACGATTGTCTCGCGCGCCAGCGCCCGCCAGATGCCGCCCTTGCTGCTCGCCATGCTCCAGCAAACCTGCGGCTTGCTCTTCATCGCGCTGCTGCTGCCCATCGAGTGGTTGAGCATCGGCTTGCCGCAGCTGGCTACAGTGCCGCTGCACGCTTGGCTGCTGATCGGCGCGACGGGCATCACGCAAGGCGCGGTGGCTCTGTGGCTGTACTTACGGGCTTTGAAAGTGATCCCTGCCACGCAGGCGGCGCTCTTGTTGACGCTCATCCCGCTTTTCGGCGTGAGCAGCGCGGCGATTCTGCTCGGCGAGCAGCTGACGTGGTGGCAAGTGGTGGGCGGCGGGCTGACTCTGGCGGCGTTGATCTGGTTGCGCGCCAAGGAGGCAGCCCTGCTGGAGGCTCAGGAAGAACTCTCAGCGCCTGTCACCACGTCGTAGAAGGTGGGCAAAGGCAAGGTCGGCGTGCTGCTGTAGACGACCGTGCGGGCGAGGCGTTCCTTCGCCCGCGCCAAGCGCTCCGCGTCGTTGGCGTGGAGGGTGAAAATCGGCTCGCCCGCCGCGACCGAGTCGCCGACCTTCTTATGCACCAAAATACCGACGGCGTGATCGATGGGATCGCCCTTGCGTTGGCGTCCGGCGCCCAGCTCGACGGCAGCCATGCCCACGTCTAGGGCGTTGAGCTGCTCGATGTAGCCTGAGCGGACGGCGGGCAGCACCTCGACGATTTGCGCTTGCGGCAACAGGCTCGGATCGTCGACTTGGCGCACGTCGCCGCCTTGTGCCGCCACCAACTCGCGGAATTTGGCGAAGGCGCTGCCGTCGCGCAGCGTCTCAGCCGACTCCGCCATGTACTCAGCCAGGGCGTACTCCGGCGCATCGCCGTGCGGATGGCGCGCCAACAAGAGCATCTGCGCCGCCACAGCGAGGCAATGTTCGCGCAGATCGTCAGGCGCGCGGTTGTGCAGGCATTCAATCGCCTCTTTGACCTCGAGGGCGTTGCCGACGGCGCAGCCGAGCGGCTGATTCATGTCCGAGAGCATGGCGACGGTTCGCTTGCCGACGCCCTGCCCGATCTCGACCATCAGGCGGGCTAATTCCTTCGCCTGCTCGATGCTGGTCATGAAAGCGCCCAGCCCAACTTTGACGTCCAGCACGATGGCATCGGCGCCGGCGGCGATTTTCTTGCTCATGATGCTGCTGGCGATCAGCGGCAAGCTATCGACTGTGGCTGTCACGTCGCGCAGGGCGTAGAGCTTGCCATCGGCTGGGGCGAGGTTGCTGCTCTGCCCGCACAGCACGATGCCGTGCTGCCGAACGGTCTCCTTGAATTCCTCGACGCTCAGTTCGACTCGATAGCCGCTAATGGCTTCGAGCTTATCGAGCGTGCCGCCGCTGAAGCCCAAGCCGCGCCCGCTCATCTTGGCGACGGGCACGCCGCACGCCGCCACAATCGGCAGGACGATCAGGCTCGTCTTATCGCCGACGCCGCCGCTGGAGTGCTTATCCACGCTGATGGGCAGCACGTCTTTCAGGTTGAGCGTATCGCCGCTGTGCGCCATCGCCATGGTCAGGTCGATGGTCTCGCGGCGGCTCATGCCGCGCAGGTAGACCGCCATCAGCCAGGCGGCGGCTTGGTAGTCCGGGATTTCATCCCGCGCGTAGGCGCGGATGAAAAATTC
>CALKXH010000069.1 GCA_938005675.1 uncultured Anaerolineae bacterium
GCAGCTCTCCTTCCTGACTGAGGCGAACACCGCCCGCGTGCAGCGCCAAAAGGACGCGCCCATCACCGTGGTCATCGGCAACCCGCCCTACAACGCTTGGCAGCGCAGCGAGAACGACAACAACAAGAATCGGCGCTACCCTAAGCTGGACGAGCGCATCCGCGAGACCTACGCGCGGGACTCGCGCGCCACGCTCAAAAACAGCCTCTACGACCCGTACATCCGCTTCTTCCGCTGGGCTGCTGACCGCCTGCAGGGGCGCGACGGGATCGTGGCGTTCGTCACCAACAACAGCTTCCTCGATGGCTACGCCCTCGATGGCGTGCGCAAGCACCTCCTGCAGGACTTCACGCAAGTCTATCACGTGGATTTGGGCGGCAACTCGCGCAAGACGCAGCGCGGGCAAAAAGTTAGCAACGTCTTCGATATTCGCGTCGGCGTCGGCATCACCTTCGCTGTGAGACATGCAGAGCGGGCGGAGCGGCGGCTCTACTATTGCGCCGTGCCAGAGACGGGCAAGAAAGAGGATAAGTTGGCGTGGTTGGCGCGCCACACGCCCGCCCCGTTGCCCGTCACGGCTGAGTCGGAGACCGCTATCGCCGTCAGCGACGATCCCATCTGGCGGCGCCTGACGCCCGACGCGCGGCACAACTGGCTGCCCGTGGCGGGGCAGGCGCTCTTCCAGAGCCTTTTGCCGCTGGGCGATAAAGACGCCAAAAGCGGCAAGCACGGCGCCCCTCAGACGATCTTCGCCACTTACAGCGGCGGCGTCAAGACCAACCGCGATGAGGTCGTCTACGATTTCGGGCGCGAGGCGCTGCTGGGGCGCGTCGAGGGCTTCATCGGCGCCTATCTGGCTGAGCTGGATCGCTATCGGCGCGCCCGCAGGCGGCAAGAGGAGATCGACGTCGACGCCTTCGTGGACTACGCGCGCCTGAAGTGGGATAGCACCCTCAAGCAGCACCTCGTGCGGGGGCATGAGACCGAGTTCGACCCCGCCAAAGCTCGCCGATCCCTCTACCGCCCCTTCTGCAAGCAGTGGCTGTACTTCGATCCCTTGCTCATCAACAGCGTCTATCAGCAGCCCTATTTCTTCCCGACGCCCGCCTCAGAAGCGGAGAATCGCGCCATCTACGTGAGCGATATCGGCTATCGCGCGCCGCAGTTCAGCGTCCTGATGACCAATCACCTCGCCGATCTGCACCTGTGCGCCGCGATAGATGCGCATCAGTGCTTCCCGCTGTACGTCTACGCCGAAGACGGGGGCGAGCGGCGGGAGAACATCACCGATTGGGCGCTAGAGCAGTTCCGCGCCCACTACCGCGATGCGGGCATCGGCAAGGCGGATATCTTTTACTACATCTACGCCGTGCTGCATCAGCCCGCCTACCGCGAACGCTTCGCCGAGGCGCTCAAAAAGGAGTTGCCGCGCATCCCCTTCGCGGCGGATTTCTGGGCGTACGCCAAAGCGGGCAGAGCGCTGGGCGATCTGCACGTGAACTACGAAAGCGCGCCCGAATATCCCCTGCGGGAGGTCTGGGCGCTCGGCAAGGCGCCCAGCTATCGGGTCGAGTCCGCCATGCGCCTTGAGAGCGCCGCGAACGGCGAATACGCGCTGGTCATCAACAAGGCGCTGCGCTTGGAGGGCATCCCGTCGGAGGCGCTCGGCTATAAGCTGGGCAATCGCTCGGCGCTGGAATGGCTGATCGATCAGTATCGCGTCAAGGGCGCGCGCGATCCGAACGCTTACGGCGACGAGCGCTACGTGGTCAGCTTGGTCAAGCGGGTGGTCTGGGTCAGCCTGCAGACGCTGCAAATCGTGGCGGGGCTGCCCGATCCGCTCGCGGTTGTGCCAAATCGCGCCTAGCGCTAGAATAACCGTCGCGAAAGTATCGATCATGAGGCGCTCAAAGGATTCTTGATGCAAGAATGGCATTTAAGCGCAGGCAGTCCGCTCTCAATGCGCTTCGCCGCCGATGCGCGCCTGAAGCGGACGGATTATACCGACGATCAAAGCTGGGAGATCGCTTTCGGCGGGGCTGAAGAGCCGTCTTTGACCTTTCAGACGCGCTACGGCGGGCGAGTCAATTTGGCGCGCCTCGCCCCGATGTGGGCGGTGGCGGGGCGCCTGCTGTACACCGGCTCCGCCTTAGCAGAGCGCCCGACTCTGCGGGCGTTCGCGCCCAGCTACGCGCGGGTCAGCGCCAAACTGACCGAGTCGCTCAGCCTGATCAGCGAACTGTTCGTCTTCGAATCGCGGACGGCGGGCGGGCGCTTCACGCTGCACAACGCGGCGGAGTCGCCCGTCGAGGTGCGCCTGGAGCTGGTGGCGCAAGTCCTGCGCGATGAGAAGCCGCTCGATATGCACGTGCTGAGCCTTGAAGATGGCACGGAAGCGCTCCATCTGGGGCGGGCGGGCAACTTGAACCCGATCCTCGTGCTGGAGAACGCCAAAGCGCCGCCGCCGCGCTTCGCCGCCACGCCGCAAGCGCCCAAACTGATCAGCGCCTTCGCCGTCCCCGCGCGCGGGAGCTTCGCCCTGCGTTGGGTTCACAGCGGGCAGGTCTTCATGAAGGATAGCCTGCAGACGGCGTTCTTCTGGCTGCGCCGCGCCGATTGGGCGGCGGAACTGCGCAAGATCGAACAGCTCAGCGCCCAAACGCTCAGCTTCCAGACGGGCGACCCCGATCTGGATGCGGCGCTCGCCTTCAGCCAGCAAGTGGCGCTGCGCAGCTTCGTCAACGCCACGGGCAGCCTGCCGTACGACTCGTTCGTCTCGGCGCGCATCCCGTCGCGGGGCTGGAGTCCGCGCGGGGATGGCAGCGATCACGGCTGGCAATGGAGCGGGCAGAGCGCGCTCTTGGCGGCGTTGGCGTTGCCGTCTGTGGCGGCGTGCGCGCCGTCGTTGGCGCTCAACGCGCTGCGCAACTTTCTCGCCGTCCGCCAGAGCGATGGCTTCATCGATCACAAGCCGGGCTTGGGCGGTCAGCGCACCAAACTGCTCAGCGCGCCGCTCTTGGCGAGCACGGCGTGGGCGCTCTACGAGCAGACCGAAGATCGGGCGTTCCTAGCAGAGGCGTTCCCGATCCTGCGCGCCTTCTTCCTGCGCTGGTTCGCGCCCGATTCCGATCACGACCGCGATGGCTTCCCAGAATGGGCGAGCTCGGCGCACAGCGGCTATGGCAGCAATCCGCTCTTCGGGCGGCTGCAGCGCTGGGCGCAAAACGCCGATATCAGCAAGGTCGAGTCGCCCGATCTAGCCGCCTACCTGCTCGCCGAAGGGCGCGCGCTGCTGCGCATGGGCGAGCTGCTGGGCGATTCAAGCGCCGCTGAGACGATCGCGGGGCGCGTCAAAGGGCTGGAGGCGCACCTCGAGGCGCTCTGGCACGCCGATCTGGGCACGTACCTCTGCCGCGACCGCGATACCGATCAGACTCCGCGCGGGGTGCATCTCTTCCGCGGCAAGGGCGATGAGGCGTTCGCCGCTAAGACGCGCCTCGAGCCGCCCAATCGCCTGATCTTGCGCGTGCTGGGCGGGCGCGACGTCGCGCCGCGCTTCTCCGCCGTGATCGAGGGCGTCACAGCGGAGGGTCAGCACGCCGCGGAGACGCTCTCCAGCAGCGCCTTCACGTGGTACTACGGCTTGGGCACGGCGGTCAGCGAGCGGGTCTACGCCCAAGTCAATTACATCAAGTTCGAAGGGCTGATTCGGCTGTTCAACATCGAGGTCGATACGGTCGATCTGTTCCGCCAAAACCTGACCGAGCTGATGGCGCTGTGGTCGGGCGCGCCCAGCGCCGAACGCGCCGCGCAAATCGTCGCCACGCTGACCGATCCCGAGCGCTATTGGCGTCCGTACGGCTTGCCCATCTGCCCCGTCAACGATCCTGCCTTCGCCGCCAACAACGATGGCGGCAGCGGCGGGGTCTGGCTGCTGTGGAACGTCCTGCTGCTGGAGGGGCTGCTGCGCTACAGCTATCAAAGCGAGGCGGCGGAGCTGTTCAGGCGGCTGCTCAGCGCACAAGTCAAGGCGCTGCGTCGCGATCGGGGCTTCCGCGAGGGCTACAACAGCGAGACGGGCGAGGGGCTCGGCGATATCGACGAGCTGTGGGGCATCGTGCCGATCAGCGCCTTCATGAAGCTGATCGGGCTGCGGATCGTCAACGCGCGGCGCCTCTGGGCGGGCGGGGCGTTCGCCTTCGCGCAGCCGATCACGATCAAACAGGGCGGCTTGACGGTCACGCGCAGCGCCTCAGGCACGCGCGTGCAGTTTCCGAGCGGCAAGGTCGTGGAGACCGACGCGGCGTGGCAGCTGATCGAAGACGAGTCGCCCGCGCCCGAGTCCGAGCCGCTCGCGCCTGAGCCGCAGCTGGGCGAGCAGCCGCCGTCCGCGCCGATCAGCATTCTTGAGCCGAGCGACGAGAGCTTCGAGAGCGATTTGACGCCCGCCGATGGCGAGGCGATCCCGGTGCAGTCGCAGCGGGATGTCACGCAGGAGATTCCAGTCGATCAGATCGACTTCGGCGCCGAGTCGGAGCACCTCAAGCCGCCGTCGCTTGGTTCGTCGAGCGGCACGATCAAGATCAAGGTGCGCGACGGGCGTCCCAAGACCGAATCCGACGATCCGACGGCGGAATGAGGCGCGTCTATCAGCGCGAGTAGCCCTCGCGCGTCTGGACGTTGTAGCCGGTCAGCTCAACGTAGCCCACGCCGCTGATCGGCGCGCCGTTCTGCGTCCCTGTCAGGCGCACGGCGCCTTCGTAGTAGGCGGTGGTGGTGTTCAGCTCCTGATCGCGCATGAAGGGCTGCACGTCCAGCTCGATCAAGCCGTCGGGCGCCCTGACGCTCAGCCGCCAGCCGTGCGGATAGATCGCGCCGGTGTGCGGGCTCGTCCACGTGCCGAGCGGGGTGATGGTGTAATCGCCCGCCGCTATCGAGAGCGGATAAGTGCTCCCATCGGCATCGATGAAAGTGCCGTGCGAGGTCGGCTCGATGCCGCCGCCGCGCAACCTGATCTGATAGAGCATGATCTCGCGCCCGTCATCCAGCTGCAGCGAGAACCAATCCCAGCCGAGCGCGTCCTCGCCCAGCACGCTGGTGCTGTACTCGTGATCGAACCACGCCGTGCCGCTGACGGCGAACTGCTCGCCGCGCACCGCGATCGTGCCTTCCAGCAGCGAGCGCGTGAAGCTGTAGTAGTAGCTGGCGTTGCCCTCGCCCTTGTTCTTGACGCTGAAGCCGCGATCGCCGTGGAAGACGATGGGCTTGCTCATGCGCAGCCGCACATCCATGCTCAGCTCGCCCTCGGCGGCGCGCAGACGGTAGCCTTGCCCATCTTCATCGAAAGTGATCGACCAATCCTCGATCCAAATCTTGGCGTACGGCTCGCTTTGGGCGCCGGCCAAGTCGGCGGCGCCGCGCGCGAAGCGCTCCTTGAAGTAGAAGCGGTCGGCAGCGATATCGGCGATGGCGAAATCGGCGAAGTAGATTTGGTTGGTCGCCCACTCGGAGGCGCGCTCAGGCATGGTCGGCGTGAGGGCGCGCCGAAAGATGGTGAACTTCAAGCCGAAGCGCCGCCCGTCCGCCGTCTGGACGTTCGCGGTGTTGTACCACCATTCGGTCTGGTACTCCGGATGCGCGCCGTGATCGCGCGGGAAGCTGAACTCCTTCACGCCCGTCACGCGGGCGAAGCCTTCGATATCGCCGCCGCTGAGCGCCGCGACCACATCCGCGCTGAATTGCGGCTGCGCCTGCCCGCGCAGGGCGGAGCCGCCGATCAGGGCGAGGCTCAGGGCGGCTGCTACGATCACAAGCGTCAAAATGCCTCTACGAGTCATGTTTCCCTCTCTCACTCTAGCCGCAGGGCGCGGGCGGGCTGAATGCGCCCGATGCGCCAAGCGGGATATATGCCCGCCAACAAAGATGCCACCAGCGCCACCAGCGCCGCTTGTAGATAGAACTCCGGGCGCAAGCCCAGCGTCAACGTCCAGCCGAAGCTGCGCAGGTTGATGATGTAGACCAGCACCCACGCCAAAACCGTCCCGACCGGCACTGCGATCACGGCGGCGATGGCGCCCATCAGGCTGGTCTCCAGCAGGGTCAGGCGGAAGAGCTGGCGGCGGGTCATGCCGTTGGCGCGCATCGCCCCGAACTCGCGCGTGCGCTCCAATTGCAAGCTTGCCAGCGCCGAGAGGATGCCGATGAACGCCACGACGGTCGCCAGCAGGTTCAGCGCCGTGGTGATGGCGAAGGTCTGATCGAAGACCACCAGCACGCTCTCGCGCAGGTCGCGGTTGGACTGCACCAGCAGCTCGTACTTGCCGTCGAAGGCAGCGCGGATGGCATTGACTACCTCCGAGACTTCGCGTCCGGGCTCGACCCACGCCGCGATGGTCGAGATGTATGGATCGTCGTAGTGCTGCAAGTAGACGTGCCGCCGCAGCATGACCGTGCCTTGATCGCCGCTGTAATCGACCATGAAGGCGGCGATGGGGAAGGTTTGCTCGCCCCGATCGGTCAAGAGCGTGATGCGCTGCCCCGCCCCAATCGGGATGCCGCGCTGACGGGCGAAAGTCTCGCTGACCATGACCGCGCCCTCGCCCAGCGCCGCCCAGACCGCCTCGTAAGCGCCGATCTGCCAGACGAAACGGCGCGTCCCCATCGAGGTATCGCGGTCGATGGCGGTCAGCAGCACGGGCTGCGGGTCGCCGGGACGGATCACATCCACGCTGCGCGAGACGCCCACCATCGCGACGCCCTCGATGCCCTCGACGACCTCCGCCACGCTCGGCTCGACGGGCACATCTTGCCGCACGGCTGAGATCGAGGGCGGGCTGATCAGGATATCCGCCCGAATGGTATCCGCCAGCCAGCCTTGCACGTCGTTGCGGAAGCTGCCGACCATCGCGCTGATGCCCACGATGACCGAGACCGCCACCATCAAGGCGGCGATGGCGACGCTAGTGCGGCTGAGGCTGCGGATGATGCTGCGCGGCGCCATCAAGCCCAGCACGCCGATCAACGCGCCGCTGAGCGGGCGCAAGGCGCTCATCAAGGCGAGCGTGACCAGCGGCGTGAAGAGCGAGAAGCCCACCACGATGCCGAAGATCGCCACGAAGTTCACCTCAAGGCTGGGCAGGCTGAGCGCCGCCAACGCGATCAGCACCACCGCGCTCCCGCCGAGCGTGGCGAGCGGCACGGCGCGCCGCACCTTGCGCTCGATGTCGCTGCGCTTGAGCGTCCCGCTGGGCGGGGTGTTGGTCGCCTCGTAGGCGGGCAGCAACGCCGCGAAGATCGCCGCCGCCACGCCGATCAGCGCGCCCTTCAGCAGCGAGAGCGTCGGGATATCCACGTTGCGAACCGTGACCGTGAAATACAAGCTGCTGACCGTCTGCGTGACGATGATCACGGCGAGTCTGCCCATCAGCACGCCGACGATCAGCCCGAAGACCACGCCGACCAGCGCCAAGAGCGCCGCCTCCCAGATGACCATGCCGAAAATTTGCCGCCGCGTGACGCCCAGCGCGCGCAGCGTCCCGATGATCGGGCGGCGCTGCACCACCGAGAAGGTGACCGTGTTGTAGATCAAAAACATGCCCACCACGAGCGCCAAGAGCGAGAGCGCCGTCAAGCTCAGGTTGAAAGCGGCGGTGATCTGTCCGACGGCGCTCGCGCGCGCTCCGGCGGCTTGTACGGTCACGCCTTGCGGCAAGATGGCTTGAATGCGCGCCAAGAGCGCCTCGCCCGCCGCCGTCTCAGGGATGATCAGATCGATGTTGGTCAGGCGACCGAACATGTTCAGCACCTCTTGCGCCGTGCTGATATCGGCGATGAGCATATCTTGCAAGCCCTGTGCCGTGACCTCATCCGAGGGGCGCAGCAAGCCGGCAATGGTGAGCGTGTGGCGCGTTGGACCGTAGCGCAAGGTGAGCTGATCGCCCTCTTGCAAGCCGTATTGGGCGGCGAGCTGCTCCGCCATCAGCACCATGTTCGGCTGCGTCAAAAAAGCGGTGACGCCATTGATATCAGCGTTGGCGTTCGCCGCGCCGAGGTTCAAGTAGCCGCGAAAGGGCGCCTCGGCGAAGGGATCGATGCCGAAGATGCGCAGCGGCTGTCCGTCCAGCTCCAGCGCTTGCGCGTAAGCGGTCACGACGGGCGCCGCCTCGCGCACGCCCAGCTCAAGGCGCAGTTGGCGGTAGAGTTCGTAGGGCACGCCGCTCGGTCCGCCCACGATCTGATGCGTGGCGCGCCCGACCAGACTCTCCGTGAAGATGCCGAAGGCGCGCAAGGCGCTGGCGTTGGCGATATCGATGGCGACGATCATCGCCACGCCCAGCGTCACGCCTAAGATGAACATCGCCGCTTGGAAAGGGCGGCGCAGTATCGCGCGCAGCATCACGCGCCGCAACGAATTGGGTAGAGCCAGCATTCAGTTCACCTCGTCAGCTCTCATTGGGATGCAGAATCACGGGCGCGCAGGGCAAGCGATAGAAATTCGCCCGACTCTTGGCGCGCGCTGTGCGCTCGGCGTTCACGATCTCATCGCGCAGGCTCAGCAGCCGATAGGTGGCGCGCCCATCGGTGCGAATGCGCCACAGGACGCGCTGTTGCTGGGCGTCGTAGGCGGCGAGGTAGCTCTCGCCGAGCGGAGTCTGCCATGCGTAGTGCAACAGACGGCTATCCGCCGTCCACGCCGCCCAGACGGCGGGCGTCATGTTCAGCGGATTGTGAACGCGGATGTAACTCGCCAAGACGGTCTCCTGCTCTGCAGTGTAGGGGCGCACGATCAAGCGAAAGGTGTGATCGCCGTAGTAAGCCGCCACGCTCTCAAGGCGCGCCGCCGTGAGGTAGCGCCTATCGGGCGAGATGGTCTGGTAGCGCCGCTCGAGGGCGGGTATCGGCTTGCTCTCAAGGCGCGCGCCGCTGCGCAGATCGTGATGGGTCACCCAGTAGTAGACTCCGTGCCGCCCCGTCGTGAAGCGCTGAAAATAGACCAGACAGCCCGCGCTCTGCACAGACGCCGCGCCGACCGTGCGCGCCGCGCCCAGCAGCACGGCTAGGCAGAGAGCGATCAAGGCGATCAGGGCGGGCAAACGCACAGCGAACCTACGCCTTCGGCTCAGCGACCAGCTTGCCCTCGTGGATGTGGTAGACCACATCGGCGAACGGCACGACTTCGGGGTTGTGCGTCGCCATGATGAGCGTCTTGCCGGCGTCGCGGGTCAGCTCCAAGAGCAAACTCAGGACGCTGGCGCCCGTCTCCTCATCGAGGTTGCCGGTCGGCTCGTCGGCGAGGATCAGGAACGGCTCGTGGATCAGAGCGCGCGCAATGGCGACGCGCTGTTGCTCACCGCCGCTGAGCCGATCTGGGTAGGCATCGGCGCGGTGCGCCAAGCCGACCCGCTCCAAGAGGGCGCGGGCGCGTTGCTCGCTATGGCGACGCGGCTTGCCTTGCAGCTCAAAGGGCAGGCTGACGTTCTCTAGGGCGGTCAGGGTCGGGATCAGGTTGAAGAATTGGAAGACGAAGCCGATGTGATCGCGCCTGAAGAGCGTCAAGGCGCGCTCGTTCAGGGCGGTGATGTTGGTCTCGTTGATCCAGATTTCGCCGCTGCTGGGCACGTCTATGCCGCCGATCAGGTTCAGCAAGGTGCTCTTGCCGCTGCCGCTCTTGCCCAGCAGCACGATGAAATCGCCGCTGTAGAGGTCGGCATCGAGGGCGTGCAGAATGGTGCGCTGCAGCCCGGCTTCCTCGTAGGCTTTGCTCAGGTTGCGCAGGCGCACAATCGGCGTGCTGGAGCGCGGCAGGGCGTCGCTGCGTTGGGTGACGGTCGAGGTCAGCGCCATAGATCAGCCTTTCTCGCAGATGTCTCTCAGGGATGGACAAACTTTGGACGTTCAACTAGATAGATATTAGGAATGTTCAGAAAGAACGTCAAGTGAGCTTGTGATGAGAGGTACAAAGCGGCGCAATCGGGCTGATTGCGCCGCTGAGGGGGCGTCAGGAGCGCTGCAGGCGCAGCACGTAGCCTTTGTAGTCGATCAGGTAGAGCTCGCCGCGCTCATCCTCGCCGAAGGAGCTGATTTGACGACGTGTGTTGCGGAAGAGCTGCGTCCGCCAGAAACCGTCGCGGTCGCGCTCGGCGACCCAGACGTTGCCGTTGCAATAATCGCCGTAGAAATACAAGCCGCGCAGCGCTTGCAACTGTCCGCCGCGATAGACGTAGCCGCCCGTGACCGAGCAGCCCTGTGTGTGATCGTAGACGGTGAAGGGCGGCATGTAGTCGTCGCCGATGGGCTTATCGCTCAGGCGGTTGTTGCCCTCGTAGATGTTCCAGCCGAAGTTCATGCCGCCTTTGCTGCCGCTCGGCACAAAGTTGACCTCTTCGGCGCCCGCCCAACCGACGTCGGCGATGTACAAGTCGCCCGTCTCGCGGTCGAAGCTGATGCGCCACGGATTGCGCAAGCCGTACGCCCAAATCTCCGGGGCGGCGTTCGGGACGTTCAGGAAGGGGTTATCGGGCGGGATGGCGTAGCGATCCGAGTCCAGATCGTTCACGTCAAGGCGCAAAAGCTTGCCCAGCAGGACGCTCAAGTTTTGCGCGTTGCCTTCAGGATCGCCCTGCGTGCCGCCGCCATCGCCCACGCTCAGATACAGGTAGCCGTCGGGTCCGAACTTCATGCCGCCGCCGTTGTGATCGTCGTAGGGCTGCCGAATGCGCAACAGGATCGTGCCGCTATTGGGATCGACGCGATTGGGATCGTCAGGGCTGACGCGATAGCGCGCGAGGACGGTGTGTCTATCGCGGTCGAAGTAGTAGATGAACAGCGCGCCGTTCTGAGCGAACTGCGGATGAAAGGCGAGGCTGAGCAAGCCGCGCTCGGTGTAGCCGCCGCGGAAGGTATCGTCGGTGAGCAGCGCGTTGATATCGAGGAAGGGCTGATCGAGCGTCCTGCCATCCTCGTACATGATCCAGACCTGTCCCGCCTGCTCCACCACGAACAGGCGTCCGCTGCCATCGTTGGCGTGGGTCAGGTAGAGCGGGTTATCGAACTTGCCGCCGACTTGTACGAAGCGGTAGGCGTAAGGATCGCGCGGGTCTTGGGCGCGGGCGAGGTCGCCTTGAGCCAGAGATAACGCGCACAAAAGCACAAGCGAGAGGAACTTTCGCATAGTCAACTCATGTCAATCAAATTGACGTTCAATAAGCTGAGTATAGCGCCTTAGTTGCGAGTCGTCTAATTTTTCTGCACAATCAGGGCATCCTAATTCAGAATCGGTTTAGAGAGGTAGATCATCGTGAGTACCCTTGTGCAAGATGCGATTCCGGTCGGCTTGATCGAAGAGATCGCCGTAGAGCTGAACAAGAAAGCGGCGATGGCGATCCCGTCGGATGTGATGGCGCGCTTCGATCAGCTGATCGCCCAAGAGACCGAGCCGCTGAGCCTGCTGGTGCTGGAGCAGATCAAGGCGAACGCCGAGCTGGCTATCCAAAGCGGGCGCCCGATGTGCGGCGATACTGGCTTGCCGCGCTACTATGTCAAAATCGGCAACGAGGCGCCGCGCATTCAAGGCGGCATGGTCGCCTTTGAGAACGCGCTGCGCCGCGCCGTGGCTGCCGTCACCAAGACCCTGCCGCTGCGCCCCAACCGAGTCCATCCCCTCACGCGCGCCGATCACGATAACAACGTCGGGATGCACGCCCCAGAGGTCACTTACACCTTCGAGCCCGATGCCGATTGGATCGACATCATCGCCGTGCATAAGGGCGGCTTGTTCGGCAGCGATTACCGCATGTTGTTCCCCAGCGATGGCGTCAAGGGCATCAAGCGCTTCTTCCTAGATGTGGTGGCGGAGTTCAATCGGCGCGGCTTGGCGTGTCCGCCCTCGGTGGTGGGCATCGGATTGGGCGGCACGAAGGATACCTGCTTCCGCTTGGGCAAGGAGGCAGCCTGCCTGCGCTACGTGCCCGACCGCAACCCCGATCCGCTCGTCGCGGAGCTGGAAGAAGAGCTAACTGAGCTGGGCAATCGCGCCGGCTTCGGTCCGATGGGCTTTCCGGGCGCCACGGCAATCGCCGCCGTGAAGATCGAGTGCGCCTACGCCCACACCGGCGGAATGCCGATGTCCGTCCATCATTTTTGCCACGCCACGCGGCGGGCTGTCGTGCGCATCTTCCCCGATGGCAGGCACGCCTACCGCGACGATCCGCAATGGTTCACGCCGTACTATCGGCGCAATGTAGTTGAGTGGTAGCCATGCCGACCTTCCGCGAGCGCTGGGAAGCCGCTCAAGCGCGCAGCGGCGGCAACTTGGCGATTGGCATCGCGCCCGCGCTGGATAAACTGCCCGCCGCCGTCGCCAAGATCGACGATCCGTTCCTGCCGCTGGGCAAGCTGATCATCAACACGACCGCCGACCTCGCCTGCGCCTACGTCTTTCACCTAAGCGCGTACCTCGCCATCGGCGCGGCGGGAGTCATCGCCCTAGAGCGCACGCTCGCCTACGTGCCGACGGGCATTTTGAAAGTGCTGCACGCCCCCTTCGCTAGCGCGGAGTACGTCCGCGCCGCCTTTGAGGACGCGCTGGGCGCCGACGCCGTCACGCTGAGCAGCTCAGAATTTGCGGCGGCGTACCTTGCGCAGCCGCGTTATGGCGCTTTCGTGCCGCACGGCGCGCCGATTCCGCCTGAGCGGGCGGCTCAGCTCGGCACGTATGTTCAACATGGAGACGGGACGGGCGCGTTCTGCCTTGCCGAGCTGAGCTTGAACTGGCAGTTCGGGGCGAGGCTCTATCGCACGCGCACGCTCGATTTCGAGCAGGACTTGCGCGCGGCGGCGCTCGCCCTGCGCGAGGGACAAAAAGGCGGCTGAACGCCGCCTCAGTCGCTTTTGCGTTGGATCGGCTCAGCCGCAGCTGCTGCAGCCGCCTGAGCCCGCCGCGCTGTTCTCGCCCTTAGTCTTGAAGGAGGTGCCACAGCCGCAGCTGGAGACGGCGTTCGGGTTATCGATGCGGAAGCCGCCGCCCATCAAGCTATCGACGTAATCGATGGTCGCGCCGCCCACGTACATCAGGCTGGTCGGGTCAACCACGAGGCGCACGCCGTCCACCTCAACGACTGTATCGTACTCTTGGGGGTTGCCCTCAAGCGCCATGCCATACTGCAAGCCTGAGCAACCGCCGCCTGAGACGAACACGCGCAAGGCGTGATCGGGCAGGTTGCGGGCTACCAGCAGCTCTTTAATCTTGGCGACAGCAGCAGGCGTGACCAGCAAAGCGGGCGTCTCGGCGCTATCGGTCTCGGTCTGCACATCGGGCTGTTCCAGCAGGTCGGTCATGGCTCTTGCCTCTCTCTAAGTCGGGGAATTCGGTCTATACAGGCAAGTGTAGCACGCTCGGCTGAGCCTGTCAATAAAGCAGACAGGATTTTAGAAATTGCTCAGGGTCGCGCGCAGGCGCATCTCCAGCTCGGAGAGGAAACTGGCAGTCGCGCCCCAGACTTTGTGTCCGAACAGGTCGTAGTAGGCGATGCGGAAAGGCAAGCCGTAGCGGACGGTCTCCTCGCCGCCTTTGAGGGCGTCATCGAAGAGCAGGCGCAGCGGGACTTCGATCACTTCGGCGACTTCATCGGCTTTGGGCTGCCAGCGGGGCGGCTCGGCGCAGGCGCCGACTATCGGCTGCACGAGGTAGTTGCTGGGCGGGATGTACAGCTCGGCGAGGGCGCCAATTATTTGTACCGACTCAGGCGGGACGCCCAGCTCCTCGTGCGTCTCGCGCAGCGCCGTCTGGACGGGCGACTCGCCCGCCTCGCGCTTGCCGCCCGGAAAGCTGATCTGCCCGCTGTGGACGCCGGTGTGCTCCGCGCGGCGGGTCAGCACGAAGTGCAGCTCGCCCGCCCGCTCGTAGAGCAGCAGCAGCACCGCCGCCGGCTTGGGCGGGAGGCTCGTGCTGAAGGCTTGCGGGACGCGCACGACGGGCATCATGCGGCACTGGGCGGCTACCGCGTCGAAGTTCGGCAGCGCCAGCGCCTGCTGCACTTGGGCGAGGCTCAGCAGGGCGAGATCAGCCATACCACGCCCGACGCTTGCGCAGCGAGACGCCCGGATCGTTCTCGTCGCGCCGATTGACGCGGATGCGTCCGCGCGAGTCGATGTTGATGGCGCCGTGCTGCTGCAAGCGCGCAAATTCATCCGGGGAGATATCCGGCGCCGGCTCGCCGCTCAAGCGGCTGACCCGATCTTGAATCATGCCCGCCTCAGTCGCTTCATCGCCTTGCTGATCGTCATTGGGCAGGGGCGGCAAGGGCGGCTGACGGCTGACGTTATCATCCGATGGGGGTTGGCGCGTTCCTTCGCTCATGATCACTCCTCACTGGTGACTTTACCCATACTTTGCGTTTGGCGTTTGGCTTGCGCGCGGGCTTCAAGGCGCTCGATCACGCGCTGTTCGTCCGCCTCTGAGTTTACATCCGCCATCAGGTCGCCGGCAAGCGCCTCCAGCGAGAGCGCGCTCCGCTCTGGGATGCCGCAGACGAGGCAGTGCGGGTCGCGCGGGATGTTCAGCCATTGCGCGCTGTAGGGCGGCACGGTCACGCCCTCGAAGATTTCGAGCGGCACGTTCGCCAAAACGACGGTGTTGGCGGGCGGCTCGCGGTAGATCGGCTGCCCCTTGAGCAGGAAGTTGAGCGCCATATCGGCTTGCGTGGCAGCCACGCGCACCACGTGCAGATACAAGCCCGGCTCCGCCGCGATGGTGCCATCTTCGCCGATCATGCCGTAATCGAGGTCAGGCTCGCCGGAGTCGGTCTCGGCGCTCTCGGCGGCGGTGACCTGCGCCACATCGGCGCGCAGCTGCTGCGCCCAGCAAGCGTAGCACGGACCCTCGCCGCTGGGATAGATGATCGTCACGTCGCCGCCCTCGCCGCGCTCGTAGACGCCGGCGTAGATCGCCACTTTGTTGTTGGCGCGGCAAACTTGGTTGATGGTGTACTTCGCCAATTCGCCGTCCACGCCGACCACGACCAAGTCCACATCGTGCAGGGCTTCGGTGTGATTCTCCACCCGCCCGACGATGGTCTGGACGTCGGCGTTGGGGTTGCGGGCGCGGATCAAGTCGGCGACGGCTTCCACCTTCGGGCGCCCGACGTCGCGCAAGTCGGCGACGTGGCGCACCACGTTGGTGATCTCGACCGTGTCGTCGTCGATCAGGACGAAATGCCCGACGCCGCTCATGGCGAGCGTGAGCGCCACGAAGCCGCCGCCGGAGCCAAGCCCAACCACGGCGACGCGCTTGCGCGCCAGTTGGGCGAGGGCATCTTCGCCCAGATAGCGTTCAATGCGATCCCATTTATGCGTCATGTCGTTTTTCTCTCAGCCAGATGCGCCTCTACTTCGCGCACGAGGTCGATCAGGCGATGGTTGTGCGTCCAAGACCAGAGCGGATAGGCGCTCTGGGGCAAGGGTTGCGAAGCGTTCCAGAGGCGGTCGAACAGGTTGCTGTCTTCGGGCAGGTCGCGCAGGGCGCTGATGGACGTCAGGCGGATGCGCGGCATGTGCGCGGGATAGTCAGGCTCGGTGATGGCGATGATGACGTGCTGGCTATCGCGCTTCGCCAAAGATAGGCAAATTTCGAGGGGCGGCACGCGGTCGGTATCGTACTGCTCCAGCGAGACGGCGTAGCCGGCTTGGTTGAGGCTCTCCACCTCGCTGCGCAGGCGTTCGGGCTGGGCTAGATGCCAGCTGAGCGGCGGCAGATCGGGCAGATCGGCGTTCGGGGCGACTGTGGGCGTCAGGCGGGTGAAGCGCCGAATCGAGCGGCTCATGTACCAGACGTCGATGCGCACCAGCCAGTGATCATCCACAGGCACGAGGATCGGCTGGGCATCGCCGCTTTCGGGCTTGAACTCTTCGGGCGTTTCCTCGTCGGATTCGGTCGCTAGCTCACCCGACGCGGCGCTCTCGAAGGACGTGCGCTCCCAGAGCGTGGCGAGGACGACCAAAAGTTGCGGCGTGCCCGCCCGACGGTCGTTGATGTGTTGGCGGGCGGTGGCGGTATCGCCCCAGGATGGCTCGACCAGCGTGCCGGGATGCTTGTGCCAATCGCCCAGATAGCACAGCGGGGCATCCCACTTGGGCAGGGCGCCATCGCTGTTGATGGTGCGCATTCGGAGGCGGATGCTCTCCCAGTTATCGTAGAGCCAGTTGAAGATATCGCCCTGCAGATCGTCGCCCTGCTCAAAGTAGGTGCTGGCGCGCACGGCGCTGGCATCTGGCGCGATAGTATCGAGGACGTATAGGTCGGGCTCAGGGCGAGCCTCTTGGCGCAAGGCGAAGCCGATCAGCGACTCGCCTGTCTCGGTCTCGTAGATGAGCGCGTTGGCGACGATCTTATCGATCACGCGCTGTGCGAAGGTGACGCGCGGCAAATTGGCAGGGTCAAGGTTGCGAGCGAAGCGTCTGAGGAACATCTAGCGCACGCGCTCCTCGATGCCGGGCCACTTGCCGGTCTGCCGCCAAGTGTAGTAGGCGTACAGCCATTGGATCGCCCAAGCCGCCACGGTCACAGCTGTGGAGCGCGAGGGATTCCAGCCGTAGCCCGTGCCATCGCGCGGATTGAACAAGCACAGCTGACCGTCCTCATATTGGTGCTTCTCACTGTAGATTTTCGGCTTGATCACGTAGGCTTCGGGCGGGCGCTGCGGATAGTCGTTTGGGTAGACGATCTTCAAGGTGTGATCGCGGACGGGGACGCCCTTCATGTTCACCTCGACCGTGCCGAGCCAGTACAGCACGCCGCCGGGCTTGACGACCAAGCGGAACGTATCGCCGAAAGCAGCGCGCATCGCCTCAACTTCAAGGCGCAGCCGCATCGAGACGTTTTCACGAGTTCCCCACCAAGCTGTCATGTTTCGCTCTCCTGCTCAGCCTATACGATTCTGCTGGGCGATATGTTGCGGCGGCTGGACGCTTTTTGCCCGCTAGTCTCAATGTATCACAAAACCATCGCGCCTGACAAGGCGCACTCAGGGCGGATTCGCTTTTTTTCGGCGTTGCGCAGACTTGTGAAGGCGATTACAATCTGCTCAGGACGTCATCTTGACAATAACACGCTTTTCGGGCAGGAGAGACTCCCTTGAAACGCTTCCTTTCGCTTGGAATTGTGCTGGCGATCATCATTGGGCTGGGCGTGCTATTGAGCGTCATCGGGCAGAGCGGGATGCTGCCCGGCGTGCGCCCACAGACCACCAATCCGAATGCCTCGGCGCTGGTGATGACCTCTGAGCAGGGCGTGTGGCTGTTGATCTGGACGGTCTTCCTCGTCATCGGTCCGATTGCGACCTTCGCCGCCTTCCTGACCTTCATCATGTGGTGGGGCAATCGGCAGGTGGTGCGCGCCAAGACCGAAGATCGGCAGCCGCTGGAATTCTCGCTCGATCCCGCCAAGCCGCGCACGCTGGGCTACGTCTTGGTGCGCAGTCCGCGTTTGGTGATCGGCTTGGTGGTCTTCGCCCTGATCGGTGGGGCGGTCTTTTTGGCGCTGATCGGCGCCTTCACGCCGCGCTAGGCGCAGACCGAGAGTTGACAGCCCGTCGCAGGCTGCTATAATGCGCCAGCATAGCTTGAGATCGCTCGGCGCGCCTGCGAGGTACGCCGTTGCGCCTTTCCAAATTGACTAAGGAGTCTGAGTGTGGGTCCGCTGCCAAAGCGAAAGCTCTCCAAGACGCGCAAACGCACGCGCCGCAACCACGATAAGCTGGTGCTGCCGCACCTTGTGACCTGCAGCAATTGCGGCGAGCCGAAGCTCGCCCATCGGGTCTGCCCCAGCTGCGGCTATTACGGCGGCGAGCAAGTGCTGAGCGTCGATAAAGATAAGAAGGAAAGCTGAAGCCCCTTCGCCCCGTCCTGCGCCTGTGCGAAGGCTGAGCGCCGTGTTGCTCTCTGAAAGTGCGCTCAGCCTTTCGCCGTGCAAATGCAGAGCGCGCCGAACGGATCGAGGGCGGGCTATCGCTGCGCCGACAGACTCAGGAGGACGGGAGGGAATGCCTTCTGCGGAGTCTGCGCCGCCGACGCGCCCGCGAGCGCTTCTGATCAACCATCTGGATGCGATCTTACTGACTTTCGTGATCGGCGGGCTGTGCCTGCTGCTGCACGAGGCGCTCAACGGGCAGACCTTCTTCCTGCTGATCGGCATGGCGCTGATGGCGTGGCTTGCCTTCGCCTATAACGACCTGTGCGACGCCCCCTACGACGCCCAAGACACCAAAAAACGCCGCCGCAACTACTTCACGCGGCAAGGCAGCCGACTCTATTGGCACATCGCCGCGCCGCTCGCCCTGAGCCTCGCCCTGCTCGCCTTTGCGCAATTCGGCGGGCGCGGACTGCTGCTGATCGGCGTGGCGCTGGTCGCGCTGTGGGCGTATTCGGCGCCGCCGCTGCGTCTGAAGCGCCGCCCCGTCTTCGATCTGCTCACGCACGCCCTCTTCGTGCAGACCTTCCCGTATTTCATCTGCCTGTTCTTGATCGGCGTGGCGTGGCAACCCGTAGATTACCTGCTCTTGGCGCTGTTCTTCCTGAGCTCGCTCTCGGCGCAGCTGGAGCAGCAAGCCCGCGACTACAAGGTGGATCGGCGCACCGAGCGGAACTTCACCACGCAGGTCGGCTTGCGGGCGAGCCTGCGCCTGCTCAAGCTCAGCACAGTGAGCTTGGTCGTTTTGAGCGTGGGCGGAGCGCTCTTGGGCATCATCCCGCCGCTGCTGTATCCGCTGGGTTTGGTCGGCTTGCCGCTGATCGGGCATCGTCTGCTGCGACGCGCCACCCAGCCGCGCAGC
The DNA here is from genome assembly GCA_938005675.1 of uncultured Anaerolineae bacterium. GTDB lineage: Bacteria > Chloroflexota > Anaerolineae > Aggregatilineales > UBA2796 > CP2-2F. The sequence continues at coordinate 18,825 of CALKXH010000069.1, forward strand.
GAGCGCCTCGTCTGGGCGATGGGCATCTTGGCGGCGCTATACGTGGGCGGCGTCTGCCTTTATTGGCTGATCGGCAATCTCTAGGGGGAGCGGGGCGGCACGTTCAGCGTGGACTCGTTGCGGTAGGTGACCATGCCTGCCTTGCCGCCCTTGATCTTGCGCACGTAGCGGCGCTCGGTGACGTCGACGGGGACGCGCGCCTCGCCTCGGGCGGCGCTATAGTAGGCGGCGAGGCTGGCGGCGCGCTCTAGGACGGCGGGCGGGGCGACGCGCCCGCCCGTCTTGACGATCACGTGGGCGCCGGGGATGCCGCGCGCGTGCAACCACAGATCGTCCGGGCTGCCCTTGCCGAAAGTGACCTCTTCGTTTTGGCGGGCGTTGCGCCCGACCCAGATCACGAAGCCTTCGGGCGTGCTGAGCTTGAGCGGCGCGGTCTTGCCGCCGCGCGGGCGCGCTGAGGGCGCGCCGCGCCAATAGCCGTTGGCTTGCAGGGCGTCTTGCACCTCGCCGATCTCAGGGTAGTTGGCGGCGAGCGCCAGATCGGTCTCCAATTGGCGCAGGAAGTCCAGCTCGCGCTGGGCGGCGGCGATCAGGCTCGGCACTTCGGCGGCGGCGCGCTTTGCCTTCTCGTACCGCTCGAAGTAGCGTTGCGCGTTCTCCAGCGGGGTGAGGCTCGGATCGAGGGCGATCTCCAACGGCGGCGCGTCGAAGTCGTACTGGGCGCTGAAGGCGGTCTGTCCGCGCGCGATTTGGTGCTGATAGGCGAGGATCAGCTCGCCGCATTGCCGCAGACGCTCGCGCTCGGACTCGTCGCGTTGGGAGCGCTTGAGCGCCTCCAGACGGCGCGTCACGCGCTCGATTGCCTCGTTCAGCTGAGCTTCAATGGGCTTTTTGGCGTTGGCGTAAGCCGCCTCGCCGATGGGCGCGCCATAGAAGGCGTTCAGGGCGGCGCTGATGCTCTCGACGGGCTGCGCGTTGGGCAAGTGCGTGATGGGATAGGCGGCGTAGGCGATGACTTGCTCATCTTGCTGGCAGAGGTGCGGCGCGAAGCGTCCCTCCAGCAGCGCGCCGATCAAGCTTTGAATCTCGGTGAGCAGGGCGCGGGCGCTGCAATCGGCGGCGCGGCAATCGAGCTTGCCTGTGGCGCGGAAGACGGCTTCTTTCGCCAACATCGGGCTGAAGGCGAGCACTTTCTCGGTCAGCAGCCGCCACGCGGGCTTGTTCGGCTCGGCGTCGAGCAGATCGGCGAGCAGGGTCACGCTGAGGGCGGTCGGGGCGCGCTTGGCGGTCTGGGGCGGCGGCGGGATGTAAGGATGAGCGGGCAGACTGACGCGGGCGCGATTCTCGTCGGCGCCGACGCGCCGCAAGCAGTCCAGAATCTGCCCGTTTTGCACGAGGAGCAAGTTGCCGCGCCGTTCCATCGGCTCGGCGATCAAGGTGAACTCGCCCTCGCCGCCGACGAAGCTCAAATGCACGACGCGCTCCCACTCAGGCTGAGTCGCGCCGACGAAGCGGCTGCCCTCTAGGTAGCGGCGCAGCATCAAGCCGAGCGGGGAGGGGTTCTCCACGCCGCGCCGCAAGCGCTCTGGCACAAGGTGCAGGCGCGCCAGCTGCGGATGCGCGCTCAGATACAGGTAGTGGCGGGTCTGCTGGCTGTAGATTTCGAAGCCGATGGCGTCGTCGCCCAGCTCAAGGCTATCCTGCACGCGCCCGCCGCGCAGCCGTTCGTTCAGTTCCGCCGTCACAGCGGCGAGGGTGAAGACGTCGAAGTTCATCGGTCAGCGGCTCGGTCGGCGCAGCGAACGCCACAGCGCCGCGATCTGCGCCCGCGAGAGCGCGCGGTACGCGCCTGGGCACAGCCCCTCCAAAGTGAGGTTGCCGATGGCGACGCGCACGAGGCGCAGCGTCGGATAGCCGATGGCGGCGGTCATGCGGCGGATTTGGCGCTTTCTGCCCTCAGTCAGGGTGATTTGCAGCCACGCGGTCGGGATGGTGGCGCGGTAGCGGATGGGCGGCGTGCGCTCAGGCAGGTCGGGCGGCGCCTCCAGCAGGCGGACTTTGGCGGGGCGGGTCAGACCGTCTTTGAGCTGAACGCCCGTCCGCAGGCGCTCTAGATCGGCTTCGCTCGGAGCGCCCTCGACCTGCACGAGATAGGTCTTGGGATGGGCGTAGCGCGGCTGAGTCAGGCGGGCGATTAGCGCGCCGTTGTTGGTGAGCAGGAGCAAGCCCTCGCTGTCGTAATCCAGCCTGCCGACGCTGTAAACGTCCTTGACGGGGATGTAATCAGCGAGGGTCGGGCGCCCTTCAGCGTCGGTGAACTGACTCAGGACGCCGTAAGGCTTCCAGAAGCGCAGGACGACCGTCGGTTCAGGGGCGCGTGTCGCCGCCATTGCGCAACCACTCGGAGAGGGCGTTGAAGAGATCGTCGACGCTCAGCTCGTCCCAAGGGGAGTAGGGCAGGTTTTGGGCGGCGGCGGCGATCTCGGCTTCGGGCAGGTCTTCGAGCAGGCGGCTGAGGTAGGTGCGCAGCAGCTCTAGCGGGGCGGCGCGCGGCGTGAGCAAGACCAAGTAATGGCTGGCGCCCGCCGCCATGACCAGCACGTGGGCATCCGCCGTGCTGATCTGCAGCAAGGTCACCCGACCGCGACCGAGTTCGCCCGCCAGCCCGTCCGCCAGCATCTCGGCGGCGCGCAGCATCGAGGCGGCGCGGCGCGAGGGCGCGTTAGCGGGCTGTGAAGTTGCCACGAGCCGCCCGACGTCATCGATCAGCAAGGCGACCTCGATGTGTGGGTTAGCGCTAACCTCTTGAAACCAGCTCATGGCGGCTCTCCCTATTTGAAACTTCCTTGAGGCGCCCCCGGAGGGATTCGAACCCCCGACCTCGTGCTTAGAAGGCACTCGCTCTATCCCCTGAGCTACGGAGGCACGCTTGCATTGTAGGCGATTCGCCTCGTGGCGTCAAGGTGATCGCCCCCGAACTTGACAAGCGCACGGCTTGTTGCTAGTATGATCGCTCAAAGACGCCGACGCAGTGAAAAGCAGGTCGCGCCGTCGCAGAGAGGTGATCCTGAGGCTGTGAGATCGCCCGACGCCCTGCCCAATGTGCCTGCCGAGTCGGTGCGCCGAACGCCTCAAGCCAGTAAGCGCACACGGGTCTGCCCGTTACCGCAGCGATGAGTGCCGCTGCTCGCAGCGGAAGCAAGGTGGTACCGCGAAGGTCACGTGCCTTTCGTCCTTGTGTGTGGCGAAAGGCATTTTTCGTGCTGCAGTGCGCCCTGTGCGCCTGTAGCCATAATCGAGCAATCAGGAGTCGTGTCATGTTCACTAGCTTGCTCTCGGAAGCATCGCCCGCCCTCGCCGCCGACCTCAACGCCTACTACGATGCCCTCGCCGAGCATCACGCTTTGCTCTTCCGCGATTGGCGGGCTGCCCTCCAGCGCGAGAGCGCCGCGCTGCGCCGCTTGCTGCGCCAACATAACGCCCGCCGCGTCTTGGATGCCTCGGCTTCGGTCGGCTTGCACGCCATCGCCCTAGCCATGAACGGCGCGCGCGTCACCGCGCTCTGCCCCACGCCGACCATGCTCCAGCGCGCCCAGCAAAACGCCGCTCAGTTCAAGCTGCAAGAGGCGATCACCTTCCTGCACGCTGACTTGCCCACGCTCGGCGAGGCGCTCATGGATAGCTTCGATCTGGCGCTGCTGAAAGGCAGCGTGCTGGCAAATTGGCTGACTGAAGAGACGATTCACGCCGCGCTGAACAATCTGCACAATCGGCTGCGCCCACAGGGGACGCTTGTTTTGAGTCTGCCCGCCTTCGATCTGCTCCTAGAGGATCGTCCGCGCTTTGTGCCGCGCCACGTGCATGACGACTTGCCCGACGGACGCGCCATCCTCTTCGATCTCTACGACTGGCAGATGACCGAGCCGCCCAGCGTGCTGCACAGCATCTTCGTGGTGACGGGCAAAGACGACTCGTTCGTGACGGCGCGCTTCGGCGCCTTGCAGCGCGCCCTGCGCCGCACTGAGCTGGAGCGGCTGCTCAAAGCGGTCGGCTTTGAGACCCTCAGCGCCGAGACCAGCGGCTGGGAGCTGCACGTGACGGCGCAGCGCGCTTAATCTGCATCATCCGATCAGGAGGAAGTGAACGCCATGCCTAAAAACGTTCAGGAGATGCCCAAAACCTTCGATTATCACGAGGCAGAGCCGCGCCTCTACCGCTACTGGGAGCAGAACGGCTGGTTCAAGCCCGAATGCGCCCCGCCCGACGCCAAGCCATTCGTGATCGCCATCCCGCCGCCCAACGTCACCGGCGAGCTGCATCTCGGACACGCCATGTTCGTCAGCGTGGAAGACCTGATGATCCGCTACGAACGGATGCGCGGCAAGGCTGCCCTGTGGATTCCCGGCACTGATCACGCTGGCATCGCCACGCAGCTGATGGTCGAGCGCCTGCTGCAGGAGGAAGGCACCAGCCGCGAGGCAATCGGGCGCGAGGCATTCCTTGAGCGCGCGTGGCAATGGAAAGAGAAATACGGCGGCACCATCGTCCAGCAGCTGCGCTTGCTGGGCGCCTCCTGCGATTGGGATCGGGAGCGCTTCACGCTGGACGAGTCGCTCTCGCGCGCCGTGCGCGAGGCGTTCGTGCGGCTGTGGGAGCAGGGCTTGATCTATCGCGGCAAGCGCCTGATCAACTGGTCGCCCGGCTTGCAGACCGCCGTCAGCGACCTTGAAGTGGAGTACGAAGAAGAGCCCGCCACGCTCTATCACTTCAAATATCCCGTTGAGGGCGGCGGCTTCATCCCCGTGGCAACCACCCGCCCTGAGACCATCCTCGGCGATACGGCGGTGGCAGTCCATCCTGAAGATGAGCGCTATCAGCCCTTCATCGGCAAGACCGCCTACGTGCCGATCCTCAACCGCCCGATCCCGATCATCGCCGATGAATACGTCGACCGCGCCTTCGGCACAGGCGCGCTCAAAGTCACGCCCGCCCACGACTTCAGCGACTACGAGATCGCTCAACGTCACAACTTGCCGCTCCTCAACATCCTGAACAAAGATGCCACGCTCAACGCCGAGGCGGGTCCTTATCAGGGCTTGGATCGCTTCGTGGCGCGCGAGCGGCTCTGGGCGGATATGAGCGCGGCGGGCTTGACGATCAAGACTGAGCCGTACGTGCGCGTCACCCCGCGCGCCGCGCGCGGCGGCGAGATCATCGAGCCGCTGCTGAGCGAGCAGTGGTTCGTGCGCATGGCGCCGCTGGCAGAGCGCGCCATCGCCGCCGTGCGCAGCGGACAGATCACGATCGTGCCAGAGCGCTTCGAGAAAATCTACTTCAACTGGCTGGAGAACATCAAGGATTGGTGCATCAGCCGCCAACTCTGGTGGGGACATCGCATCCCCGTCTGGTACGACGCGCAAGGCAACTTCTACGTCTCGCGCGAGGACTTGACCGATCCGAACCTGACTCAAGACCCCGACGTGCTGGATACGTGGTTCAGCAGCGGCTTGTGGCCCTTCAGCACGCTCGGCTGGCCCGATAACACGCCCGACTTCCAGCGCTTCTACCCGACCGACGTCCTTGAAACCGGCTACGACATCCTGTTCTTCTGGGTGGCGCGCATGATCATGCTGGGCGTCTGGTTCACCGAGAAGCCGCCCTTCCACACGGTCTACTTGCACGGCTTGGTGCGCGATGAACACGGCGAGAAGATGAGCAAGACCAAAGGCAACGTCATCGATCCGCGCGACGCCATGCGCACATACAGCACCGATGCCCTGCGCTTCACCCTGCTGACCGGCGGCACGCCCGGCAACGATCTGAACCTAGGCGAGCGCCAGATCGAGTACGGGCGCAACTTCGGCAACAAGCTCTGGCAGATCGCGCGCTTCGTGCTGACCAACCTCGGCGAGGGCTATGCGCCGCAACCTTTGCCCGCCCCGCAGACGCTCGATCTGCCCAGCCGCTGGATTCTCAGCCGCCTGAACAAGCTGATCGGCAATGTGCAGCGCCTCTTCGATAACTACCTCTATGGCGAGGCGGGTCGGCAAATCCGCGATTTCCTGTGGGATGAATTCGCCGATTGGTACGTTGAGAGCAGCAAGAACGCCCTCTACGGCGCCGCCTCCGATGCCAAAGCGCAGACGCGCGCCGTCCTGCTGCACGTTTTGGAGAGCGTCTTGCGGCTGCTGCATCCGTACATGCCCTACATCACTGAGGAAATTTGGAGCTACCTGCCCGATAAGCAGCCCGATCAGCCGCTGATCCTCGCCCGCTGGCCCGAGTCGGACGCGCGCTACATCGATGAGAGCGCCGAAGGGCAGATGGACCTCCTGCGCGACCTGATCGTCAAGGTGCGCAACGTGCGCGCCGAGTACAAGGTCGAGCCTGCCAAGCGCCTGAGCGCGCTCGTTGAGGGCGGCGCCTTCACCCCGCTCTTGCTGGCTCACACGGAGCTGTTCGCGCGCCTGTGCAACGTCGAGCGCCTTGAGCCGCTCAGCGGCGGCGCGCCTGAGCAAGCCGCCGCCGTGGTCAGCGGCGAGGTGACGCTCTACTTGCCGTTGGCGGGCATGGTCGATCTCGCTGCCGAGCGCGAGCGCCTTGCCAAAGAGCTGGCAGCCCTCAGCGCACAGATCGAGAAGACCGAGAAGATGCTGGCGAACGAGCAATTCGTCAGCCGCGCCAAGCCGGAGGTCGTGGCGAAGGAGCGCGCCAAGCTCGCTGAGCTGCAGCAGGCGCGCGCCGCCCTTCAGGAGCGCCTCGCCGCCCTGTGAGACCTCTCTGGTGCGCTGCCCACGCGCGCGCCCTTCAACTTCCTGCCCGCGGCGCTGGAGCTGTACGCCCGCGAAGGACTGCGCGAGGCGTTCGCCTTCGCCAGCGCCGAAGGCGAGGAAGTGCGCATCGCCCTGCCTCAGCTCAGCAGCACGGAGGATTACCGCGTGCTCATTCGCGCCCTCGATGGCACGAGCGGCGCCTTCAACCCGTATGCCAGCGGCTCAGTGCACGGCTTGACGGTCTTCAAGACGGTGCGGCGCTGCTTCGTGCACAACGCGCCCAGCAATGAAGCGACTTACTTCACCGAGTTCTTCAGCGTGGATTACGAAGCCTTCGCGCGCACGGCTGATGCGCAGTGGGTGCGCTTGCGCGACCGCGAGACGCGGCGCTACGGCTGGGTCTGGATACGCCAAATCGAGTTCACCTACGGCGATGTGGGCAAATTGCCCATCGAGCAGCCCTAGTCAGTGTGCAGGCGCAGGCTGACGGCGTGGATGGCGTCCGTGCCGTCGGGGAAGGGCGCGCCGATCAGGCTGTTGGAGAGCAAACTCTGCACGAAGCCGCTTGAGTCGGTGGCGCGCACCGCCAAGCGGTACAAGCCGACCTCCGGCGGCGTCCACAGGTAGCGCCACCACGTCCAGGCGAGGGGGCTGGGCGGCGCGATCAGCTGGGCGGCGCGCCACGCGGTCGGCTGCCGCCCTGAGTCGGCGCGCTCGGCGCTCACCTCAACGCTCACGATAGCCCGCTCGCCGCCGAAGGCGTAGCCTTCCAGCAAAATCGGGGCGGCGAAGGGCAGTTTGTTGGTGGCGGGCTGCCGAAAGGCGCTGTTGGTCTTGACCGCCGCCACGTTCGACCAGCCGCGCGCCGAATTCTCCCAGTAGCCCAGCCGATCCTCAGCGGCGAGCGTGATGCGCGTGAGCCACTTCGGTTGTTTCTGTCCGTACAGACCGGGGATGAGGATGCGCAGCGGAAAGCCATGGCGCGGCGGCAACGCCTCGCCGTTGGCGCCTGTGATCAGCAGGACGTCGGGCTGGGTGAGCCAATCGAGCGCCACAGAGGTGGTGTAGCCATCGGCTGCCTCAAAGAGGGCGTAGCGCGCGCTGGGCAGGGGCTTGGCGCGGGCCAAAAAAGGCGCCAATGGCACGCCCTGCCAGTCCAGCGTGCCGATCAAGCCGCCGCCGACCGGGTTGCTGATGCATTGCAAGGTGCGCAGCGCGCTCTGCTGCGGCGCGGCGCGCAGCTCAGCCAGATCGATCTGCAGCGGCTCTGCCACCAAGCCGTCAATGCGGAGCGTCCAGCGCTCAGTCTCGCGCAGGGCGGGCGTGCCGCGAAAAGATTTCTCGTACAGGCGCGCGAGCGGCGTGATCGGGACGCTCTGTGGCAGGGGCGGCACGGTCGCGGCGAGCGGGGCGGCGCGAGGCGGCGTCTCAGTGGGCGGAGGCGCCATGCCGCGCCGATAGGCGGTCGGGGCGGCGCGCTCAGGGCGGCAAGCCGCCACTAGGAGCGCGGCGAGCAAGAAACGACGGCGCGACCAGCTCATCGCAGCGTTCCGAGATAGCTCTCGGCTGAGACGCGAACGATGGCGCCATCGGCGAGGGCGATTTTGAAGGTGCCGAAGTCGTTCAGGCTGAGCAGCAGGGCGCTATCGCCGCGCGCCGTGATCGCCGACGGTCGCAACGGCTCTGGGAGGCTCTCGCTGAGCAGGCGGGCTTCGCGGGCGGTGAAATCGGCGAGGGCGAGCGCCGAGCGCGTGCGTCCGCTGCTGCGGCTGAGCCTGAAGAGCGCCTTTTTGCCGTCGGGCGCAAAGACGGGATAGTGCGGGCGCTCGTAGCCGCGCAGAGCGCCAATCGGCTGCTCGATCAGCCCGTTCAGCTCGATCAGGCTGACCGTTATCCCGTCCTCAGCGGTAGCGAGGCGCAGGGCGCGCCGCGCATCCGACGAGAACGCCATCAGGCAGGGGCAAGCGGGCGAGTCGGGCAAGGCGAGCGCCTCGCCGCTCTCGACGTGCAAACGCAGGACGCTCTCGACGGGCAGGTCGAGGACGGGCGGCAATGCCTCGAAGAGGTCGACTCGGCGCGTGTAGAAGACGTACGCGCCATCCTCGCTGACCGCCAACGGCAAGACGCCCAATCCGCGCGTGGAGGTGGTGTGCAGCGCCATGCGATTCTCGCCGATCAAGCCCTCCACCACGAACAGATCGCTGATCGTGCCGCGCTCGGTGCGCATGGTGAACGCCCAAGCCAGCCACTTGCCGTTGGCGGAGGCGACCCAATGCGTGACGAGCTGATCGTTGGAGCGCGGGATGTACGGATGCAAGACGATATCGCCGTTGGGCAGCGCCACCAGCGGATCCGCCGTATCCGCCGCGCGGAACAGCACGCCATCCCCGATCAGCGTGTGCCTATCGCCATTGATGCTCACCGACGTGCCGAGCGCCGTGCGCACATCCACAAAGGTGAGGCTCTGCCCGCGCAAGAAGACGTCGTAGCGCGACGAATCGGGCGCGGCGTTAGCGAGCGAGCCGCTCAGCGCGCTCAGACACAAGCTGATGAGTATAATCAAGCGGCGTAAACGCCTCATCGCCTCGCTCACCGACTCACTCAGATTGCGAAAGGACGTCTTTATGATTGTAGCACGCTCAAGCAAGTGGCTGATAGCCCTCGCGCTGCTGATCAGCCTGTGGCTGAGCGCCTGCGACCTGCTGCCTGAGCGCTTCTTCGCGCCGCCCACGCCCACCGACGCCCCGCCCGACGTCCCCTTGCAAGCTTGGACGCTGCGCAACGGCTACTTCTGGTCACAGCCCGACGTCTTTTCGGGCGTTCTGAACGGAGTCGCGCCGCCCAACACCGAGTTAGCCATCCTGTTCGGTCCGAGCGAGGGCTACGTCGAGTCAGGCGTTCGGGGCGACTTTTACCTCGTCCGCGCCGTAGGCGCGCCCCTTTCGGGCTGGATTCGAGCGAGCGAGATCACTTTCCGTCGCCCGTGACGGCTCAGCCTCGCGCCCCGCCGCCAGCGCGCCGCTCCTGCGCATCAGCCACAGCGTCAACAGGAAAGCTATCGCCGTCGCGCCGACTAGCATCAGCAAAACTCCGCCGTAAGTGCCGAGCGCCTCCACGTGCCTGCCGCGCGTCCAAGGGATGAGCGGCAAGATCAGCATGTACAGCGGCGAGGTGCCGCCATCGGCGAAGGCGAAGGGCGCGAAGCGATACCAACGGTACGAGGCAGCGCCCAGCTCGTAGCGCGTGAAGCCCGCGAAGATCGCCACCGGCGCGAAACGAATGGCGAAGGCTATCACGCCCGCCAAGCCGCCCCGTTTGAAAGCAGTGCTGGCGAAGATGCCCAGCATGGTGCAGCAAGCCGCCTCAGCCAGCGTGATGATCACAGTCAGGATCACGGCGGCGAAAGTCGCCCACGGCAACCACTCCACCGTCGGCAGGACGGGATCGTCGTAGGCGTAGCTGTAGCTGTAGCGCCGAAAGGTGAAATAGGCGAAGCGATGCAGCACCGCCATCATCAGCACGGGCAACATGGCGAGGCGCACCGTGCCAAGCGCTAGAATCCACGGGGCGGCGCGCCGCAAGGCGGCGAACCATTTGCCCAGCAGAATCTGCCGCGCGCTGATGCCAGTCAGCACGAGCGAGTCCCACGTTTGCGCCACGTGCTCGCGGCTGACCGTATTGGCGCCCGCGATGATGCAGCGCACCGCCACCAGCGCGTGAACAACCCAGATCGAGACTAAGGCGAAATCGCGGCTGTGGCGGAAGGCGATGACAGGATCGCTCAGGCTCAGCGGCACGCCGATCAGAATCGCCAAGAGGAACAGGGGCGGCACGATTTTGCCAAGTAGCGTGCGGCGCGGCGCGGCGCGCTGCTGATGGGTGATCTCCTGCCAGAAGACGGGGTTAGACTTGCGGGAGAGGGCAGTCATGGCGACTCTCCTTATCTCTTGCCGACGGTTGCCCTATTGGATATCAAGTCGGGCGCTCTGTCAAGCGGCTTACGCTTTGCTTGTCGCTTTATGGGCGCTTTGCCAATGTGCGATACCCCGCCGCCTGACTGTGCTATAATCGAGCCGCTCGCAAAAAGGAGAGCAGAGCTTCATGTACAAACAACAACTCCTCGAACGCATCAACAGCCGCTCGGCTGTGATCGGAATCATTGGGCTGGGCTACGTCGGCTTGCCGTTGGCGGTCGCCTTCGCTCAGGCGGGCTTCAAGGTCATCGGCATCGACCTCGATCAGCGCAAGGTTGATCGGCTCAACAACGGCGAGAGCTACATCGCCGACGTGCCGAGCGCCGACATCGCCGAAATTCGGGCGCGCGGCACGTTCAGCGCCTCAGCCGACTACGAGTCGCTGCGCCAAGCCGATATCGTCAGCATCTGCGTGCCGACGCCCCTGCGCAAGACCAAAGACCCGGATATGTCTTTCGTGATCAGCGCGACGGAGTCGGTCGCCGCCATCAGCCACGTCGGGATGCTGGTCGTGCTGGAGAGCACCACTTATCCCGGCACCACCGAAGAGATTCTCGTGCCGCAGATGCGCCAAGTCGGCTTGCAGCCCGGCGAGGACGTCTTCGTGGCTTTCTCGCCTGAGCGCATCGATCCGGGCAACAAGCACTACGGCGTGCGCAACACGCCCAAGGTCGTGGGCGGCTACAGCGAGGCGTGCCGCGAGGTCGCCTGTGCCTACTACGCCACCGTCGCCGAGCAGGTGGTGCCGGTCAGCTCGGCGCGCGCCGCCGAGATGGTCAAGCTGCTAGAGAACACTTTCCGCGCCGTGAACATCGGCTTGGTCAACGAGATGGCGCTGATGTGCGACAAGCTCGGCGTGGACGTCTGGGAGGTCATCCGCGCGGCTGCCACCAAGCCGTTCGGCTTCATGTCCTTCTATCCCGGGCCGGGCATTGGCGGTCACTGCATCCCGATTGATCCACTCTATCTGAGCTGGAAGCTGAAGACGCTCAACTACACGGCGCGCTTCATCGAGCTGGCGAGCGAAGTGAACACCTCGATGCCGCGCTACGTGGTGAGCAAAGTGGCGGATGCCCTCAACGACGACGCCAAAGCCGTGCGCGGCGCGAAAATCGCTGTGCTGGGCGCTGCCTACAAGCGCGATGTGGACGATGTGCGCGAGTCGCCCGCCCTCGATATCATCCAGCTGCTGATCGAGCGCGGCGCGCAGGTCAGTTACCACGATCCGCACGTGCCCAGCCTGCGCCTTGAGCACGACAAGCGCATGGAGAGCGTCGCGTTGAGCGCCGAGTGGCTGCAGAGCGCCGATTGCGTCGTGATCGTGACCGATCACACCGCGTACGACTTCGCCTGGATCGCCGAACACAGCCGCCTGATCGTGGATACGCGCAACGCCACGGCGCCCGTCACGGCGAACGGACACGCCAGCCGTGCGCGCATCGTGCGCCTGTGAGCCCTTGTGGCGCGGCAGACGTCGCGCCACGCCCTGAAAGCCGAGCGCCCTTTGTTCACAGTCAATTTCCCCTACACGGGCGAGAGTCCGCAGGTCTTGCCGATTCAGGCGCGGCTGGGCGCCTCAACCGAGCTCTCTGGGCGCGGCGTGGTGATCGCCTTCCTCGATTCGGGCTTCTACCCGCACCCAGATTTACGCGGGCGCATCCTCGCCCACGTGGATGCCCTCACGCGGCGCGTCATTAGCGGCGAGCGCTTTTTCCACGACCACCAGCTGAGCTGGCACGGGCAAATGACCAGCGTGATCGCCTGCGGCGACGGCAGCAGCTCAGAGGGCAGATACCGCGGCTTGGCGCACGGCGCTCAGCTGGTGCTGATCAAGGTCAGCGACTTTCGCGGCAACATCAAAGAACACGACATTCTGCGCGGCTTGCTGTGGCTGATCGAGAATCATCGCGCCTACGACGTGCGCTTGTGCAGCATCTCGGTCGGCGGAGATTTCCCCTCTGACGATCCGGATCATCCGCTGCACGCCGCCATCCGCGCCCTGTACGCCGAGAATGTGCTGACGATCTGCGCGGCGGGCAACGGCGGCACGCAGCAGCTCCTGCCGCCCGCCAGCGCGCCTGAGGCGCTGACCGTCGGCGGGGTGGACGACGGCAACAGCATCGATCTGGCGCGCTGGCAGCTCTACCCGCACAATTACGGGATCGCCTACGACGGGATGCTCAAGCCTGAAATCGTGACGGCAGCCCGCTGGATCGCCGCGCCGATCTTGCCCTACTCGACGATGGCGCGCGAGGCGCGTTGGTTAGCGCCGCTGTTGAGCGCCCGCACGCCCGCCGAGGCGGAGGCGATCCTTGCGGCGGGCTGCGCCGATCTGAAGCGCGGCGATCTGCCCTGCGCCCTCGATACGCACGGACAATGGGCGGCGTTGCAGGCGCGCATCCACAAGTACAAGCTGATCGACGCGCGGCATCAGCACGTCGAGGGCACCTCGGTGGCGGCGGCGATTGCCACGTCGGTCGTGGCGCAGATGCTGGAGGCGAATCCGCGCTTGAGCGCCGGGGCGATCCGTGCGCTGCTGCGCGCGACCGCCGTCATCTTGCCGCACTGGTCGGAGGCGGCTCAGGGCGGCGGGATTCTGGATGCGCATACGGCGGTCTTAGCGGCGCGGGCGCACGCTTAGCGCCAACGCTCGCCCTCGCCGTACAGCCCGACGACCTTGCCGTCGCGGTCGCGCAGGAAGAGGGCGCTTGCCCCGCGCTGCAGCTGAGTCTCGAAGGCGCTCTCAGGGGCGGTCGCCCAGCCCAGCCGCTGACGCAAAGTCTCGCGGCTGCGCCACGCCAAGCCGAAGCCGCGCACGGGCTGCTGCAGTCCTTCGGGTGGACTCAAGCTCGGATCGCTCTCAGGCTCGCCGTCGCGGTACTCATCCGAGAGCGAGAGCCAAGCGGGGGCGCGTCCATCGTTGAAGAGGGCGTAGATGATGCGCCCTTCGGCGATCCAAAACAGCGCGCCGCGCTCGAAGGGCTGATAGACGGCGAGACTGGCTGTGGCGGGCGCGGTCGGGCAGCCTGCATCGGTAGGCGGAGGCTGAAAGAACCATTCCTCTGAGCAGCTCGCCACAATCTGCAGCTCTTGGGCGATCTCTTCCACGCCGTTGCTGACCACCAGCGCGAAGCGCGCGATGCCATCGGGGTTGGGGCGCACCGCTGCGCGCAACGAGCCGCTGCGCGGCACGCGCCACGCCTGTCCGCGTTCAAAAGGGGCGCTCTCGCCTTCGAGGCGGTAGATGGTGGCGAGGTCGGCGCCTTGCACCGCCCAATAGAGCGTGATCACGTCGCCCGCCGCAGCCGAAGTCGCATCGGTCGTGAAGTACTCCACGCGCACCATGCCAATCGGCAAGTTCGGAACGGTGGCGCTGGGCAGCTCGGAGGGGCGAGTCGGCACGAAGCCGAGCAGCGGCGTCGGGCTGATGCTCGGCGGCAACGTCCGCGCGGGCGTTGGGCTGGGCGTTGGACTGAGGGGCGGCGTCAGCGTCGGCGTTGAGGTGGGCAGGGGCGTAGGCGTCGGGCGCGGCGTCGGGATGATCGGCTCTAGGGCGGCGCTGCAACCGCCCAACCCGATCACGCAGACCAGCAATATCACCGCGCGGGCGAGACGGCGCATACAGGCGGACGATCACGCCTCAGGCGGCGGCACGGGCAGCTGATCTTCAGGTACGTCCTTGTAGCGCTCGCCGATCTCGACCATCATGCGCGGGATGCCGTCTACAATCGGATACTTGTAGCCCGAATCGTCGCAGACCAGCCAACAGCCGCGCACGAGGCGCAACTTGCCCGGATCGTCGCCCCGATCCGTGTAGTGGACAGCCACAGGGCAACGCAGCAGTTCCAGAAAGTCAGGGCTGAAGGCGAACGTCTCCTGCGGGTTGTTTTCAGAGTTCGTCATGGCGTTTAGCGCCTCACAGAGTTAGGATTGAGCTGCACAGGTTGAGTATAGTCAGGCGCTGTAGGCGAGTCAAGTTCATCGAGGCTCAAAAGCGCGCTATACTCTCCCTATGCGCTCGTTCACCTACTACGATTTGATCGAAGCCTTCGCCCAGACGGGCTGCGCCGTGTGCCGCCTCGCTTTGCAGGATGCACGGCGCTACCTCGATAGCCTGCTCTACGAGTACAGCACCGACCCTGAGGCACATCGCTTGATGCGCAGCGGACGCGGCTTGTGCAACTGGCACAGCTGGCAACTGACCGAGATCGCGGGCGGGGCGCTCAGCGCCGCCGTCTTGTTTCGTTCGGCGCTGTTGGAGGTGCGTGAGGTAGCAGCTGAGAGCGAATCGGGGCGGCGCACGGCGGAGCGCCTCGCGCCGCGCAGCCTCTGCCCCGCCTGCCAAGCCCTCGCCGAGCGCGAGCAGTTGTGCGCCGAGACCTTCGCCAAGCATCTGAACGAGCCGACCTTCGAGGCGGCGTGGCGCGCCTCAGAGGGCTTGTGCTTGCCGCATCTGCGCCTGATCCTGCCCGCCCTGAGCCAAGCCAACGCCGCGCGCTTGCTCGATCATCAGCGGACGGTCTGGGCGCGCCTGCAAGCCGAGCTGGAGGCGTTTCAGCGCAGTTTTCAAGCCGAGCACAGCGCTGAGCCGCTCAGCCAAGCGGCGGCGGCGAGTTGGCGGCGCTGCATCGCCCTGCTGACGGGCGAGCGAGGCGTCTTTGGGACGGCGCGCCCTTAGAGCGCCTCGTGCAGCTTGGCGCGCAGATGCAGGATCAAGCGCCAGCGCTGGATGTAGCGCGCTATATTCCTCTGTGACTCAAGCGCCTTCAGCGCTTCTTCGGCGCGCGCGATGGCTTGCGGATGCAGGCATCTGAAGACTTGCTCGAAGCGCGCAGGCACATCCGAGGCGACCTGCCTTGCGTCGTGGAGCGGCATTTGCACAGACAGGAAATGCGGCAAGGACTCGGCGAAGCGCGCGCTGAAAGCCGCCGACCAGTCGTGATCGCAGCGCATCAGCAGTTCGAACTCCTCAGGCTGCCACGCGCGGGCAAGCCTGAAGAGCTTCAGGGCGGCTCGCTCGCGTTCAGCAAGGGCGGATGGGCGCTGCAGCAGGCGCTCGATCAGATCAGCCGCCCTCTCGCGGACGCTGAGCGCGCGGTCGGTCTGCGCCACGGCGTTCAGGAAGGGCAGATCAGCCTCGGAGAGCTTATAAGTGAGCGCCTCCAGCAAGGCGACGCGCTGCTCAGCTGATTCGCGCGCCCACGTCGCTTCAAGGAGCTGCCGCGCCCGCTCAGGATCGCTCAGGCGCAGCGCGCCCAGATAAGTCCTGCGCGTGACGGGCGCGCCCGTCCGCCACGCCGAGTCGTCATCCAGCTGAAAGGCGGCGTACGTCCACTTGCCGCCCATCAGAGCCGCCAGCCAGCGTCCGCGCACGCCCGCCACCAGCGCGCCCAGCACCGGCTCAACGGAGGCGCTCTGGTTGAGCAGCTCCGCGATGTACAGCTCTGGCGCGCGCCAACCGCGCGCAAAAACGAGGCGCAGCCACTCGCCCATCAGCTCAGGGGAGTTGGCGAGGTTCTTGAGCAAGGCGGCGACGGGCTCAGGCGCGACGGGCTGCGAGTCGGGCGGGCAGGGCGGCGGCAAGGCGCGTCCGAACGGCGCGAGCGGCAAACGTCCTGCCCGCCGCATGTAAGCGAGCGCAGTCGCAGCGCTCAGCAGCGCGCCCTCAGGATCGGACGGGTCGAGTTGGCTGAGCAGCGCGCCGAGCGCGCCCTCCGCCTGTGGCGGGGCGAAGGGTTGCCGCTCCGTGCCGAGCAGAGCCGCCGCCAAGACTTTTTGCCACAGCGCCTCAAGTGTGTCCCAATCCGTGCCTGAGCTCACGGCAAATTTCGCCCTCCGACCTCAAAAAACTCCCAGATGTGGTAGCCGACTTTGACGTAGAATTCGGGGATGTTCGTCCAGCCGATGTGGGCGATGCGGACGCCGCGCGCTTGGAGCAGCTCCGTGCCGCGCCCGACCAAAGCGACGCCGATTCCGCGCCCGCGCGCCGCCGCGCTCACGCCGACGGCTGAGAGGGCGCCGAGCGGCTCGCCCAGCTCCGCCCACCACAGCACATCGCCGCGCATCGGCTGAGAGCGCGGCGTGAAAAGGATTAGGCTGCCGATCAGACTCCCATCGCGTCGATCGCGAGCGATCAGGATATCGTCGCCATCGCCGATGTCCAGCACGTGCGCGTACTCCGGCTGCCAGTTGGGAAATTCGCGGGCGTGGAAGGCGAGGATGTCGGCATGGTCGGCGGGCGTCGCCGCGCGGATGTCCGCGCCGCAGCGCTGGATGTGCTGGGCGACGTCGGGCGGCGTGCGATAGGCGCTCAGGTCTTGGATCAGGTCGCAGACGGGCGCGGCGCTATCGATCAAGAAGCCGTGTACGGCGAAGAAGTCGGCGGCGGCGGGCAGGCTGCGCGGCACGCCGGGGAAGAAACGCGGCAAGTGTCCGCCGAGCCTGACTTGCCGCGCGCCCGCTTGGGCGAGCGACTCGCAGGCTGTGTTGAGCAGCGCGCGCCCGACTCCGCGCCGCCAAAAGGGGCGCGCCACGCCCAGCGCGCACAGGCAGGCGTGGAGGGGCGCATTGGGCTGCTGAACCAGCTGCGTGAAGGCGAAGCCGATGACTTGATCGGCGCGGCGCGCCACGAAATGCTCGCCGGGGCGGTACGGACCGTCGGTCAGGGCGAGGCTGCGCAGGGCGCGCTCATCGATGCGGAAGCGCCCTTCGAAAGCGCTCTGCCACGCGGCGATCGCGGGCTCAGCATCGCGGACGTGGTCGTAGTAATCGATGACGAAGTCGGGCAAGGCTCGGCTCTCCTGTGCGTGCGCTTAGCATAGCGCAAAATCGACACTTGCGCACGCCGACAAAGTGTGCTATGCTACTGGCAGAGTGGGGGATAGTTTAATCGGCAGAACGACGGGTTCTGGCCCCGTTAGTCTTGGTTCGAGTCCAGGTCCCCCAGCTGAAGCACAGCGGCGCGCCACGTTGAGGGCGCGCTTTTTGATTGTGTCAGCGCGCCTCGCCGTGCACAAGGCGGGCGTACTCAGCCAGCTCCGCCAACTCGCGCTGAGTCAGGCTGCGCGCCGGGGTGATGATGTAGCAGGCATCCAGCCAGAGCGATTCTTGGGCGGCGCGGGCGGTCGTCTCGCGGATCAGGCGCTCGGCGGCGGCGGCGGGCGTGACCTCAGGCGGCACGCTCACCTGCAGGCTGACGTGCGTCGGCTGCACCTCGACGCCCTCTACGCGCCAAGCGGCGTCGGCGGCTTCCTCAAAGTAGCGCGGCAGGAGCGCGGCGAGGTCGTCGCTGAGGGGCGGCGCGGCGGGCAGGAGCGCTAAGGTGAAGACGAGCGGTGGCGGAGCTGGCTCAGCTTTGACGGCGGTTGCCTCACGCAAGCCCTGTGGCGGGCGCAAGTCGGTCGGGCGTGAGGGGAGGGTCTGAGCGGCTTCGGGCGGCGCATCTTGAGGCGCCTCAGACGAGGCGTCGTCTTGAGGCGGCTCAGCGGGGACGCGCGCCATCGCCTCGTGGAGTTGGCGCGCGACTTGCCGAATAGTGCGCATCGAGGCGTCGCCGTGGAAGAGCAGCGAGAGAGTCAAAGATTCGACGGTGCGCGTGGAATAGAGCAAGTAGAGGGTCTCAGGGTTGACCTGTAAGGGGCGGAAGACGCTCGGCGCGTTGACGGAGCTCGTCCACAGCCGCCCGATCTCGCGCAGGACGAGCGCGCGGAGGGTCTCGTCGAGGTCGCCGCTGGCGGCGAGGGCGATCAGCTCGTCGCCTTGGGTCAGGAAAGCGGCTTTGACGGCTGAGTCGATGGTCAGCTGCATGAAGCGCAGGGCGAGGGCAGCGATGGGATCGGCAGCGCGCGACTGGGCGGATGGCTGCGGCTGTGCGATCAGCTGAGCGGTCTCGTGCAGAGCGTGGCTGAGGGTCTGTTCGAGGTCGGCGCTCTGATCGGGCGCGATCCAAGCGGGGCGAGCTTGCGGCGGCACGCTTTGGGCTGCCTCAGCGAGATGCTCCGCCATCGCCTCTAACGGCACGGAGTCATCGGCGGCGCTCTCAAGGGCGACTTGGGCGGCGAGGAGCGTCTGAGGCGCGGGCGGCTCGGCGGGGGTCTGAGCGGGCAGCGCGACGGGCTGCGTCCCACTGATCAGGGCTTTGAGGGTGGCGTCGGGCGGCAAGGGCGGCTCGGCGGGGCGGGCGGGCAGATCGGAGAGCATCAGCGTGGTGCTGCCCTCGGCGAGGCTCTCGATGGCGCGCAGGAAAGCCTGATCGGGTTGGGCGGGCGCGAGGTGCTGGCAGATCAGGGCGTCCAGTTGGCGGGCGAGGTAGGGCTTGATCAAGGTAGGCAGCGACTCGGTCTCTGGGGGGAAGGGCGGCGGCTGATCGGCGCGGCGACTGACGATGATGGTCAGCTGGGGATGCAGGCGGCGCAGCGTCTCGATCAGGTGCAGCAAGCCCGCCTTCTCAACTGAGACGTCCACGATGGCGAAATCTTGCGGCTCGCGCGCCAACAGCTCCAAGGCGGCTTGGCTGCTGGCGAAGACGTTCACGCGGTAGCGCCCGACGCCCTCCAGAGCCTGCTTGATCGGCACGGCGAAGCTGATTTCCGAGTCAAGGATCAGGATGCGGACGAGCTTCATGAGTTATTTCCAACGCCTGCGCACTTTGCCCGATTATAACACAAGTCTGCGCGCCGCTTGAGCCTGAAGTGGCGGTGGCTGTGGTATACTCTGCCCGCGCGGAACTGAATTTGCCGAAGGGCGCATGGATAACTCGCAGAAGTTCGCACAATTGGGCATTGCGGTGGCGCTGCTGGGCGGCGTGATCACCTTCATCGGCTTGTTCCCCAGCGCCATCGGGCTGGAGGCGAGTCCCGGCGTGGGCGTGCTGCAAATGCTGACCATCTTGGTGGGCTTCTCGATCTTGATGTTCGGCGCGTTCATCTTTGTGCAAGCGCGCTACTATCCGAACACGCGCCACAACCTCGCCCAGAAGATCGGCGTGCGCCTGAGCATGACCGGCGTGGTGCTGGCGACGGCCATCGGCTTGGCGGATGTGCTGGGCTTCGGCTCGAACTCACCGCTGCTCGATCAACGCCCGACGCTCGGTCCATGGCAGACGGCGGGCTTGATCGGCAGCTTTTTGATCGCCTCGGCGGGCTTGCTGATCTTCGTCCTCTTCGGCGAGAGCGCGCCCGACGATTCGAGCGATCCCGACGACACGCTCACAAACTGAACGTCCTCTGCTCCTGACAGACTCGCTCAGCGCTGCTAGAATACTAGCCATCGAAAATAGGCAATTTTTGCGAGAGCGCTTGGAGATATGTCCACCAAAACAGCTTGGATCGAACGCGAGTTAGCCGCGCTGCACGAGCAGGGCTTGTACAACACCATCCGCACGATTGAGTCGGCGCAGGGGGCGTGGATCAGCATCGATGGGCGGCGCGTGCTGAACTTCTGCACCAACAACTATCTGGGCTTGGCGAGCGACCCGCGCCTGATCGCCGCCGCTGAGCGCGCCATGTACACGCACGGCGTCGGACCGGCGGCGGTGCGCAGCATCGCCGGCACGATGGACTTGCACGTCGAGCTGGAGCGCCGCCTCGCCGCCTTCAAAGGCGTGGAGGCAGCCATCACCTTTCAGAGCGGCTTCAACGCCAACCTAGCGACCATCCCCGCTTTAGTCGGCAAGGGCGATATCATCTTCAGCGACGAGCTGAACCACGCCAGCATCATCGATGGCGCGCGCCTGAGCCGCGCCGAGATCGTGCGCTACAAACACGCCGACGTGGACGACCTGCGCCACAAAATCGAGACGACGCCCTTCACGGCGGAGACGCGCCGCCTGATCGTCACCGACGGCGTCTTCAGCATGGATGGCGACATCGCGCCGCTGCCTGAGATTTACGAGTTGGCGCGCCAGCACGACATCCTGCTGATGGTCGATGATGCGCACGGCGAGGGCGTGCTGGGTCACGGCGGACGCGGCATCGTCGATCACTTCAATTTGCACGGCAAAGTCGATATCGAGGTCGGCACGCTGAGCAAGGCGTTCGGCGTGGTGGGCGGCGTGGTGGCGGGCAGCCCGATCATCATCGAGTGGCTGCGCCAACGGGCGCGTCCGTTCCTGTTCAGCAGCGCCATGACCGTGCCGGATGTGGCGGCGTGCCTCGCCGCGTTGGATATCCTTGAGGATAGCACCGAGCTGGTGGAGCGCCTCTGGCACAACGCCGAGTTCTTCCGCCGCGAGATGCAGACGCTCGGCTTCGATGTCGGCTTCTCCCAGACGCCCATCGTGCCGGTCATGCTGGGCGAGGCGCCCCTCGCGCAGCAGTTCAGCCGCCAACTCTTCGAGGAGGGCGTCTTCGCCATGGCGATTGGCTATCCGACCGTGCCGCAGGGCAAGGCGCGCATCCGCGTGATGAACAGCGCCATGCACAGCCAATCCGACCTTGAGCAGGCGCTCAGCGCCTTTGAGAAGGTCGGCAAGGCGTTGGCGGTCATCCATTGAGCATGAGCGAGCGTCCGACGGGGCAGCCCGTGCAGCGTTTGCGCATCACGTTCGCCAAGCGCGGGGCGCTCAAGTTCATCGGGCATCTCGATCTCGCCAAGACGTGGGAGCGCATCCTACGGCGGGCGCAGTTGGCGCTCGCCTACACGCAGGGCTTCAACGCGCGCCCGCGCCTGCAGCTGGCATCGCCGCTGCCGCTCGGCTTGACCAGCGAATGCGAGCTGCTCGATATTTGGCTGGAGCGCCCGGAGCCGCTCGAAGGCTTGGCGGAGCGCCTGATGGCGGTCAGCCCGCCCGACTTGCCCGTCCTGAAAGTGGAGGAGGTGCCGCTGCGCGCGCCCGCCCTGCAGACTCTCGTTGAGAGCGCGGTCTTTCGCATCGCGCCGCGCCCCGACTCGGCGGCTGAGGCGGTGGCGGGCATGGCGGAGCGCGTCGCGGCGCTGATGGCGCAGCCGCAGCTCTTGCGCACGCGCCGCGAGAAGGCGTACGACCTCAAGCCGCTGATCCGCTCGCTTGAGATCGGCGCCGATGGCGCGCTCTACGCCGATCTGTACAGCACTCCCAGCGGGACTGGGCGTCCGGATGAACTCTTGGAAGCGCTCGGCTACCACGTCTTGGACTTCGACATTCAGCGGGTCGCTCTCCGCCTGAGCCAGACGCCGCTGAGCAGCCCGCCCTCAGAAGACGAGCCGATAGCCGATTGAGCGCGCCCGTCCCCTCATACAGGGCGCGTTGGCTAGGCGTATTGGCGGGGGAGCGCGATTCTTGCTACAATCGAGCTCGAACGAAGTCAGTGAGTGAGGTTGTTATGCCAAATCGCCACAGTTGGCGTGCTGTGCGGCGCGCCGCCTTTCTGATTGGCGCCATCGGACTCCTCATCACGCTCGCCTTTTTCGTCAATCCGCTCGATCCCGCCCGACCTGAGCCGCTCCTGCGCGTCCGCGCCGACGGCACGCCGACGCCCCCGCCGCCCATCACAGCCGAGACCTTCGATCAGGTGGTGGTGCTGCGTAGCTACGGGCGCGGCGAGATCAAGGATATGCACTACGCGCCTGATGGCAAGACGCTCGCCGTGATGACCTCAATCGGCGTCTGGCTGTACGATGCAGAGACGTTGCAGAACGCGCGCTTGCTCATCCGTTCAAGCGATCTATTCGGCTTGATGGCGTGGTCGCCGGACGGGCGATTCATCGTGACTAGAGCGCCCGATAACGCCCTGCAAACTTGGTCGGTTGAGACGGGCGAGCCACTGCGGACGCTCGTGGGACACACAGCGGGGGTTCTCGCCGTGGCGTGGTCGCCCGACGGGCGCTACATCGCGGCGAGCAGCCTCGATCGCACCGTGCGCCTGTGGGAAGCTGAGACGGGCAGGCGCGTGCGCAGCATGATAGATTGTTGTGAGGCGTCGGGGCTGGCATGGTCGCCGGATAGCCGCTATCTTGCAGCAGCCTCAGAGCATCTGCGCGTGTGGGAGGTTGAGACGGGCGTCTCGGCGCGCTTGATCACGACCTATCGCTTCTACAAGGCAGTAGCGTGGTCAGCCGATGGGCAGTACATCGCTGCCTCCAACAGCCGATATGTCGGCGTGTGGGAGGCGCAAACAGGCAAGTGTGTGGGTGAGTTCAGACGGTCGGGCGTATACAAGTTGATGTGGACGCCTGACGGAAAGCACTTGCTGACCTCCGATGAGTACCATGCTTCTCTCTTAAGCATCGACAGCGGTGAAGTGCGAGGTGTTGTCGCGGCTGATGAAACCGCTTGGACGCTGGACGGGACGCGCGTCTCTGCTTGGAGAAGCGGCGTGTTGTGGACAGAAGACGTCGAGGGTGACCGGGTGCTCGGCAGGTCGGAAGAGCATTTTTCGCTCTACGATCTGGCTTGGTCGCCTGATGGGAAGGCGGCAGCGCTGGGGACGGATAGCGGTCTGTATGTGTGGGATACTTTCACAGCGGCGCGTCGCCTCGCGCTGCCCAATGGCAGGGACTACAGCGCCGTTTCCGTTGCATGGTCGCCTGATGGTCAGCGTGTGATGGCTGCGTCTGATAGTATAACCAGTAGAACCTATGTCTGGGAGGTGCAGAGCGGCGTCTTGCTCTGGGAGGCAGACATCGGGAGCAACTGCGGGGCGCGGTGGTCGCCGAATGGGCGCCTGATCGCACTTTGCGTTGGGCGTAAAGACTGGACAGTCAGCCTGCTGGATGCTCAGACGGGCGAGGTGGTGCGTCGGATAGGCAAAGGCATTTGTCTGGCGTGGTCGCCCGACGGGCGCTATCTGCTCACGGGCGAGGCAACGCTTGAGGTCTGGGATGCTCAGACGGGCGCGCGCTTGGTCAGTCTGACCGATCACGGCGACGGCGTGTGGGAAGTGGCGTGGTCGCCGGATGGGCGCCTTTTCGCCTCCTTCGGCAAAGATAAAGTCCTGCGCTTGTGGGACGCCGCGACTTACGCTCCGCTCGCCACCTATCAACCTGACCTGTTCGTCGGAAGCTTAACGTGGTCGCCGGATGGGCGCTACCTGCTGTTCAGCGAGGGCGGGCGCGTCTTGCGCGTCCTGGACGGGCGGACGGGCGCGCTGCTGCACACTTGGCAGAGTCCAACTTGGGTGACTGCGGTGGCGTGGTCGCCGGATGGGCGCTACATCCTCGTCGGCGGCAGCTGGTTGGATAACATCGTGACGGTGTGGGGCGTGCGCTAGACGCTCTGGGCAACTTGTACGAGGGCGAGGCGTCTTTTCTCGGCATTTTGCGCCGAGCGGCTTTGGACAATTGACCCAAGTCGGCAAAAGTGCCGAGAGACGCGCCTCAAAAATTCAGCCAAAGCGTACCTTTCGCAAGGCGGATCGATTTTCTATCCTGTGTGCGGTCTATGGCTAACTCTATGGGCATCAGACACAGGGGAAAATCGAAATGCTCAAGAAACGTCACATCACTACGCGGACTGCTCTGATGGCGCTGGTCGCTTTTGCGCTCGCCTTCTTGCTGAGCAAGGCGGCGGTCGCGCCCGCCAGCGCCGATCAGCGGGCGGTTGAGCCAGCGCTGAGCGCGCCGACCAGCCAGCTCGACGCACCTGAGATGGGCAAGCTCAGCGCCCAAGAGGACGATCTGGCAGCGCGGCTCGCCCGCTTTGAGGCGAATCTGGATACCGTCTGGCTGCTGATCGCCGCTTTTCTGGTCTTCTTCATGCAGGCGGGCTTCGCCCTGCTAGAGGCGGGCTTCGTCAGCGTGAAGCACGTCGTCAACATCATGATGAAGAACCTGTTCGACTTCGCCGCCGCCTCGATCATGTTCGGCGCGATTGGTTTCGGCATCATGTTCGGCGCTGGCAACGCGTTCTTCGGCACGGAGTGGTTCTTCCTCAGCGGCATCCCAGAGACCTATCCCGGCTTGACCGTGCCGACCTACGCCTTCTTCTTCTTCCAGCTGGTCTTCGCGGGCACGGCGGCGACGATTGCCTCCGGCGCGATGGGCGGGCGCACTGAGTTTCGCGGCTATCTGCTCTACAGCCTGATCGTCAGCGCCGTGATCTATCCGGTGGTGGGGCATTGGATTTGGGGCGGCGGTTGGCTCGCCAGCTTGGAGACGCCCTTCACCGACTTCGCCGGCTCGACGGTCGTGCATTCCACCGGCGCGTGGATCGGCTTGATGGGCGCCATCTTCCTCGGTCCGCGCTTGGGGCGCTTCGGCAAGGACGCTAAGCCGATGGTCGGTCACAACATGACGGCGGCGACTTTGGGCGTCTTCATCCTGTGGTTCGGCTGGTTCGGCTTCAATCCCGGCTCGCAGCTGAACGCGGATGGCGCCGCCATTGGCTTGATCACGGTCACCACCAATTTGGCGGCGGCGGCGGGCGCGGCGGCGGGCTTGTTCATCAACTGGATCGCCGTTGGCAAGCCGCAATTGCCGCCCATGTTGAACGGCGCTTTGGCGGGCTTGGTGGCGATCACAGCGCCGTGCGCTTTCGTCACGCCTACGGAGGCGATCATCATCGGCGCGATTGGCGGCGTGATCATGTATCTCGGCACGCTGCTGCTGGAGCGCCTGCAGATCGACGATGCGGTCGGCGCGGTGCCCGTGCACGGCTTCGCCGGCGTCTGGGGGACTTTGGCGGTCGGGCTCTTCCACGGGCAGACGGGGCTATTGCACGGCGGCGGCGCGGCGCAGCTGATCTCGCAGATCATCGGCATTGTGGCGGCGGGCGGCTTCGTCTTGCTCTCCAGCGCGATCATGTTCGCCCTCATCAAGGCGACGGTCGGCTTGCGCGTGTCGGAGGAAGGCGAGAAGATGGGCTTGGACGCTTACGAGCACGGCATGGTCAGCTACCCAGAGTACGTGCTGGGCGATCCGACCGTGATCGCGCCGACCAACGGCAAAGCCGCCAAGGCGGCGGCTGCGCCTGCAGCGGGCGATTAACGCAGGCATGTCCTTCAGCAGCACCTCCTGAAGCAGCGGGCGCTCGTGCGAGCGCCCGTTGCCTTTTGCAGCGTAGATCAAGCGTAGGGCGGCAATATTTGACGCTTCATAGCCCTTGATCTAGACTGTTCAAGAGTCAAGATCGATCTGTTGCAAAGGATGTTCGGGACATGCCACACCGCAAGCGTATCCTGTCTGTGCGCGTTGTCCTTGTGCCGCTGATGCTGGCGTTGGCGGCGCTGGCGTGCAACCTCACGCCCTCCGAGCCGCAAGCCACCGCCACGCCGCCGCCCGTCACGCCCACGAGCGTCGCCCTCAGCGACGTGCCGGAGGTGGAAATCCTCGCGCCCGCCGATAACAGCGAGGTGGTGGTTCAGACGGCTGTCCAAGTTTCGGTGCGCGCCACAGACCGCATCGGCGTCACGCGCGTGGAGATGCGCGCCAACGGCTTGATCGTCGACGCCATCGCCGCGCCCGATCCAGCTGGCATCTCGCCTTTGGAGAGCCTGCTCTCATGGACGCCCGTCACGCTTGGGCAGAACATCATTGAGGTGACGGCATTTCGCGGCAATACGCGCGGCAATCCCAAGCGCATCACGCTGATCGTCCGCCAGACTCAGCAGCAAGTGACGCGCCCCGCCTTCACGGCGCCACCGCCCAACCGCACCCCCACATCCGACCTGACTTGCCGCGCCCGCGTCAACGTCAACGGGCTGAATATCCGCACCGGACCCGGCACGAACTATCCCAGCATCGGCAACCTCGCGCTGGGCGCTGAGCTGCCCGTAGTCGGCACGAATCTAGAGCGCTCGTGGCTGCAAGTCATCGCCGCTGAGCAAGTCGGTTGGGTCAGCGCCAGCTTTGTGACCCAGTTGGGCGTCTGCAACACGGTCGCCGTCGTGCCCGCGCCGCCCTCGCCGACCGTCCTGCCCGGCACGCAGGTCGTCATTCTGCCGACCTTCACGCCGTTGCCGACCCTCTTCTTCCCGACGCCCACCAGCACTATCCCCGTGATTGTGCTGCCCACCCTGACGCCCACGCCTTTCGTGCCGCCCACTGAGGGTCCGATCACCATCGGTCAGCTGACCTCGACCGCCATTTTCGCCACCCAGACCGCCCTCGCCTTGCCGCCGACCGCGCCGCCCAGCCCGACGCCCTCGCTCACGCCGCCGCCCGGCGTCACCTTGCCGACCGAGACGCCTTCCGCCACGCCCACTATCACGCCCACGCCCCTCCTGCCCGATTTGATCATCAGCCGCGCTGAAGCAGACCGCACCACCGTCGTGCTAGACCCCATCTCGCTCAGCGGGCAACTGGTGGTGATGGTCACCGTGCGCAACCAAGGCTCGGCGACGGCGCCCGTCTTCCTCGTCACAGTGCGGCAGCCCAACGGAGTCGCCGTCACGCAGCCAACCATCAACGCCTTAGAGCCGGGGCAAGAAGAGATGCTGCGCTTCGATATCGTCTTCTCGCTGCAAGGCTCTCAGCAGCTGACCATCATCGCCGATAGCGGCAACGTCGTGACCGAATCCGACGAGACTAACAACGTCGCCTTCCTCGAGATCATCGGCGTCGTGGCGACCGTCCCCGGCGCAACCGAGACGCCCACGCCCACCATCACGCCCACCCCGACCGAGACGCCCACGCCCATCCCGACCTTCACCTTCACGCCTGAGCCGACCCTCCCGCCTGAGACGCCCACGCCTGAGCCGACGCCAACGCTTGAGGTGATCATCCTGCCGACTGAGACGCCCGTCGTGCCGACTGAAGCGCCGACGGCGACGCCGACCGTTGAGGTGATCCTCATGCCGACTGAGACGCCCATCGTGCCGACCGAAGCGCCGACGGCGACGCCGACCGTTGAGGTGATCCTCCCGCCGACTGAGACGCCCGTCGTGCCGACCGAAGCGCCGACGGCGACCCCGACCGTTGAGGTGATCCTCCTGCCGACTGAGACGCCAACTGAGATTCCGACGGCGACGCC
>CALKXH010000070.1 GCA_938005675.1 uncultured Anaerolineae bacterium
ACACCGTTGGGCCTTCCATCCACACCGTGCGATAGGCTATGCCATTGACGATCATCCTTCCCATCTCCATGCGGTGATGCGGTCTGTGCGCTTGGTTCCGGCTATAAGGACGGAATCTCAGCGCGCCCCATTGTACATTAGCGCGCTGAAAATAGGTAGTTTGGGTGTTCCGAATGGTGGGGCGCTGCGGGCGAGGGGGTGAGTCCGCTCCCTGACGGTCGCGGCTCGGATACGTGGTCGTAGCGCGGATCACCCTTCGGCCGTTGGCCTTCTACGGGTTGCTACTTCCATTTATCTCCGATTGGAATGCATCCATTTGGCAGCGCGATTTGCCCGATTTGCGTGAATTGTGTATAATAGCAGAGGTGAGAGGGATGAGATTGGCGGCGTAGCTCAGCGGCCAGAGCAGGGGACTCATAAGCCCTTGGTCGCAGGTTCGAATCCCGCCGTCGCCACAGCAACCACTCGCGATACGGCGCGCCCCGAGAGAGGTTTGGAGCGCGCCGTCGCCTTTCAAGTCAGTGGGGCGGCGTACTCGCCCGGACGCCGCAGCGCCATGAACGGGTTGATCGGTCGCGCGACCAAGCCTCTCTTCTCCGCCGCCTCTTTCGCCGCCTGATAGCGCGGATGCTCCTCCTGCCAGAGCGGATGCACCACGATGCCTACACAATTGTCATTATCTTTGACATAGCCTTGCAACCCCTCGAACAGCTCAGGTTCGGGCGCGTAGCCGAAGGTCTGCAGGATTTTGCCGATGGGCGCGCAGGCGCTCTCCCAGTACTGCCCCGCGAAGCTCAGATGGTCGATGTTGGCTGCCAAGCGCGCCATATCCAGCGCCAGCCGCCAATCCAGCAGGGCGTGATAGGGCATGTTGTTGAACTCGCGCAGGCAGTTGTTGCAGGAGGTATCGCACTCGGCGGCGTGAGCCAGCCAGCGCTGCGTCAGATCGCTTGAGTCTTCGGCGTGAGCCAGCAAGGAGCGGAAATTCTCAGGCTGACCGAGATAGTTGCTGTAGCCGGCGCCGTTTTCGAGCGCATCGGCGAGGAAGGCTTCGGCGGCGGGCTGATCGTTGTATTTGAAGGTGCGGAAGCCCGCCCGCAGCTCGGCGATATCCACATCGAGGTATTGCGCCGCCACCAAGCGCAGCCAGAAGGCGAACGAATACCACGCCGCGCGCCCGCAGACCTTCTGCGGATCGGCAGCTGTGCCGACGGGGAACTCTCGAATGCCGACGAACAGCGCATCGGTTTGGCTCTGAGCGAGCAGCGCGATGCATTTGGGCGCGCCGAGCAGCTTCTCTTTCCATTCGGCTGACTTGGTCTCAGCGACGTAAAGCGGCTCGAGTCTCAGCTTATTGTTATTGCGAGCCCATGAAGTCCTGTAGAAGCTGAAGCCGCCCTTGCCGCCGTTGTCATGAATGGTGTAGATCGTCGTCGGCGAGGCGCGGAAGGTGACGTTGGCGAGCGACTGCGGCTCAGCAGTGCTTTGATCGTAGGCGACGGTCGGGCGCACGGCGCGCGGCATCCAGTCGAAGCTGCCGCTGAAGTTGTGCGGTTTGCCATCGGTGAAGAAGCCTTGCGGCTCGCGGGCGTCCATCACGCGCAGCGTCTCTTGACCGCATACAGAGCAGCGCTTGTCATCTTGGTTTTCGGCGCTCTTGCGCACCTCGAGGGCGTTGCAGTTCTCGCACAAGCCCAGCAGGCGCGGATTGGGCTGATTGAAGGGCGGCGCGAAGCCCTCGCGGACTTGAACGCGCTGGTCTGAGCCCGGCGCCAAGCCGACCACGCCCACAGCGATGTGTATTTGCTTATCCTTGACGATCTGGGCATCGGGCGCGAACTGGGTGATGGCGATATCGAGGTCGCGATCGACGCTGGGTAGGTCTTGCCAGTGCGTCTGGGCGAGGCTCAAATACAGGTTGCGCACGCGGGTCGGGAAGCCGAACATGGGCAGCTTGGCGGCGTTGGCGAGGCGTTCGCTCAGATACTCGTGCGTATAGCGCTCACTTTGAGCGATTTCGCTCACCTCGTCGCACAGGCTTTCGCGCAGGTAGCGGATTTGGGCGTTGGCGAAGGCGGGATCGGCGCTCCACTTAGTCTGAACGGTCAGCGCGGCGAGGATATCGCGCAGCGCAAGCTCGTTGTGCGGGTCTGAGAGCCACGCTTGAATGCGAGGCTTGTAGGTTTCCCAGTCGGCGGCTGCGCCGAATTCGCCGTGAACGCTATCGGTGCGCCCATCGAACTGCTGGGCGATGCCCGTGCCGATGAACGCCAAGCGCAGCGCCTCTTTGATCAGGACGCGGCGGAAGATGGTCTCGTTGGAGACGTCCACATAAGGCGTGGGCGGCGGATCGCCGGTGATGCTCTCTGGGCGCTGATAGTAGAAATCGTCGTGGCTGCGTCCGCGGCAGAGCGTCAGGGCGAAGGAGACGCCCGTGCCGCGCCGCCCCGCCCGCCCGACGCGCTGCTGATAGTTGTGGCGGCGCGGCGGCATGTTCGCCAGCATCACGGCGAGCAGCGCGCCGATATCCACGCCCGCCTCCATCGTGGTGGTGACGCTGAGCAAGTCCACGCCTTGCACGATGGGAATCTCGCCCTCCAGAAAGACGTCTTGAAACCAGCGTTGGCGCTTGGGGCGGATTTCGCTATCGGTCTGCCCGGTCAGCTCTTCGGCGTTCAGGCGGAAAGGCTTGCCTGAGCGCTGCGAGAGATAGGCGTAGTAATCGAAGGTGTCGTCGAGCGAGCCGCGCTCCAGTGGCTCGAGGCACTCAGGGCAGATGCCGCCCGCCTTGTGGAAGTAGAACGCCTTACAAACGGGGCAGCGATAGCCCTCGCGCTGACCGCGAGCGGGCAGCAGATAGAGCTGCTCAGGTTTCAGAAAGGCGTAGCGTATGCCGGGCGCGATGGCGTCGGCGCCTTGTAGCTGCGCCTCGATGGTTTCAGGCTCCAAGCCGACCTTCTCAATGTATTTGCGCGCTTCGCTCGGCAGCTTGTTCTCAGCGCCGCTACAGTACCACTCAGAGTAGACGTGCCGTCTGCGCACGCCCATCTGCCTGATGACCGCTTGCGTCACTTGGACTATCAGATTGTCTTGATCGCGCCCGTTGCGGTAGGTGAGCGTGCCGTAGCCCAAGTTCTCAAGAGTGCGCGCCATGTGCGGGAAGAGTATGGCGGACATGATCTCGGCGAGCGCTTGCTTGCGGATTTCGCGCCAATTACGTTGCTGTTCGTCGCTCAGGCTGCCCTTAGGGCGATAAGGCGGATTTGTCCAATCGAAGTAATCGTACCATGGCGCGCGATCGCCGTTCAGCTCCTCGTAGGATAACACCTCCGCGCTGATGCCGCCCGGATTCGTGCCGAGCGCCAACAGCTCAAGGCTGGCTGCCGCGGCGAGGCGCTCCAGCCGTATGGCTCCCGGATAGGTTTCCAGCAACTGCAACCATTCTTCGAGCGCCGCCTCATGGCTGGCTGGCTCTCCTCCAAACCAACGCCCTGCTTCGCCGTCTAGGTCTGCGTGAGTGGCAATGAAACGGTCTCTCCGCCAGAGGTCATTAGGCTCGGGCGCCAGCGCGACTCGCTCGTAGAGCGCCGCGTTTCTACGGCGTAGGTCTTCGCTCGAGGCATCAGTCAACCTTTTATAGCGCATGTAGCCAACCAGATCGTCCCAATAGCGCTCGGCGGCTTGAATCAGGGCGGTGCGCATCAGATCGCGGTAGTGATCGCGCTGGATGCCAGCGGCGAGCTTAGCCGCCTCCTGCCGACTATCTGAGAAGATGACCAGTTTGCGCGGCGACGTTTGCCCCGTCTCAGGTGGGGCAGGTATCTCGCGCAGCAGCGCGCTCGCTAAGACTTGCGCCACGCGCTGAAAGCCCGTGCGATGTGGGCGTATGGGAGAGTTGTTGTCGCGTCTGCTGTAATCAGCGCCGCAACACGGGCAGCGCGAGGGGTAAGCGGACTCATCTTTGGCGGCTGGTTTATCCTCGATGCTATAAAGCCAGCCGCTCACGCCTCTGCCGCGCCCAAAGCTCACCAGACCGCTGAACGGATCGAGCGTCGCCCGTTTCCAGCTTCGCTTGATTTTGTTCTGACTCCACTCTTTGTCTTGCGGCTCGCTTGCGGAGACCCAGAAGACGGCGTACTGACCGTGCTTGCGGTCGACTTGCACGCGATCAGGCACGCCTTCGATATCGGGCTGATCGGCGGTCAGCAAGAAGTGGTTGTTCTGCTGACGCTTGTAGCCGCCCAAGAAAACCTCGCCGCACACCTCGCAGACCAGCAGATCGAGGACGCGCGCGCCGCAAGTGCAGGTGAGCCGACTGTTGGTGTGCAGCGCGCCAAATTTGCGCTCCGGCGTGGGCGTGGCGTGCGGATCGGTGCAGCGCGGATTGCTGCACAGCCACAATCCGCGCACATTTTGAAAGAACAGGTGTCCGCGCACGGGCTGCAGCAGACGGTTGTCGTGGCGCGCCATCGCCAGCGCCAAGAGCGCGCCACGCAGCGCCTGCGAGGGCGCGTCTTGTGAAGGCGTCTCGAAGAGGGCTTGATCGAGGTCGGTCGCTTTGATAGGGCGGACGCTCCCCAGCTGGTGGCGGGCGGCGTCGCGCAGCGACTCGGCTGCGCCGAGCCGATCCAACGCCGCGCCGAGTCGCTCAGCGGCTTTGTGCTCGCTGATCGGCTCGCCGAGCGCCGTGGCGAGATCGTTCAGGGCGGCTTGCACAGCTTCAGACTCAACCTCAGGCGGCTGCATCGGCTCTAGCGGGTCGGCTTGGACGCGCCGCGCAAAGTCGGCGAAAGCCGCTCGATGCGCGCGCAAGTTCAAGCGAGCGCCTTCAGGCGGCATGTGCGCCTCCCCGCCGATGAACTCGAACTGATCGCGCCCGAAGAACTCGCGCAGGAATTTGCGCCCTTTCTCGCTCGCCTCAAGGCTCGCCGTCGTGGTCAGAATGCGCAGCTGGGGCGAGTCGGGGCTGAGACCGAGCCGCTGCAGCAGCAGGCGCAGGATGTAAGCGACCTCCGTGCCGGCGGTGCCGCGATAGGTGTGCAGCTCGTCGACGATCAGGTGGAAGACGTGCTCAGGATCGGCGGCTAACCATTGGCGAGTCTGTTCGAAGATCGGCGCCTCAATGCTGCGCATCAGCATGATGTTCAGCATCGAATAGTTGGTGATCAGGATATCCGGTGGCGTCTCTTGCATATCCCAGCGCGACCACATCTCGCCGCCCTTAGGATTGGGGAAGTACCAACGGACGCTCTCGTCCACGCGCTCCTCGCAGATCGCCTTATCGACGCTCTGGTAGGCGGCGTCGACCTCTTTCAGATGCTTTTGCAGCGCCTCGATGCGCTTATTGTTCGGCTTGCCCGCCAACGGCGTGATGCCCGTGTAGCGCCCAAAAGTGATGCGATTGCCGCCGCGCTTCTCATTGAGCCATTGCGATACCTCACGGGTGCCCAGCGCTTGGCGCAAGCGCCGCAGCTGATCTTCCACCAGCGCGTTGAGCGGATACAGGATCAGGGCGCGCATGGCGGCGGGGCGCTGAATATGCGCCCACTGCGAGCAGCGCTCCTTGCCGCGCCGCCACCACAGCCGTTCCGACGAGGTCGGCTGCGCCGCCTGCCACTTGCCCGACTCGCGGGCGAGCTCGGCGAAGAGCGGCAAGAGGAACGTCTCGGTCTTGCCTGAGCCCGTGCCGGTTGTCACCACGATGTCGCGTTTGTCTTCGAGCACGGCGCGCACGGCTTGCCATTGATGCTGGTAGAGCTCGAACGGGATCAGCGCTTGCGCCAAGTGGCGCACGTCGCTATAGGCGGGCAGGCGATCCGCCACCGCCTCAAGGTTCAGACCCGAAGACGGGTAGTTCGGCGTGATCTCGATCAGCGGCGGCTGACTGAGCAGTTGACTCTCGCCTTGCTGCAGCAGCAGATCGCGCTCTTGGTTGAGCCATGTGTAGCGAATCGGGAAGGCGCTCTTCACATACAGGCGGTAGATGTGATCGAGGCGCAGATAAGTGCCAATCAGATCGTGAAGCATCGCTCAGTCCTCTTGAATCGATAAATCTAGCCGAGCTCGCAGCGCCTCCATCAGCGCGCTTGAGACGTTCGTGAACAACCAGCCGTCCCCCTTCGGCTCAGGCAGCCTGCCTGAGGCAAGCACGAGCGCCCGCTCGTACAGATCGGGCAGGTGCGCACTCAGCCAGCAGGCGTGATGCGCCTTGCTGTAGCGGCACTGCGGGAACTTGCCCAAGTGCGCCTCGGCGAGGTACTGCATCCCGTACCAATCGCCGCGCCGCAGCGCCGAGCCGTCGTAGAAAACGTGCTGTTCGAGTTGATCTGTGTAGCGATACATGCCGATGCGATCTGGGCGCTCGACATGGATGCGGAAGTCGCTTCCGTCCCAGCGCTCAATTCTGTAGCGTAAATGAGGCAGATTGACCTTCTGCCAGCGCTGGGGCAAGTCGCGCCAACGCGGCAGGCGCTCGGCGAGGCGTAGACTGACAACGTCGAGATCGCTGAGGGAATCGGCGGCGTATTCGGGCGAGAGTTTGATCAGATCGGGCGCGTTGCTCTGTGGCACGGGCTGATGCGGCAAGGTCTGCAGCATCGATGGCGTCCGTTGCCCGATCAGATAGCTGTAGCTGCCGTCGGCGCTGCGAGCCATGCGCGGCGGGCAGACCTGCCAGCGCTTGCCGTGATCGAGGTACTCCGCGTGACCAAGCAGGCGCAAGCGCCGAAAGACGCGACGCGGCTTGGCGGCGATCTTGAGCGCCTCGCAGGCATCGCAAAAGGCTTGCCACGTGCCGCTGCCGCGCGCCGAGAGCCAGTAGAGCAGTTTGTTGAAGGCTTCAGCCGACTCCACAGGCGCTGGCTCTTGATCGAGGCGCCCGAAGGGATCGTCGGGTTGTGCGGGCTTGCGAACAGCGTTACTTCGAACGATTTGGCGAAAAAACTGAGTGCTCTCTGGCTCTCTGAGCCACTCGCCTAAGTCGCTCTCCTGCAGCCATTGATCCCACAACGGCTCGCCGATCTGTACCTCCCTGAAGAATTGTTCAAGTCTGGGCGGCTTATTGAACAGCTCGCTGTGTACCTCTAAGACGATGTAGTATTCGCGTCGCCGCTGCGATTGCGCGCCTCTTTCGTACATCACTGCGGGAACTAGATCAGCGAGGCGGAGTTGGCGGATGAACCGGCGCAATTTCTGCAAAGTTGTCTCGATGCCCGCCCCTTGGCAGCGAATGGCTAGATACTTTTTCTCAGTCATACTCTGCGTCCTCCTGAGTATCCTGAAGCCACAAGCTGAAGAGGCTCTCGTCGGTCGAAATTTGGGGCAGCAGGTCAGTAGGCGTCAGCTCTCTCCAACCGATGACGCGCAAGGGGCGCGTCTTGGTTGAGCCGCCGCAAGTCACGTGCAGTTCGTAGTTGCCCGCGGCGAGATCGGGCAAGTTATGCGCCTCGCCCGTCGGCAAGGTCAGCTGATGGATTGCCCTGTCGCTCCCCGCCTGTTTGATGCTCAGCGTCGCCTCCGACTCAAGGGCATAGACCGTCACTTGGGGCAACGTCCCCACCAGCCATGCGCCGCCGCGCGGGTCAGCCAGACCGCCGCTCAAGGCGATGGAGAGGTTTTGACGCGGGCGCAGCGCCTGTATGAGCGCCTGATCGCCCTTCGCCTTGTTCCACGCGGCGATATCGCTCGTCAAGGTGAGGTGATACTCACACCAGCCGTTCAAGTTCCGCAAATCGCGCTTTTCGTAGCTCAGCATGTCCTCATGCTCAAAGCTCTTCAAGTCTCTCTCAAGGTCGGCGCGACCGAGCAGGATGAGCGGCACGCCCAACTCTGGGCGTTTGCGCCATGTGGCGAAGATTTGCGTGCCTTCGTCATCTTGAGTCAGCAACCAAAATGGACGCGCGGGCAGATTCAGCCGACGGTAATTGCCGCCGCCGCGAAGCTCGTAGTTGGCGCCGTTGTCCAGCTCGGCGCGCGTGACGGGCGCATCCCAGAGCGGCTCGAAGTAGCCGCTCCGCTCCTCGACGAGCGGCTGCTCGGCGTGGCGGATGACGCGCGCGTTCGTTAGGCGCACGTGGCGCGGCTGATAGGGGAAGATCAGGTAAGCGACCTCGCCCGTGAAGAAGTCCTCACGGCGGTACAGCCCCGCGCTGAGGGTGCTGCGCGCCATGCGAGCGCCCGTCCGTTGGCGTTCGCTCGGCTCGCTGAGCAGCCAATCCTCGTAAAGCTCCCGAATGGCATCGAGGACGCTCTCGTAGCGCTCATCGCGCGCCCTGAGCAAGCGTTTCAGGTGCTGGGTGAGAGTTGGCGCGTTGTTGTCTGCTTCGCGGTGCAAACGCGCGATCAGCTCATCTTCGGAGAGCGGTCGGGAGGGCATGTTGAAGTGGCGCCACAGATTATCTCGATCTGTTTGGCGCAACAGCGCCTGCGAGATGGCATATTCGACGTACTTGTTGCTAGATCGCCTCGCCGTTGGCTGATAGCCGCGCGCGAGCAGCCACTTTTCCCAATCTTTCCACAAATCCTCCTCTAAGCCATATTCCAAGCCCGGCGGGCGCCCTTGATGATCTCGCAAGTCCAAAATCTTGTTGAAATGGACAAAGAAATTGTTCGGATGAGCGTCATCGCCCATGCGATGCGCCGCCAGCGCCATCGCGCA
>CALKXH010000071.1 GCA_938005675.1 uncultured Anaerolineae bacterium
AATCCGATGCCCGGCATCGTGACGCTGGAGGCAGTGGCGAATGCCGCGCTCTTCCTCGTCAGCGATGACTCAGCTTTCATCACTGGGGTTGCCTTGCCCATTGACGGCGGCTACACCGCTCAGTGAGTTAACTGCGCGCGCCTCACAAGCCCTGTGAGGCGCGCAACGCTCATCTCACATTCACCACGACCGTGCGAGCCAGTTTATCGTGCCAGCCTTGCCGCTTATCGTCTATCAAGACCCACAAGTAACCGATCAAGAAGATCAGGGCGCTGATGGTGTAGCCAATCACGTTGCGCAGGATGGCATCCCACGCCGTCAGAGGCTGTCCATCCAGCCTGACGATGCGAATGCCCATCGCCGCTTTGCCCGGCGTCTGCCCGTCGCGGTTGGTCAGGAAGTAGACGTAGTAAAGCGTCGAGATCGCCAAGCCGAGCAGGTTGGCGATCAGCGTCTGCTGCTGGAATTGAGGCAATGAGGTCGGCGGCGGCATCAGCGCGCCGTAGATGAAGCCGATGACCGTCCCGATGACGAACAGAATTGCGCTATCGATCAGCAGGGCGATCAAGCGAGCCGCGAAGCTTGCGTAGAGGCTGCCTGCCTCAGGTTTTGCCTTGTAGGGCGGCGCGCTCGACTGAGCGAAAACGTCTGCTGGCTCGATGGCTGAGCGCGAGAGCAGCTTCAAACGTTCGAGGGCGTAGCGCGCCTCTTTGTGAAACGGATCGCGTTCGAGCGCCTTGCCCAGAAAGTCGCGTTTCTGCTCGTCGCTCAGGGCGACTTGCGAGGCGAGATAGTACGTCTCTGCATCGGGCGACTCGCGCAGCGCTTGGCGCAGCAAGTCGCGGGCGCGCTCTAAGTCGTTTATGGCGATAGCGTTGCGAATCTGGGCGTGTAAATCTCGCATCCGACGCTCCTGAACAGCTCAACGATTGGGCTTATGCACCGCGCGCACAACCGATGCAATCGCTTTCATTGCGAGTCGGGCGGTTGGTGCTGCATGAAGTATTCGTATTCTTCTAAGACGAGGTCGCTCTCGCCATCCATGCGCAGACGCCCCTTGTGCAGCCAGAGCGCCCGCTCGCACAGCAGCCGCACCGCGCTTGAGTCGTGCGAGACAAAGACGATGGTACGCCCCTCGGCGCGCAGCTTCAACATATGTGCGATGCACTTCTGCTGGAAGGCGGCATCGCCCACAGCTAAGACTTCATCCAGAAAGATGATCTCCGGCAGGACGTGAATGGCGATGCTGAAACCGAGTCGGGCGCTCATCCCGCTGGAGTAGTGCTTGACGGGCGTATCGATGAAGGGGCGAAGCTCGGCGAACTCGATGATATCCTCAACGTACGGCTCGATCTGGCGCGGCATCACGCCGTGAAAGGCTGCGTTCAGGTAGATGTTCTTGCGCCCTGAAAGCTCGCCAATGAAGCCCGCTTGCAAGCCGATCAGTGAGGCGTAACGTCCCCTCACGCGCAAACTGCCCTTCGTAGGGCGCATAATGCCAGAGAGCAGCTTGATCAGCGTGGTTTTACCTGAGCCGTTGCGCCCGACGATTGCCACGCTCTCGCCGCGCGCAACACTGAAGC
The DNA here is from genome assembly GCA_938005675.1 of uncultured Anaerolineae bacterium. GTDB lineage: Bacteria > Chloroflexota > Anaerolineae > Aggregatilineales > UBA2796 > CP2-2F. Next base: position 1,584 of record CALKXH010000071.1, read on the forward strand.
TGACGTCTTGCAGGGCGTAGAAAGGCTGCGCAACGGTCTGCTTGCGAATGAGACGGCGCAGCAAACTGAGCGCCTCGTGGCGCAAACTGGGGCGGTAGGTCGTGCGCACATACTGCTTGTAGACTCCGCGCACCTCGATGATCGGGGCGCTGTCGCCTTCAAGCGTTGTTTGAGAACGTTCCTCAAGCGCGATCATGTGAAATCCGCCAGCCGCGACTCATTTGCCTTGAAATAAGCATAGCCCATGTAGAGCAGCGTCAGCGCGGCGACGAGCGGGTAGTAAAGCGAGAGCGCATCCGGCGCTCGCCCATAAACCGTCACATCGCGGAAGGCTTGCACGATCAAGCCCAGCGGATTGATGATGAAGATGAAGCGAAACTGCTCTGGGACGTTCTGCACAGGGTATAGGATGGGCGTCAAGTAGAAGAGCAGCTGCATGATCACTGCGAACAGCTGCGGAATATCGCGGATCATCAGGCTCAAGCTGCTCAAAAAGAACATCAAGCCGAGCGTGAAGCAGATCAGGACGAACAACAGCGGTGGCAAGTATAGCCACGTCGCGCTGGGATAAATGCCGTTCAGCGCATTGACCACCACGAACGCCAAGAATGTGAAGCAAAAATCCACCAGGCCCTCGCCGATCACCAGCAAGACGGCGATCTCGCGCGGGAAGTTGACCTGATTGATCAACCCGATCTTGCTCAGAATCGCGTTCATGCCGCCGAAGATGCCGCTGCTGAAGAGCTGCCACACCACCAAGCCCGCCAAGAAAAACACAATGAACGGCACATCATAGCTGATGCGCAAAAATTGCGTGAAAGCCAGCGCCAATACGCCGCTCATCGCCAATGGCAACAGCACGATCCAGAAGATGCCCAGCACGGTTTGGCTGTAGCGCGTTTGGATGTTGTAGCGCAGCCACAAGCCCAACAGCGCTCGATTCTGCCACAGCCGCTGCAAATGCATGAAAAAGATGCCGCTATCTTGCTGCGGATTGATGCGCGCTGGAAAGACAATCCCGCCCACCCCCACCACCGCTGCTGCCACGCCAAAGTAGACCAACTGCAACTGCGAGAGATCGGGCAGCAGCCACAACGTGCCTAGCACAGTCAATCCGATGCCCAAGATCAGGAGGCGGAACTGCGAGCGCGGGGTCAGCCAGCGGCGCAGAGGCGTGCGCGCCGCCCAGCTCGCCAACAAGTAAGCGAGCGCCTGCGCCACGGCGATGATCAGGAAGAAAAGAGGCGGCTGCGCCTCGTATTCAGCGCCGAGCGGATTGCCCCACGTCAGGCGCAGCCGAACTTGGACGGCGATCAGATGCGCGCCGATCAGAATCGCCACGTTTGCTGCGTACTGCAGCAGCCGCAGCACGTTCAAGGATAGTGTGACGGGTTCTGAAGCCCGCTGAGCAAGAGAGATAGCCATATGTCTCACTCGGTTGGGCGATCAGCCGCCGCCGACCGCCCGATGACTTCACTGACCTTTCGCAATGCGCTTGACGCCGAGCGTGATCGTCTCGCCATCGAAGGTGAACGTCTCGACCTTATCGCCCGCAGGCTGCTCGACCGCTTCAAAGCGCTCGGCAAGCGTCTCATCGCAGATGTAGCTGCTATGCAGACTTAGCGCTTCAGCGAGGCGCGGCGTAGCAGCGTAGCTGACCTCAATCGTGTCGTTGAGGGCGTAGTCAGCGTCGCGGCGCATCAGATTGATGCGGCGCACCACCTCGCGCGCCAAACCCTCCTTGATCAGCGCATCGGTCAGCGTGGTCTGCAGCGCCGCCACGTAACCGTTCTCTTCAGCCACTGTGAAACCTTCGGCGGCGGTGCGGCGCACTTCGACCTCTTCAGCGCTCAGCTCAATCGTGCTGCCGTTCACGCTGACGCTGAGCGGCTCGCCCGCCAAGAGCTGCTTCGCCCACGCTGTCACTTGGGCGGGCGCGCCCTCGCGCAGCAGTTTCTGCACTGCTGGGAATTGTGCGCCCAGCCGCTTGCCTAATTTCTGAGGCAACGGATTCAAGCTGTAGCTGATCATGCCGCTGGCGCTCGCCTCATCCAGCAGCCGCACCGCCTTGACGTTCAGCTCTTCGGCGATGGTCGCCTCGAATTTGCGCAGGGCGGCGGCTTCGTCGGCTGTGCGGACGGCGAACGCCGCCTCCGAGAGCGGTTGGCGCACGCGCAGCTCGGCGCTGTTACGCGCCGCGTGACCGAGACTGACCAAACGCTTGACGAGGCGCATCTCAGCGAGCAGTTTCTCGTCGATCAGCGACTCGTCGGCGCTCAGCCAGCGCGTCAGATGCACGCTATCGGGCGCCTCGGCATCGAACGGCACGACCAAGTTACGGTAGATCGCCTCGCTCAGGAAGGGCATGGCGGGCGCCAAGAGCTTGGCGACGCTCACGAGGCACTCGTAGAGCGTCTCATAGGCGGCGCGCTTGCTGGCATCCCACTGACTCTGCCAGAAGCGGCGGCGCGAACGGCGCAGATACCAATTGCTCAGATCGTCCACGAAGTCGGCGATGGGGCGCGTGCAGCCGGTCACGTCGTAAGTCTCGTAGGCGTGCGTGACGCGCTTGATCAGGGCGTTCAGCTCGGCGATGATCCAGCGATCCAGCTCCTCGCGCTCGGCGACGGGCAGGCGCGGCGCGCTCGGATCGAAATCATCGATGTTGGCGTAGGTGACGAAGAAGCTGTAAGTGTTCCAGAGCGTCAGGTAGAAGCCGCTGATGACTTCCTGCACCAGCTTGGCGGAGAAGCGGCGGCTATCGCCGGGCGGCGCAGAGGTGTACATGTACCAGCGCGCGGCGTCGGCGCCTTCCCTATTCATGATCGTCCACGGATCGACCACGTTGCCGCGGCTCTTGGACATTTTCTTGCCCTCGCCATCTAGGATGTGACCGAGACAGATCACATTCTTGTAGCTGACGCTGTTCATCAAGAGCGTGGAGATGGCGTGTAGCGAGTAAAACCAGCCGCGCGTCTGATCGATTGCCTCGCAGATGTAATCGGCGGGGAACTGATCCTCGAAGAGCTGCTGATTGCGATGCGGATAACCCCACTGAGCGTAGGGCATGGCGCCGCTATCGAACCAGACGTCGATCAGCTCTGGCACGCGGCGCATCGTGCCGAGTCCATCCTTAGATGCCCACGTGATCTCGTCGACGTACGGGCGATGCAGGTCTAGGTCGCTCAGATCGCGCCCAACGTATTCGCTCAGCTCCGCCAAGCTGCCCACACAGACGATCTCGTTGCTTTCGGGGTTATCGCACTTCCAGATCGGCAGCGGAGTCCCCCAGTAGCGGTTGCGACCGAGCGCCCAGTCGCGGTTGTTGGCGAGCCACATGCCGAAGCGCCCGTCGCGGATATGTTCTGGCACCCAGTTAATGGTCTGGTTGAGGGCGACCAGCTCGTCTCGATAAGCAGTCGTGCGGATGTACCACGTCTCGCGGGCGTAGTACAGCAGCGGGGTCTTGCAGCGCCAACAGAATGGATAAGCGTGGTGATAGCGCTCGCTGCGGAAGAGGATGTGGCGCTCTTTGAGCTGGCGAGTGATGAGCGGATCGGCATCCTTGACCCACATATCCGCCCAATCGCTGACCGCATCGATGAACTTGCCCTCCGCATTGACGGTCATCAGGGTCGGTAAGTGGTTGGCTTTGGCGACCTCCATGTCGTCGGCGCCGAAGGCGGGCGCGATGTGAACGATGCCCGTGCCCTCCTCCGTGCTGACGAAGTGCGAGCCATCCACCACGTAGGCGTAGTCTTGGTTGACGGGCAAGAAGGTGAAGAGCGGCACATAGCGCGCCCCGAGCAGCTCAGCGCCTTTCATCTCGCGCAAGACGGTGTAGTCTTGCTTGCGCATGACCTGTGACAAGAGCGCTTTGGCGAGGATCAGGCGCTCGGTTTGTCCTTTGGCGTATTGGGCTTCGGTCTCAATCAGGACGTAATCCACCTCGCGCCCGACGGCGAGGGCGACGTTGCCCGGCAGCGTCCACGGCGTGGTCGTCCAGACGAGAAACGCCGTGTTCGGCTCATCGCGCAGGGCGAAGCGCACGTAGATGCTCGGATCGTCGACTTCCTCGTAAGCGTCCGAGACCTCGTGGCTGCTCAGCGGCGTGCCGCAACGGGCGCAATACGGCACAACTTTGTAGTCCTGATAGAGCAAGCCTTTCTGCCAGAATTGCTTGAGAATCCACCAGATCGACTCGATGTATTCGTTTTTGAAGGTGATGTAGGCGTCCTCAAGGCTGACCCAAAAGCCCATGCGCTCGGTCAGCGCCTCCCAATCTTCAAGGTAGCGCAAGACCGACTCGCGGCAACGCCGATTGAACTCGGCGATGCCGTACGCCTCGATCTGATGCTTGTGTTCAATGCCGAGTTCTTTCTCCACCTCGATCTCGACAGGCAAGCCGTGCGTATCCCAGCCGCCTTTGCGCAGCACGTACTTGCCCTGCATGACGTGGTAGCGCGGGAAGATATCCTTGAAGGCGCGCGCCATGACGTGATGAATGCCCGGCTTGCCGTTGGCGGTCGGCGGACCTTCGTAGAAGACGTAGCGCGGCGCGCCCTCGCGCCCTTCTAGCGTGCGCTTGAAGACCTGTGCGCTGCGCCAGAATTCAAGTTGCTCACGCTCCAGCGCTTGGATATCCACACGCGGTGAGATCGGCTTGAACTTCATGGTACGAAATCCTCTTAAATGACACGCTCTCAGTTGCTGACTTCCCGTGTGATGCGGAAGTGCGTTTGTCCGTCTTTGACGTAATTGGTGGCGACTTGAACTGCCCAAGTCACGCTGTAAGCGCCGATGACCTGCTTGCCCATGCACAGCCCCACCGGGATCGGCACGCCGCTTGCCACATCCATGCCGATGCCCGTCCCGACTTTGCAATTGACTGAGGAGTCGTACTTGCAATCGCCCAGCACGTCGGCGTAGTAGCGCATGACTTCGCAAGCGTTCAGATCGGTGCCGTAGAGCCATTCATCCTTGCCCAAGCCTTTGGACTCGGTCAAGAGCAGGCGCACCTCGCCGCTGGTTGGCAAAGGCGGCTGCGGCGGGAAGAGCAGCGCGCCCAAAGTCGGGAAGACGCGCGCGCCAACCAAGACGGCGAAGCACAACGCCACGAGCATCCCCAGCAGCGGCATCCACAGCGGCACGCCCGCCTGACGTCCCTCCGCTTGTGTAGTAGGTGTCTCCATTGCTCAGCCGCTCCAGTCACGGCGCATCTCAAGGCGCGTTTGGCGCGCCTCAAGGTCGTAGACAATTGTCAACAAAAGGCGATGAGTCAGGTCGCCCTGCGAGTTATCCACGAAACAACGAGCGGAATAGCGTCCGAGTTCGTCGCGCGGCGGCTCGTCTTGATAGATTTTGCGGCAGCCGCGCGTGACGTCCTCGCCCAGCTCGCCGCCGCTGCGAAAAGCCAGAGCGCCCAGCCGTGTGGCGTAAAAGTTGTAGACTTCATCAATCGGCGCGCTGGTGGAGAAGTAGCGCACGTCGCTGTTGTGGGTCTTGCTCTCGCTGACGAGGGTCAGATTCGGGAACATCTCGATCTCAATCGGCGCGCTGCGCGCTGTGCGTTGGGCGTTGAAGGCGAGGATGGTGATCACAGCTGCAGCAGCTACAGCGCCCAGCCCGACGAGCAGCACTTTCAAAGGTAGCAGAGAGCGCCTCGTCGGCTCAGCAGGGGCGCTTGAAACAGATTGCTCAGTCATGGGTATGCACTCCTGAAAAACTTCAGCTACCTTCGATCATAACGTCACACAGCGCGCCGCGTTTGTCAGAAAAGCTGGACGAATGCCTTACATTTGTGAGTGAGGCTGATTGTAGCGTCTGATGCTGAGTGGGGCAATGCCGAGTTTCGCTCAGCCCAAATAGACTTCGCCCGTAGCGGTGTTGCGCGCCGCTGACCAGCCCCGCCGATGGCGTATCCACTCGAAGGGCGGCAGGCTGAGGCGCTCTAGCACGCTGACGGGCTCGTTGGGCAGGAGCTGACCGAGAATCTCACCTTGTTCGCTCGGCACAGCGCGGATGCGCAGCGGCGCTGAGGTGCGCACTGCCACCGTGCCGAGCGTGCTGGTGGGGCTGTAGCCCGCCAACCACGGCATCGCCACGCCGCGCAGGGCGGCGAGCTGTGAGGCGCTCGCTGTGCCGAGCCGCCAAAATGCGATGCCCGCCGCGCCCTGCTGCGGCTCTAGCGCCGCCCGACCCGCCTCGCGCATATCGCCGTCGGCGCCGAATTGAGTCAAGATGACAATCGGCTTGCGATAGGGGCGCAGCGCGTTGAGCGTCTGCCCGATCAGCGCCGCCGGACGCCCGTTCCAGTCGGCGTACCAAACTTTAGGATGCCAGCTATCCACGAAGGGCAGCCATTCCGCCAAGTTGATCGCGCCAAAATTCGCCGAGCGTCCATCGAAGCTGACTCCAATGCGCACATCCGACGGTAAGGCGCGCCGCAGAGCGATCATGAAAGCACGGATGCCCGCGGAGTTGCGCAGGGCGAGGCGCTGCGGATCGAGGTCTAGCACGACCGAGCGCACGCCGTTGGCGAGCGCCGCCTGCACAATCTGGCTGACCTCAGCGGTCAGATTGGCGCCTTGCAAGCCGTGCCATGCGTGCAGACGCACACGGGCGCTCACTAGGGCATCGGCGATGCGCGAGAGATCGGTCGCGTTGCGCACGGCGAGGGCGCCTTCGCCGCCCAGCCACGTCGTGCCGTTGCTGCACCACAGCAAGAGCGCGTTCACGTTCGGCGCGTTCTCGCGCAGGCGCGCGGCGAAGGCTTCCGCGCTTGAGTCGGGCAGCCGATCCGTGGCGAGGTGCGCCACGGCGATGCTGTTGGCGAAAGGCGTATTCTGACGCTCGTAAATTGGATAGTCGGCGTGCAGATTTTCGAAGAAAGTGCTGAAGATCGGATTTTTCGGCTCGCCGCGCGCGTTGACGATGCCGGCTTCATCCATCGTATCGCTCCAGGCGAACCAGATCACAGCGCCGAGCGCGTGCGTGTAGGTATCGCGCAAGTAGTCGATGGTTTTATCCATGTAGTTGGCGATGCGCGCCCAGAAACTCTGATTGCTCACGTCCACGCGCGCCACGCCGATCTCGGTGATCCAGATCGGCTTGTCGGGGAAGGCGTCGGTGAATTGGCGCATCAAGCCATCTAGAGAGCCTGTGTAGTTCGGAAACGGCGCCACGTTCGGGAAAGGCGGGATGTGCCCGTAGGGATGCACGGCGATGCCATCGACGGGCAAAACGCCGCCCAGCGCGCTTCGCACGGCGCGCATATAGGCGATGCCGCTGGCTGCGCCGCTCGCCAAGCCGCCGCCGATGACTAGCGCAGACGGGTCAGCCTGCGCGATGGCTCGGCTGGCTGCCAGCAGCAGCGCGGCGTAGTCTTCAGGCTTGACGTAATGCGAGGTCGGCGCGCCTTCTACGTCGCCCTCGTTCCAGATTTGGTAGGCTGCCACCTGCCCGCGATAGCGCGCTGCGATTTGCCCGACGCGCACAGCGAACTCGCCTGCGTAGCGCGCCCAGTCGCCATTGACCCACGGCATGTTGCCTAGAAAAGTGTCTTGCAGCAAGATGAGCAGGATGCGCGTGCCGACCTGACTGTAGGCGCGGATGATCGGGTCGTAGAAAGCGAGGGCGCGCTCAAGCGGCTCGCGGCGGCTATCGATGTGCAGCACGAAGCGCACCCAGCCCAGCCCGCGCAGCTGATCGGGCGATGGATTGGCGGTCGGATTGTTGGGATCGATGTTGATGCCCCACAGACGCTCGCGCTGTGGCACGCCGTCGGTCATGAAGACGCTGCGCCCATCGAGGGAGCGCGCCGCACACCATCCGCGCTCAAAATTCAGCCACAGGTAGCCGTCCGACTCAGCGCGACGCGAGTCTTCAACCGTGATGACTTGGTTGCGGCGCAGCGTCTGCCCGGTTCGGAACGCCGCCTGCGTGGAGGGCTGCGAACGGATGTTGAGGCTATTCACAATGCAGCGATACTGCCGAAGTGCCATGCGCGATCTCTCTGAAGCGCCGATTCAAGCCGCGTCACGCGCTGAATCTAGCGCCAAAGGCTCAAAAGGGCAAGCGCCCTAGCCAAGTCTGAGCGGATCGGCTATAATGCCCACGCTAAACTGGCAAGCAAAAGGACACTGACAGCATGGGCGCGCTTAGGACAGCCTTACAGATCATCCAAATCCTGATTTCGGTAGCTTTGGTGGTGTTGATCATTCTGCAATCGAAGGGCAGCGGCATCGGCAACTTGCTGGGCGGCGGCGAGGGCGGCTTGGGCATCACCAAGACGCGGCGCGGACTGGAGAAGACGCTCTTCCAGCTCACTATCATCCTCGCGTCGGTCTTTTTGATCAACGCGGTCATCCAGCTGGCGGCACAGTAGGTCATTTTGCTAAGCGGATTGCGCGCGCCGCTGCTGGCGCTGCTGCTGGCGGTCATCTTGCTGGGCGCTGTCGTGGCGTTGCGCCTCTCGGAAGTGCCCAGCAGCCCAGCGCCGAAGCCGACCTCCACCCGACAAATTGCCCTGCCCAGCGCCACGCTTCCGCCGACTCTGATCAGCGCTGAGTTACCGCCTACGGCAACCGCCGCCCCTGCGCGCCCTGCCATCGCCTTGCCGCCTGTGGAGGCGGGCGTCCTGCGTGAGGCGCTCATCGCGCCGAGCTGCATCCTGAAGTTGAATCCGCTCTTGGCGGGCTTCAATCAAGCCGACCGCGATGTGACTGCCCTGATTTTCGAAGGGCTGATGAAAACAGACGCTTACGGTAGCGCCGTGCCGAATTTGGCGGCGGGCTCGCCGCGCATCTCTAACGACGGCTTGACGTACGTCTTCACCTTGCGCGAGGACGTGCGCTGGCACGATGGCGAGCCGTTCACCAGCACCGACGTGGTCTTCACTATCAGCCTGATGCAGGCGGAGGACTTCAGCGGCGCGCCCGATCTGCGCGATTTTTGGCGCACGGTCGAGGTAGACGCGCTCGACGGGCGGACAGTGCGCTTCACTTTGGCGCAGCCCCTCGCCACTTTCCCCGACTATCTGCGCATCGGAATCTTGCCCGAACACGCTTTGCGCGGCGTCACGGGTCAGGCTTTGGCGACACATCCCTTCAATTTGAATCCGATTGGCACGGGCGCCTATCAGTTCGAGCGTCTGCTGGGCGACGGCGCGCGTTTGCGCGGAGTCCGTCTGCGCGCTGCGCCGACCTTTGCGGCGCGTCCGGAGGCGGCTGAGGGCTACGCGCTGCGCCAGCTGGACTTGCTGTGCTATCCGACGTGGGATGAGGCGCGCGCAGCCTTCGAGCGCGGCGAGGTCAACAGCCTCTCAGACGTGCCATCGGCAGTCGTCGGGACGCTCAAGGCGCTGCCGCTGACGCTCTACACGGCTTATAAACCAGCGCTGGGCGCCGTGATCTACAACTGGGCAAGCACGACGGCGCCGTTTTTCCGCGATGTGCGCTTCAGGCAGGCGCTCGCGCGCAGCGTGGATCGGGCTGCTTTAGTGGCGCAGTTCATGGCGGAGCGGGCGGTGGTCGCCAATACGCCAATTTTGCCGAGTTCGTGGGCGTATGCGCGCGAGATCAATTGCCCAAGCTACGATCCGAGCGCGCCTGAGGCAGCCGCCCGCGCTTTGGCGCAGGTGCAGATCACGCCGCCGCCGCCTGAGAGCGACCCGAACGCGCCTGAGGTCGCTCCGCCGCCCAGCTCGGTCGGCTATCGCTTTCAGCTGCTCCTGAGCGACGACGCGGCTCAGGCGGCGTTGGGTCAGGCGGTGGCGGAGGCGTGGCGCGCGCTCGGTCTAGGCGTGGACATCGTCGTGGTAGACCGCGTGACGTTCCGCGAGCGCTTGGCGAACGGCAGCTTCGAGGCGGCACTGGTGGAGCTTGATCTGGCGCCAAGCGCCGATCCCGACCCGTACAGTCTGTGGCGGCAAGTGCCCAGCGAGGGCGGCTTGAATTTCGGGAGCTTGAATGATCGGCGCATCAGCGAGCTGCTGGAGGCAGCGCGCCAAACAACTGATGGCAGCGCGCGCGTGGCGCTCTACGCCGAATTTCAGCGCTTGTTCTGCGATAGAGCGGCGGCGCTCATCCTGTACTATCCGATCTACTACTATGGCGTCGATGCGCGGCTGGAGGGCGTTCAGCTGGGATTCATCAGCCAGCCCGCTGATCGTTTCCGCACTTTGGGCGCATGGCGCTGGACGGAATGAGATTTTTGAAACTGAATGGCTGCTTTCAAAAACTCGCCCTTGACGGGCGGGAAAGGTGTGGTAAACTGAGGGCATCAAGCGCAAACAAGCGCGAGGAGGGGACTTCAAAAGACCGAACAGCCGCCCGACAAGCAGCCGATGGCTTTTGAAGTGACCGACGCAAGTCGGTTTTTCAACCCCTGAGCACCTTAACAACTGAATAGTGGTAAGAAACAGCAAGTAAACAAGCAGCAAGGGTAACACACAGACCCCGTACAGCGCTTCGGCGCTGTTTTGCCCGCGAGGGCAAACTTTACGGAGAGTTTGATCCTGGCTCAGGATGAA
>CALKXH010000072.1 GCA_938005675.1 uncultured Anaerolineae bacterium
GCTCTGGGCGCTAAGTGAGTCAACATGCCCTCGACGATCACCAGACGGCGATCGGCGAGGAAAGGCAGCATTTGCGCCGTGCTGATGACCTCGGCGACGCTTGCCGTCGTGCCATCGAAGGTGCTGATGTTGAGATCGCCCGTGCCGTCCGCCTCTGCCATGCGCGCGCGCACGGCGCGCAGCTCAGCGCGCAGCTCGAACTGATTATCGCCGTGAAAGATATAGAAGACGGGCGTCTTTTTGCTCACAACGGCTAGGCTTCGCGCGTCTGGACGCGATGGAAGACGATCTTGCCGCCGCGCAGTCCGCGCCCTTCGCGGCGGGTGATGCTGACGATCTGCAAGTTGCCCGGATCGCCCAGCGTGGTGAAATGTTCCTGAAGCTGCAAGCCGAGCGGGCGCGAGAAGATGATCGCGACGATGGAGAGCAAGATCACGCTGGGCAGGCGGCTGAGATATTGCAGCGCGCCACGCCGCACCCCGATGCTGCCCATCAGGGCTGCCAAGCCGACCATGACGCCCGTGGTCAGCAGCGAGGTGCCGCAGCTGGGATGGATGGCGAGCTTGTGTTCGCCGTTGCGCATTCGGCGGAGTGCCTCCTCAGCGGCGCGCTGCACCTGCTCGGTCGAGAGATCGCCCATCAGCCAGAAGCCGTCTACATCCGAGCGCCCCGCCACCGAAAGATTCGGCACGTATTGCGCCAAGACGTGCACCGTGGCATGTTCCAAGCCGTGATTACGTCGCACGCGCCGCACGTAAGGGCTTTCTAAAATCGGTTGCGCTGATCTCGCTAATTCTTTTATCACTGTCTCACCTCTTTGGTGGGCAGAGTCTAGCAGCGAGCGAGGCAGAATGCAAGTCTGCGCGCCGCAGCAGAACATAGCTTGCCCATTTCTGAATTCTCTCTAAATTCAGTTCATCTCATCAGATTTTCACTTGGCAGTTGGGCGCTGATCTTGATAGAATCAGCGTAAGCATGGGCATAATGGCAGATCGTCAGGACAAATACGCGTGCGGCGCAAGTTGCGCGATGTCTCCACATTGTGTACCTCGCAAGGGCAATTTCTCAGTAAGGCGGTTAGTAAAGGTATGATGTCGGACAAAACTGAGCGGGAGAAGCGACAAGAGGCACAACGGGCGGAATTTCTGGAGTTACTGGAAGCCTCATTCGGTTACACGCCACCGGAGCGTGGCGAGATTCGCAGCGCGACCATCTTGCAGATCGATAGCAAGGGCGACGTGATCGTCGATTTGGGCGCCAAGCAAGATGGCATCGTGCCTGCCCAAGATTTGGAACGCCTAGACCCCGCCATGCGCGAAAGCTTGAAGGTGGGCGATACGGTCTTCGTCTACGTGATCAACCCGCGCGATCAAGACGGCAGCCTGATCGTCTCGATCAGTCAGGGCTTGCAGCAGCAAGATTGGGAAGAGGCGCGCCGTCTGCTGAACACCGATGAAGTGGTGGAGGTAGTCGTCACGGGCCATAACCGCGGCGGCGTCTTGGTGCGCTGGAGACGGCTAGAGGGCTTCATCCCGACCTCGCACTTGCTCTCGGTAGGCGTGGCGGGCGGCGATCGGCGCGAATCGGTCAATGCCAACAGCCGCGAGCTGGGCGTGAAGGTCATCGAGGTCGATCAGTCGCGCCGTCGCCTGATCTTCAGCGAGCGCGAGGCGCAAAAAGAGTGGCGCATCCAGCAGAAGGCGAAGCTGCTCTCCGAGCTGATGGAAGGCGACGTCGTCAAGGGCATCGTGACGGGCTTGCGCGACTTTGGCGCTTTTGTGAACCTGGGCGGCGCCGACGGCTTGATTCACGTCAGCGAGCTGGCGTGGCATCGCGTCGATCATCCCAAAGATGTGCTGCGCATCGGCGAGGAGATCGAGGTCTACGTGCTGAGCCTCGACCGCAACACAAACCGCATCGCGCTCAGCCGCAAGCGCCTGTTGCCCGATCCGTGGTCGGATGCCATGAATCGCTACCACGAGGGGCAATCCGTCGAAGGCACGGTCACCAACGTGGTCGATTTCGGCGCTTTCATCGCGCTGGACGACGGCTTAGAGGGCTTGCTGCACCTGACCGAGATGGGCGATGGCACGCTCAAAGAGCCGTACAGCTACGTCAAGAAAGGGGATCGGCTGCCGCTGCGCATCAGCCGCCTTGAGCCGGATAAGCGTCGGGTCGGTTTCACGCAGCGCTGGGGCGTGCCGCTGCCCAATGAAAGCCAAGCGCCAGAGACGCAAACCATCGAGCTGCCCGAGGGCTCGCCTGAGGCAGAGTCGCCACAGGCTGAACTGCCCAGCAATGGCAACGGCACGACTCCGCACGGTGAACCCGCCGATGCGCCTCAGAACACAACACAAGAGAGCTGAGCAGACCTGACGGACGGGCAATTCCCCACTGCTCGTCCGTCAGCGACCTTTGCCGATGATGTCGCGCAGGTCGCGCACGCCTTCAGCCGCCATGATGCTTCGCAGCTCGCCGATGGCGCGCCGCACAAACGCTAGACCTTCGTAGATGAAGCCCGTGTAGGCTTGCACGAGCGTTGCGCCCGCGCGGAGTTTCTCCCAAATATCCGAGCCGTTGAAGACGCCGCCCACGCCTACAATGGGCAGCTTTCCCTCCGTGACGCTGTGAATGTGCCGCACGATAGCCGTCGCTCGGTCGCGCAGCGGCGCCCCGCTCAGACCGCCGCTCTCGCGCGCGGCGGCGCTGCGCAAGCTCGGCGGGCGCTCCAGCGTGGTGTTGGTGGCGATGATCCCGCCCACCTTGTGCTGCAGCGCCAACGCACAGATGCGCTCGATCTCAGCGAAGCTCAAATCGGGCGCGATTTTGAGCAGCAGCGGCTTGGCGGCGCGCTGCGCAGCGATGGTGTGCTGCAAACCCGCCAACAAGTCGGCGAGGTAGGCTTCATCTTGCAGGCGGCGCAGGTCGGGCGTGTTGGGCGAGCTGACGTTGACCACGAACACGTCGCCGTAAGCATAAAGGTGCTCCAAGACGGCGCAGTAATCGTTCAGGGCGGCGCTGAGGGGCGTCTCCTTATTCTTGCCCAAGCTGATGGCGAGCGGTAGAGCGGGGCGACGCGCCAAATTGCGCGCCACCTGCGCCATGCCCGCGCTAGGGAAGCCCAATCGATTGATCAAGGCGCGATCCTCAAGCAGGCGGAACAGACGCGGCTTGGAGTTGCCCGCCTGCGGCTGCGGCGTGACCGTTCCGACCTCGATGAAGCTGAAACCGAGCGCAGCGAGGCTGCTCAGCGCGCAGCCATCTTTATCGAAGCCGCTAGCTAAGCCGAGCGGATGCGCGAAAGATAGCCCAAACGCCTCTACGCACAGGACTGAGTCGAGGTGCGGCGCAAAAAAGCGCCGCAGCAACGCCCGTCCGAGCGAAGAGGCGCCCGCTGCGGCGAGACTGCGCAACGCCACGCCGTGAATCCACTCCGCGTCCGTGCGCGCGAGCAGATGACGGTACAGAAAGCGGTACACTCAGCCCTTCAAGCCCGTCGAGGCGATGCCCGTCGTGATGTACTTCTGCAAAATGCCGAAGACGAAGATGACCGGCAACAGCGAGAGCACCGTCATAGCTAGGAGCGAGTCCCACTGGACGTTCAGCTCGCCCTGAAAGCTCTGCAAGCCCAATTGCAAAGTCATCAGATCGCTGCGCCCGCCCAGCACGATCAAGGGCCACAGAAAGTCGTTCCAGCGCCACATGAAGCTGAAGATCGCTAGGACTGCCAGCGCCGGCGCAGCCAACGGCATCACGATGCGCCAATAGATGCGCCACTCCGTGGCGCCATCGATGCGCGCCGCCTCAAGCAGTTCATCGGGGATGGTCAGCATGTATTGACGCAGCAAAAAGACGCCCGTCGGGGTGGCGGCAGGCGGGATGATCACGCCCAGCAGGCTGCCCGCCATGCCCACGCGGCTGATCACAAGGAAGACCGGGATCATGATCACAGCCAGAGGCACCATCAGCGCGCTGAGGATCAGCAGGAAGATGGTGTTGCGCCCGCGAAAACGGTACTTGCTGAGCGCGTACGCCGCCATGCTGTTGATCAAGAGCGTGAGCGCCGTTGCCGAGAGGGTGATCACCACGCTGTTGCGCAAGTACACGCCGAAGGGGAAGCGGTCCATGGCGTTGGTGTAGTTGCTCAGATCGAAGCGAATCTGCTGCACGGGCGTGATGTTTTCAAGGCGGACGCGCACGGGCGGCTCGCTGGGCGCGTCGAGGTCGATCACGCGCGCCTCGATGCCAACCACACGCCCGACGCGCGCCATGCGCTTGATCGTGCCATCCTCTAGGCGCACATCCACGAGCGGCAATGGCTCAGGATAGCCCTCCACTTGGACAGTGACCGGGTGATAAGGGAAGAAGGTCGGCGGCGTTTGGTAGAGCGTGGTGATCGGCTTGAAAGAGGACATGATCAACCACAACACGGGGAAGAACATCACGACCGTGCCGACGATCAGAAACAGATACGTGATCACATCGGCAGGGGTCAGGCGTTTGCCGCCCTTGCGCCGCAAGAGGAAGGCGAACAGCTCCGTTCCCCACCAGCGGTAGTTGGCTGTATCGCGCTGAGTCGCGCTCGCTTGTGCCATCGTCTCTCCTCCTAGAGCGTCTCAGTCTGGCGTCTGTTCAAAATGAGCTGGATGACGGTCAGCACGGCGAGCACAATCGCCAACATCAGCGAGACCGCCGCCGCCATGCCCCAATTGTTGGGCGGCTCAAAGGCGGTGCGGTAGATGTACTGCACGGTCAGCACGGTGGCTGTGCCGGGTCCGCCGCCCGTCAGCACGAAGACGTGATCGAACATCTGCACGCCGCGAATCAAGGTCAGCACCAAGACGACCAGCAGCGTCGGGCGCAACAAGGGTAAGGTAACCTTCCAGAAGCGCTGAACTTCGGAGGCGCCGTCGATCTCAGCCGCCTCATACAGCACCGGCGGGATGCCCTGCAGACCTGCCAGCAAGATCAGAGCATAAAAACCGAGCTGCGCCCAGACGCTCACAAAAATCGACCAGAACATCATCCAATTGCCATCGAGGACGAAGGCAATCGGCTGGATGCCGAAAAAGCCCAGCAGCGTGTTGATCAAGCCGCCGCGCGTCTGCAGCATCCACTTCCAGATCAGCGCCACCACCACCGGCGAGAGCAGCACAGGGAAGAAAAAGGCGCTGCGGAAAAAGCCGCGCAGCCGAATATCGCGGTTGAGCGCCAACGCCACCAAGAGCGATAAGACCACGATGCTCGGCACCTCCACGATCACAAACAGGAAGGTGTTGCGCACAGCGATGAAGAAGACGTCCTCGCGGCACGTGGAGATATCCCAGATGTTGTTACAGGCGAAGAGGCGCTCGAAGTTGCCCCAGCCCACCCAAGGGCGGTTCTCCGGCACGATGGCGCTGCCGCCCGTGAAGGCGAAGAGGAAGTTCAAGATCAGCGGCAGCAGCACGAAGATCACGAAGATGAGCATGTTGGGCAGCACGAAGAAGTAGGGCATCCGCTTATGCCCGATCAGGCGCTCTAGGCTGCCAATGATCACATCCAGCAGGTAGAGTACGCCGATTACAGGCGCGCTGAGTACCTGCCTGAAAATGCGCAGCGGCGCAAGGCGCAGCTTGCCTGAAGCAGTTATAAATCCCATTGCGGCATCCGAAAACAAACAAGCAATTCTAACGGTTAGGTTACCAATTGTAGCCATACACGGCATAAAAAAACAGCCCTCAGCCATGCCAAGAGCTGTTTTTTCCGAATCGAAAGCCTTTTTAGGCGGTGCGAGCGCGCAGCGTGATCAAGTCAGCCAGCGCATCCAGCAACTCGCGGCTGTTGGCAGGCGTCATCTCGGCGCTCTCTTCGGCGATGCGCACCAACCAGAAGCCATTCGCCGTGCCGAGCACAACTAGCATGTCGGCTTGCACAGTGCCGTCGGGCTGCGGATAGAGCATCGAGACAGCCATACGGCGCGAGGGTTGCGTCACAGCGGCGACGATCTCGGCGGGCGCGCCTATCTCGGTCAGCTCCTCAGCCAGCTGCGCTTGTTGCCCCGCCCGATTCAGCTCGACGATGCGCTCCCAGACGCTCAGCGGCATGGTCGCGCCTTCGCTCTCGACCTTCGCTGCGCTATTCGGGTCAATTTGCATCAGTTGTGCCAGCATGACCGTCATAGAAAGTCCATCCGGCACGGTCTGGAAGCGCTGCACGCGCGGCAAGATCGCGCTGTGATAGACCGTGATGCCCGGCGCGATGTAGAACCAATGCTGCTCAACCCGATTCTGTTCATCGGCGCTGGTCAGCGAGAGCGCCGCACCGAAGAGCGCGCCCGCCCCGACAATCGCCAAAATACCGTCTTCAATCGCCACAGTGTTCTCAGGCGTCATTCTTGCCAAGCCGCGCGCCAGCAAAACGCTCTGGATGGCGGCATCGACGTTCTCATCGAGCGTCACGGTCGGCTCGAAGCCGGGCAGACGCGGCACGCCCAGCTGCCTCAGAATGGCTACCACCTCGTAGTCGCTCAAATCGAGCAGGATGGCAGGCACTGGCTCAGGGGTCTCGGCTGTTGGATTAGTCATTAGTAGGTCTCCGTCTTGAAAACTTGCTCTCAAAGTTACCACAAAGATCGCCAAACATTGCCTATAGCATTGCCGGCGCTACTGACAAAGCCACTGACTGCACTGCTTGCGCGCTGCGCTAAGCCTGCACCCGTATGCCATGCCAGCATAGCGCCCTCCACCACAGTGCTGCCCACGCCGCCCACGGCAAACCGTCCCACTTCTTTTGCCACGCCGCCCACGGCAGCCAAGAAGTCGCCTTGCTGCACGCCGCTGCGAATAGCGCCCACAATGCCATCGATGCGATTATCAAGGCTCAAATTGTCCAGTGCCGTGGAGAAACGCTCCGCTGTCTGGCGGATGCTCTCGGCGCGGGCTTGGTTGCCGTAGGAGAGCCAATCGGCGTTGTTGGCTGCCAGCTGCGCCGCACCATGACCGATAATTTGAATGCCCGCATCTGCCAAGAGGACAGCCCCTCCGACGCCCGTCATGCCGATGGCGCCCTGAATGCCGCCGCTGACCAGTTGATCAAACACCGCGTTGCCATCAATCGGCGTGCCATTGATGTAGGCAAAGACGAGGTCTACCGCGCCACCTAAGACGCCGCCGCCAATGCCGCCTAGCGCCTTTTTGAAGGCATCGCTGCCATTCCTGATGAAGTTTGAGATGCCCGCTTTGCTCAGCAGGCTTGAGCTGATGGCTCTATCGACAAGACGTGGAGCAATGAGTTTATCAAAAGCCACTCCCAAACCCGTGCCAAGCGCTTTGTTGACCGCTTTGGTAAAGCCGTCACGCGCATCGCGCCCACCCTGAATGAGGTCTCTGAAGAAATTCTGAACCCCACCCAGAACGCCGCCCGCGCCAGCCGCCCCAAGCGCCGCACCAACGGCAGCGCCAACGGCAGCGCCGACTACACCCGCTCCGCTGCTATCTGCGCCTGAGAAGAGCATTCCTGCCTCGCGTTCGTGCTGTTGCAAAGCTTGGGCAATGCGCAAGGTGGCGCTGCTGGCATCGTCCAGCGCACTGCGTAGCCGCTGCATCGACGGCGAGACTAAATTCTGCATCTCGGCGTAGAACTGGCTGGCACCTTTCCCGATCCATGCGCCGCGCTGTAGCTCATCCACGCATCGCTGCACGGTCTGAATCAGACTGTTAGTGTCCTGCGCTTTGGCGGCAAAATGCTTGGCAATTTCGCTTAAGCCGTCGTAATCTGCTTGAATTTTGGGTGCGCCCATGCTCGATACTCCTTTTCAGTGAAGCTACTATCTATTTTCTTTATTCTTGCACAGCCTATGCTAGACTTGATAGTATAGCGACATTCTAACAGCGGATTTTTACTAGATTTTTACAGAAATGATTCAAGTTTTATAGAG
>CALKXH010000073.1 GCA_938005675.1 uncultured Anaerolineae bacterium
GGCTTCAGCAGGATGGGCGGGCGCTCGCAAATGGGCGCGTTCCAACGCTGCTCCGCCTCAGGCAGACGCGCCACCGCCGCCTGAAAGAGTCGCGCCAACTCGCCCGCCGATTGGGGGCGCTCCGCCGGGGACTTGCTCAGCGCGCTCAGCACGACCGCGTCGAGGGCGGACGGCACTTGATTCAGCTGGCTGGGCGCGGGCGGCATAGCCCGCCGATGCAGATAGAAGTAATCGGTCAGGCGCTCTGCCTCAAAGGGGCAGTGACCGCTCAGCATCTCGCACAGCAGCACGCCCAGCGCGTAGACATCCGTGCGTACGTCCGCCGCCGAGCCATCCGCCAGCTCCGGCGCCATGTAGGGCGGCGTGCCGAAGGCAAACGGCTCGTTCGCGCGCCTGCCAATCGATTTGACCAAGCCGAAATCAGCCAGATACAGCCGCCCCTTGCCATCTAGCATCACGTTGGAGGGCTTCAGGTCGCAGTGGATGTAACCGAGACTGTGGGCGTAGTCCAGCGCGTGGGCGAGGTGCGTGAGGGCTTGGGCGGCTTCTAAAGGCGAGTACAGGCGCACGCTGAGCCGATCCGCCACTGTGCTTTCGAAGTAGGGCATGACCAGATAGGCGAGTTCAGACGAGAGATGATAAGCTTGCAGCGGCACGATGTACGGATGCCGCAACTGGCTCATGGCGCGTATCTCGCGCTCGAAGAACGCCAAGCCGTTCAGATCGGGCGAGAGCTGCAGCAGCTTGACCGCCACAATTTGTCCCGTCGTCTTGTGCTGCGCGCGGTAGACCCGCGCCATGCCGCCCTTGCCCACCAAATTCAGGATGCGGTAATCGCCTAGCTCTTTAGTTTTCGTCTCATCCACAGCGGCGCCCTCTCAGCTGAAGCTTATTATAGCTCATAGCCTCAATCCATCTTCAGGCGGATTGGCGACGCCTTGCCCGTGCTATACTCGAAAAACTTTGGCGTTCACGCTCACTAGAGAGGTCTTTTTGAAATGGATTACCGCAAACTTGGGCGCACAGGCTTGAAAGTCAGCGCGTTGTGTCTGGGCACGATGACTTTCCGCTGGACGAGCTCGGAGGAAGACTCGCTCAGCGTGCTGGATCGTTTCTGGGAGGCGGGCGGCAACTTCATCGATACCGCCGATATCTACAGCCGCTGGGCGGAGGGCAATCCGGGCGGCGTGGCTGAGAGCATCATCGGGCGCTGGCTGCAAGATAAGCCGCGCGATCAGATCGTCCTCGCCACCAAAGTGCGCGGCAGGATGTGGGACGGTCCGAACGGCGAGGGTTTGAGTCGCCAGCACATCATGGCGGCTGTGGAGCAGAGCCTGCGCCGCCTGCAGACCGACTACATCGACCTGTATCAGGCGCATTGGCCCGACTGGGATACCCCGCAAGAGGAGACCTTGCGCGCCTTTGACGATCTGGTGCGGCAAGGCAAGGTGCGCTACATCGGCGCCAGCAACTTCAAGGCGTGGTACTTGTGCAAGGCGCTCTGGCTGAGCGATAAGCACAACCTCGCCCGTTATGAGTCGATTCAGCCGCATTTCCACCTGCTCAATCGGCGCGAGGTGGAGCCTGAATTGGCGCAGCTGTGCCTTGACGAGGGCATCGGCGTGATTCCGTATAGTCCCTTGGCGGGCGGCTTCCTGACGGGCAAGTACACGCGCGAGGGCGGCATCCCAGAGGGCAGTCGGGGCGGCGGAGCAGCCCGCTGGATGACCGATCAGGGCTTCGCCGTGCTGGAGGCGCTGCGCGAGATGGGCGCGGCGCGCGGCAAGACCATTGCGCAGATGGCGTTGGCGTGGCAGTTCAGCTTGCCGTTCATCACGGCGCCCATCGTCGGGGCGAACACGGTCGCGCAGTTGGAGGAGTCGCTCGGCGCGGTCGGCGAGCGCCTGAGCGCCGAAGAGATGGCGCGCCTCGACGAGCTGACGGGCGTCAGCCGCGATTACAAGGCGCGCTGAGGGCGGCGAAGCGCGTGGTGAGCGTCCTCAGAGGCGCTCACCACAGCAGCGCTAGCGCTTCAGGGTCGGATCGAAGGCGTCGCGCAAGCCATCGCCGATGATGTACAGGCACAGCACCGTGATGCTGATCATCAAGCCGGGGAAGATGACCAGATGCACGCCTTTGGTGAAGAAGGTCTGGGCGTTGGAGAGCATGTTGCCCCAGCTGGCAGCCGGCGGCTTGATGCCGAAGCCCAAGAAGCTCAGCGCCGACTCGACCAGAATCAGGTTGCCGATATCCAGCGCCAACGCCACGATCACCACCGAGAGCAAGTTCGGCAACACATGCACAAACATGATGCGGCTGACCGGCGCCCCGATGGCGCGCGCGCTGACGATGTACTCGCGGGCGCGGATCGAGAGCGTCTCGCCGCGCACCAGGCGGCAGATGCCGAACCAGCCCAAAAAGCCCAACACCAGCACCAAGACCTCCGGCCCGGGATTGAGCAGCGCCACCAGAATCAGCAAGATCAGCAGGGTGGGCAGCGAGCTGATCGTGGCGATGGTCAAGTTGACCACGTCGTCGATCAAGCCGCCGTAGAAGCCCGCCACGATGCCAATCGTCACGCCGATCACAATTGAGATGATCGCGGCGGCGAAAGCGATGCTCAGCGAGATTTGCCCGGCGTAGAGCAGCCGCGCCAGGTGATCGCGCCCGAGGTCGTCAGTGCCGAGCACGTAAGTGCGCGCGTCCATCGCCGAGATGCCCGTGGTGAACAAGCCGCGCTCCACCACGACCGAACCGTCCTCGCCGTAGTTGACCTCTGGGATGCGCACTTGATCCATGATGCGCACGTTGACGGTGCGCGGCGCGCTGACTGAGGTGTGAATCACGTGCAAGCGGGCGGTATCAACCTCGAGATCGCGGCTGTTGATGCTGAAAGCTCTCGCTTGCCGAGCCGTCTCGCCCGCTCCGTCGGGGCGCCCGAACAAGACCGCCGTCGTGAGGGTATCGGGCGCGATGTCCACCTCTAGAGTAGCCAGCGTCTCAGCCTCAGCGCCCGTGCCGCGCTTGAAGGTCAGCGTGTGCTTGCCGGTGGGAATCTCCAGCAAGCTGCTGAGGGTGTTCTGCCTGATGTTGGCGGCTAAGGGGCGCGTTCCGTCATCCAGATAGACCGAGAAAGCGGGCGTGCCGAAGCTGGCATGACCGATCAAGAGGTTTGCCATGCCCGCTTTGGTGGTCAGTTGGCGGGACTGCAGATCGAGATGTACCTCGCCGACCTCGCGCCCGCCGGCGCCGCGGTCGTGCATCATCACCACGTTCAGCCCCTGTGAACGGTAGCGGTTATCGGGCAGATAGATCAGGCGCGCCGTGCCGCCGGGCGGCAAAAAGGCGTTGTTAGGATCGGTGCGCGAGTAGCTGACGCCGAGGATGTTCTGCTCGATGACGGGCGCGAAAATCGCCAACAGCACGAGGATCAGCACCACCGCCATGGCGATCAGGGTGAGGGTATCGCGGCGCAGGCGGTGCAGCGCCAGCTGTAACAACGATTGACCAGCGTAATACTTCTCGTCGTCTTGATCTTTGAGCTTGACGACACCTGTACGAACAGCCATGCTAGAGTCCTCAGTTGAAGCGGATACGCGGATCGATCAGGGCGTACAGGATGTCGGAGATGATGAAGCCCAGAATGGTCGCCACGGCGGAGAAGACGGTCACAGCCATGATCATCGGGTAGTCGAGGGCGTTGAGCGATTGTAAAGTCAACCTGCCGATGCCGGGCCACGAGAATATCTGTTCAGTGATGAAGGCGCCACCCCACACGCCTGCGATAGCCGGTCCGAGGAAGGTAGCGAGCGGGATCAGCGCGTTGCGGGCGCCGTGCCCAAACCAGACCGCCCGATCCTTCAGCCCTTTGGCGCGCGCCGTGCGGATGTAATCCTGCCCGATCACATCCAGCATAGAGGCGCGCAGATAGCGCGAGTAGCCGGCCAAACCGCCGCCGCCCAGCACGATCATCGGCAGCAGCAAGTGATTGAGCCGCTCGTGCAGAGGCGGGCAGGTCTCCAGCGTGGTTGGGCAGCGGCTGCCCATCGGCAGCAAGCCTCTGCCATCTGGACCTTTGATGATCACCCCGAAGAGCAAGATCAGCATCAAGCCCAGCCAGAAGTTCGGCACGGCGTTGATGATGACCGCCAAGACGCGCATACTGTTATCGAACAGGCTGCCGCGCACCACCGCCGAGATGATCCCAATCGGCACGCCCAGCGCCAAAGCGAACAGCAGCGCCGAGATGCCCAGCTCCAGCGTGGCGCCCAGCCGCTCGGCGAACAAGTCCAGCACGCGCCGATTCGCCACGAAGGAGTGACCAAAATCCAAGCGCAGGATGCCCAAGCGCGTGCCGGGCTTCGGCTCGCCGCTGTTATCGCGGATGCGCCACTCCCAGTCGTCGCCGATCAGCCAGCGCAAGTACTGGATCGGCCACGGATCGTTGACGCCCAGCTGCTCCGCAATGCGGACGCGGTCTTGCGGCGTCAGGTTCGGGTCTAGGAGCAAGCTCGCTGTCGG
>CALKXH010000074.1 GCA_938005675.1 uncultured Anaerolineae bacterium
TGTCGCGGTGGGCGTGAGCGTGCCTGCCACAGCTGTGCCGACGCGCTGCTCGAAGGGCAAGGCGGTCAGGGTGGCGGCGACGGCGGCATCGAAAGTGCGAGTCAGCTCAGGGGTGAAGGGCAGCCGCCAAACCTTGACTTCCTCCACAAAAGTATCGAAGCCATCGCGTTCGTTTTGCGTGTACAGCCCCGTGGCGACCTCGATGCAACCGCTCCCTTGATAGCGCGAGGTATCCAGCTGTGCCACCAGACGCTTGTTCAAGTAGAAGAACGCCAGCTCGCCGCGCACGATCAGCAGCAGGTCATTGGAGGAATTGCGCCTGCGGTTGACGCCGCTAGGGATGGTGTCGCGTTCGAAACTCTCGAAGGTGAAGGGCGCGTTGGCTTGCGGGCGGAAGAAGCTCAAAAACTCGTATTGAGCATCTTGGTTGAAGATCAGGCGGAACTCGCGGTCGCGGGTGCGGCGGAAGATCACGCCGTGCGACCACGCGAAATTCTCATAGGGCGTGTAGAAGCGCGCGCTGAGGATGAAGTTGGGCGTGCAGGTCAGCTCGAAGGAGCTGATGCGGTTATCGGTCGTGTCGTGCGGCAAGCGGATGATCGACTTTTCGTAGATCAGGCGCGCCTCGCGGAAGAAGGGCTCGATCTCAGCCTCGAAGGCGGCTTGAGTGGCGGTCAGATCGAGCTGCGCGACGCGCGTCTGGGTCAGGTTGGGCGTGGGCGTAGCCGTGCGGGTCGGCGTAACAGTACGGGTCGGCGTGACTGTACGGGTCAGCGTCGGTGTACGGGTGAGGGTTGGCGTGCGGGTGAGCGTTGGCGTGTGCGTCGGGCTCGCCGTGAAGGTCGCTGAGGCGGTGAAAGTTGCCGAAGGCGTGAACGTAGCAGTCGGGGTGAGGGTGAACGTGGCGGTCGGCGTGCGTGTGGGCGTGAAAGTGGCGGTGTTGGTGGCGGTAGCAGTTGGCGTGGCTGTGAAGGTGGCGGTCGGCGTCAGGGCGAGTTCGGTGGCGGCGATGATGGCTTCCAGAGTGCGCTCTTGGGCGCGGGCGGTCTGCGAAGCGCTGAGGCGCGCTGCGAACGTTTGAGTCAGGTCAGGCGTCGGGGTCAGGGTCGGCGTGAGCGTGTTGGTAGCCGTCGCCGTCGCAGTCGGCGGGGCGGTCGCTGTGAAAGTCGCCGTGGGCGTGTGGGTCGGCGTGAGCGTGATAGCGGAGGCAGCCGTCGCCGTAGCATTGAAGGCGCGGCGAGTCAGTTCGAAGTCAGCGATGGCGGTCAGGGTGAGCGGCAGATCGGCGGGCGGCAAGATGAGCGGCGTGCCTTCGGCAGGTGGGGCAGTCACCACGACGGTCACGACGACGGGCTCGGCGGTCGGTTGCGCGCTGAGCGTCGCCTGAGCGATTATCTCAGCCAGCGACTGAGCGGTCAGTTGTAGGTCGGGCGTGTTGGTAGCAGTCGCTGTGTTGGTAGCAGTCGCTGTGTTGGTGGCGGTGGCGGTGTGGGTAGAGGTGGGCGTGTTGGTGGCGGTGGCGGTATCGGTCGGGGTGAGGGTATGCGTCGGCGTGCGGGTGGGCGTGAAAGTCGGCGTGTTGGTGGGCGGTTCGGTGGGCGTGTGAGTAGGCGTTTCGGTGCTGGTGGGCGTGGCGGTCGGCGGGTTGAGGGCGAACTGGGTGGCGGCGATGTTGGTGGCGAGCGCATCCTGCTGCGCCATGACCGTCTGAGTGGCATTCAGCGCTGCCTGAGCGCGGGCAGTAGCATCGGGCGTATTGGTGAGCGTGGCAGTACTGGTAGCAGTTGGCGTCGGCGAGGCGGCGGGCGCGCAGCCCACCACCACTAGGGCGACGCCAAGCAAGAAATACAGCGTATGCCGTCGCATGGCACATTCCTTTCGGTGTTAAGAAGAGATTAATGAAAAATAATCTCCGCTCTCACAAAGCTCAGGCGAATTGTAGCTTGCCGAAGGAAGCCCTGCAAGCGCGATACGCTTCGTTCAGAACAGACCGACAATGTTGCCGTCGGCGTCGATATCGATCTGTTCAGCGGCGGGATGTTCGGGCAAGCCGGGCATGGTGCGCATCTCGCCGCAGATGGGATAGATGAAGCCGGCGCCCACGCTGGCGCGCACCTCGCGGATGGGCAAGGTAAAGTCGCTGGGCGCGCCGCGCAAGGTGGGATCGTGGCTCAAGCTGAGGTGAGTCTTCGCCATGCAGATCGGCAAATTGCCCAAACCCGTCCGCTCGTACAGGGCGATTTGCCGCTCGGCGAGGGGATCGTAGCTGACAGCCGCCGCGCCGTAGATTTGACGGGCAATCGTCTCGATCTTCGCCTTGATGGGCTGCTCCAGTTCGTAGAGGAAGCGGAATTGGCTGGGAGTCTGGGCGGCTTGGGCGACCATCTCCGCCAACTCGATGGCGCCGCGCCCGCCCTGTGTGAAGTGACGCGCCACCGCCGCGCCGAAAGCGCCGCACTCAAGGGCGATGCGCCGAATCGCCTCGATTTCATCGGGATGATCGCTCTCGAAGGCGTTGATCGCCACGATGGGCGTCACGCCGTGCAGACGGACGTTCTCAATTTGCTTGATCAGGTTGGGCGCGCCTGCCTCCACATCGGCGACGTTGCGCT
Organism: uncultured Anaerolineae bacterium; assembly: GCA_938005675.1. Classification (GTDB taxonomy): domain Bacteria; phylum Chloroflexota; class Anaerolineae; order Aggregatilineales; family UBA2796; genus CP2-2F. Next base: position 2,613 of record CALKXH010000074.1, read on the forward strand.
CCAGCAGCTCGGACGGCAGCGGCTTGCCGGCGACGATGCGGTAACGTCCGCTGTGCGCCTTGAGCGCCCGTACGGTCACCACCAGCACAGCCGCATCGGGCGCCAGACCGCTATAGCGGCACTTGATGTTGAAGAATTTCTCCGCGCCGATGTCCGCGCCGAAGCCGCTCTCGGTGATGACGTAATCGGCGCACTTGATGGCGAACTGATCGGCGAGGATGCTGCTATTGCCGTGCGCGATGTTGGCAAACGGTCCGGCGTGGACGAGGGCGGGCGTATTTTCGAGCGTCTGCAGCAAGTTCGGACGGATCGCCTCTTTGAGCAGGACGGTCATAGCGCCCGCCGCGCCGATCTGCTCGGCGGTCACGGGCTGCTTATCCTCCGTGAAGGCGACCACGATGCGCCCAAGCCGCTCGCGCATGTCGCGCAGGGAGGTGGTCAGGGCGAGGATCGCCATCACCTCGCTGGCGACGGCGATATCGAAGCCCGTCTCGCGGATCACGCCGCCTTCAGTCTTGCCGCCCAAGCCGATGATGATGCGCCGCAGGGCGCGGTCGTTGATATCGACCACGCGCTTCCAAGTGATGCTATCGAGGTCGATGCGCAGCGGATTGCCGCGCATCAGCTTGTTATCGAGCATGGCGGCGAGCAGGTTGTTGGCGGCGCTCACGGCGTGGACGTCGCCGGTCAGGTGCAGGTTGAAGGTCTCCATCGGCACGACTTGCGCGTAGCCGCCGCCGGCTGCCCCGCCCTTGATGCCGAAGGTCGGACCTTGCGAGGGCTGCCGCAGCGTGACGATGGCGCGCTTGCCGATGTGGTGCATGGCTTGCGCCAAGCCGATGGCGGTAGTGGTCTTGCCCTCGCCCAGCGGGGTGGGCGTGATGGCGGTCACATCGATGTAGCGTCCGTTGGGGCGCTCTCGGAGCTTTTCGAGCGCCTCAAGGCGCAGTTTTGCCACGTACGGGCTGCCGTACAGATCGAGATCGTCGGGCGTCAAGCCCATCTGCTCGGCGATCTGATGGATGTGCTTCAAGGTAGCGCGTTGCGCTATGGCGAGGTCGGAGAGCATGGTTGAATCCTCATAAATCTCTAGGGTTGCAGCAGGACTTTCAGCACGCCGCTGCTGCTGGCATGGTCAAAAGCGGCGAGTCCGTCGGCAAGCGGATAGACCGCCTCGATCATCGACTCGACGTCGATCAGGTTTTGCTCCAACAGGCGCAGCGCCGCCCCGAACGGACCGCAGCGACTGCCCACCACTTTGATCTCATCGATGACGATGCGCGAGAGGTCGGCGCTGGGCAAGCCGCTGTAGGTGCTCTTCAGCACAATCGTGCCGCGCGGACGCACCATTTGAAGCGCACTGGCGAAGCCCTCGGCGTTGCCCGTGCAATCGACCACCACGTGCGCGCTGTGCCGCCCGATCCGATCCAGCCAATCGGCGCGGCGGGCGTCCACGTAGGCGATGTGCCACTGCTCCAGCAGGCGGATCGGGCGCGTTTGGCGCGCCACCACGATCAGCTCGCAGCCCTGCAGCCGCAGCACCTGCGCCGCTAACAAGCCCAGCTTGCCCGCCCCGATCACAATGACGCGCTGCGAGGGCGAGATCGGGGCAAGGGCGGGAATCTGCAGCGCCGCCGCCAACGGCTCCACGAAGACCGCCGCCTCATCGCTGACCGTCTCTGGCACGGCGTACAGATTGCGCACGGGCAAGCGAAAGCGCTCTGCGAAGACGCCGTCGTAGCGGTCGATGCCCAGCGTGACCCGATTGCGGCACTGACTGGGCATGTTCGCCAAGCAAAAATCGCAGGCGCCGCAAGCGATGTTGATCTCGCCGACCACGCGCGTGCCCGCCGCAAAGCTGCCGTAATCCGCCAACGTCTCGCCCACGAACTCATGACCGAGCACGCCTGTGAAGCCCATGTAGCCGCGCGTCAGCTCTAGATCGGTGTGGCAGATGCCCGCCAAGCGCAGCTTGAGCAGCGCCTCATCGGCGCGCGGCTGCGGTTCGGGCAGGTCGTGGCGCAGTTGCAGCGCCGTCTCGAAGTGTAGTCCGCGCAAGAGTCTCGCCCTTTCACTGGTAAGTGTAGAATCCGCGCCCCGTCTTGCGCCCATAGTGACCCGCCGCCACCATCTTGCGCAAGAGCGGGCAGGGACGGTATTTATCCTCGCCCAGCTCGCTGTGCAGCACCTCCATGACGGCGAGGCAGACGTCTAAGCCGACGAAATCCGCCAGAGTCAGCGGACCCATCGGATGATTCATGCCCAGCTTCATCACGCCATCAATCGCCTCTGCCGTGCCGACGCCCTCCATCAGGCAGTAGATCGCCTCGTTGATCATCGGCATTAAGATGCGATTAGAGATGAAGCCGGGCGCGTCGTTCGCCTCATAAACCGTCTTGCCCATGGCGCGGCAGACCTCCAGCGCCGTGCTGACTGTCTCGGCGCTGGTATCCAAGCCGCGAATCAGCTCGACCAGCGGCATGATCGGCACGGGATTCATGAAGTGCAGCCCGACGACCTGAGCGGGGCGTTTGGTCGCCGCAGCGAGGCTGGTGATCGAGATCGAGGAGGTGTTCGAGGCGATCAGGGCGCTCGGCTTGGCGAGCGCATCCAGCTCGGCGAACAGTTTCAGCTTGAGCGACTTATCCTCGCTGACTGCCTCGATGATCAGGTCGGCTTGGGCGGCGAGGCTCAAGTCCGTGCCGCTGACTATCCCCTCCAAAGCGTTGCGACGGGCGGTTTCATCCAGCTTGCCCTTGCTGTGGAGTTTCTCCACGCTTTGGCGGATGCTCTCTTTGGCGCGTTCGAGCGCCTCAGAGCTGATGTCGATCAAAGTGGTCTGGAAGCCGCTGGTGGCGCTGACTTGGGCGATGCCGTTGCCCATCGCGCCCGCGCCGATCACAGCAATCCGTTCAATCTTGGCGGTCGTCATCTGTGAAAATCCTCTCAAAACCTTTTGAGGGCTTATTATAGCCTGTTCTATGCGAAACAAGGCACGCGCCGTGTGATAGGCGCGCCAAATCAAATCGGCGTTCATTAAATTTTGTCTCCAACCTGCGCTCATGCTATGCTGTAAGCTGGAATCATGCTGTGAAGGGGGTTATTAATGAGCGCACCGATCATTCAAGGCAATTATGATGAACTTGCCGCCATCGAGCGCGCCTTTGATCGCCACGCCCAAGAGCTGAGCGCCCTGCAACGCGTCATGGTCGGCTGCTTAGATGAGCTGCGGCGCGGCGGCTGGCGCGGCGAGGGCGCTTTTGCTTTCTACGACGAGATGCTCGATGGCGTCCTGCCCGCCCTGACGCGCCTGCGCCACGCCCTGCAGGACGCCGCCTTCAGCACCAAGCGTATCGTCCACACCTTCAGCCTCGCCGAGACCGACTCAGCCCAACTTTTTGGATGACGAACCATGCATTACGCCGAACTGCTGGCGAGCGCGCTCAACGACCTGCGCCAAGCCGACTTCACCGCTCTGCGCCTTGCCTACACGCGCACCCCGCACTACGATCCCTACCGCAGCGGCGCGCCCGACTCCGAACTGATCGACCTGATCCACGCTGAGGACTGGTCGGCGGCGGCAGCGCGCGGCGAACGGCTGCTCGCTGAGGACTATCTGCACGCTCCGCTGCACCTGACCCTCTCCTACATTTACCAGCAGCTGGAAGACATGGCGCGCGCGACGTGGCACTTGCAGTTCGCGCGCGGCTTGATCGGCTCGCTGCTCACCAGCGGCGACGGGCGCAGCGCCGAGACCGCCTTCAGGGTCATCACCGTGCGCGAGGAGTACGAGATGCTGCGCGCCCTGAGCCTAGAGAGCCTGAGTCAGCGCCTGATCGTCCACGAGGGGCGCTACTACGACGTGCTGACCGTCCGCGATGCCAACGGCGCTGAGGGCGAAATCTTCTTCGAGGTGACCGATATCATCAGGCACGCTCAGGGCGGCGCCTAGCGCGTTCGCCATAGCTGTGCGAGAATAAGCGGCAGCTGCTCGCGCCTGTTTTGCGCGTCGCGGCTGTTTTCGCATCGCTTTTTCAGAAAGGACTGTGCCTCCTGATGACAGAGCTATCCACTCCTCGCGCCTATCGTCACCTCGACTTTGTGACGGCGGCTTTTGTGGCGGTCTTGCTGATCAGCAACATCGCCTCGACCAAGATCGTGATTCTGGGCGATTTCACCTTCGATGGCGGCACGCTGCTCTTCCCGCTCGCCTACATCTTCGGCGATATCCTGACCGAAGTCTATGGCTACCAGCGCGCCCGCCGCGTGATCTGGATCGGCTTCTTCTGGATCGGGACGATGGCGCTGACGCTCTCGCTGGTGCAGGCGCTGCCGCCCGATCCGCAGTGGAACGCCCTTGAAGGCGTGCCAAACTGGACGCGCGATCAGAGCTTCGCCGTGATTCTGGGGCAGACTCCGCGCATCGTCATCGCCAGTCTGTTGGCGTACTTCGCGGGCAGCTTTGTGAACGCCTTCGTCCTCGCCAAGATGAAGCTCTGGACGGGCGGGCGCTACCTGTGGACGCGCACCATCGGCTCGACGGTGGTGGGGCAGGCAGTCGATACGGGCGTCTTCGTGCTGATCGCCTTCTGGATCGCCTTGCCCATCGGCATCTTCGCCCCTGAGACCGCCCTGCCGCTCGATCTGGTCGCTGCGATCTTCATCTCGAACTATATCTTCAAAGTAGCGGTTGAGGCGCTCTTCACGCCGCTGACCTATCTGATCGTCAACCGTCTGAAGCGCGCCGAAAACGAGGATTACTTCGACCGCCAAACTGACTTTAACCCGTTCCGCTTCAGCGCCTGAGCCGCCAAGAGCTTGCCGCCCACGCGCAGGCACGGGCGGCAAGCCGCCGAGTCACTTATCGCGCCCTAGCGCAAAGCCGCTCATGAACTGCTTCTGCAGCAGCACGAAGACGATCACCGGCGGCAAGCTAGCGATCACCGCGCCCAGCATCAGCGGTCCGTAAGTGAGACCTGTATCCGTGCTGATCAGGGATTGCAAGCCAACTTGCACCACTTGTCGCGCCGAATCGGTGATGACGAGGCGCGGCCACAGATACATATTCCAGACGTAGACGAACTGAATGACCGCTAAGGCGCCAATCGTATTCCAGCTGATCGGGATCAGCACGCGCCACAGGAATTGCAACGGCGTGGCGCCATCTAGCTGTGCCGCCTCCGAGAGTTCGGCGGGGATGTTGGCAAAGTGCTGCCTGAACAGGAAAGTGCCCGTGGCGCTGGCGATGAACGGCACGATCAGCGCCTGATAGGTGCTGCCCCAGCCCAGATCGATCACCACAAAACGCAACAGGGCGATGATCAGGACTTCAGTCGGCATCATCAGCGTGATCAGCACAAAGCCGAAGACCAGCCACTTGCCAGGGAACTTGAAGTACACAAACGCCAGACCAGCTAAGAGCGAGAGGATCGTCTTGCCGACCGTCACAGCGACCGCCGTGAAGACCGTGTTGAACATATACGTGCCGAGATTGCGCGTGTTCATGACCGTGTTGAAGTTATCGGCGAGGGCGCTGCCAAACGTGAAGCGATAAGCGAAGACGTCCGCGTTGGTCTGGGTGCTGACGATGATGGCGTAGATGAGCGGGAAGCCGATGATCAAGCAGGCGACGCTCAAGAAGATATGCGCGCCCAGCCGCTTAGGCAACAAGCGCACAAGCGCGCGCGCTCGGGGCGGGGCGACGGGCAAGCTCAAGTCTTGGGAGAGGCTCTCACTGCTCATAGTTCAGGCTCCGTAGGTCACGCGGCGGGCGGTGGTGCGGAATTGCAGATAGGTGATGCCGATCACCAGCAGGAACAAAATGACCGATTGCGCCGCTGCATAGCTGACTCGCCCCTCTGTGAAACCTTGTTGATAGATGCGGTAGATCAGCGTGGTGGTGGCGCCGACTGGTCCGCCGGCGGTCATGGTGTCAATGGTGCCGAACAAGTCGAAGAAGGCATAGGTGATGTTAGTGATGACCAAGAAGAAGGTGATCGGCGAGAGCATCGGCACGGTGATCAGCCAGAAGCGCTGGAAAGTGTTAGCACCATCGATGGCGGCAGCCTCGCGCAGGTCGTTCGGCACGTTCTGTAAGCCGGCGATGTAAAACAGGATGTTGAAGCCGAGCGACTTCCACACGCTCGCCAAGACGACGGCAGCGATCGCCAAGTTCGGATCGTTGAACCACTCCAAGCGGATGCCAAAGAGGTTGCTGGTGAGGTGATTGGCGATGCCGGCGATCGGGTTGAAAATCAGGAAGAAGATCAAGCCCGCCACCGCTGGTGAGATGGCGTACGACCAGACCAACAAGGTGCGGTAGACGCCCGCGCCGCGAATCGGCTGATAGGCGACCGAGGCGATCAGCAGCGAGAGGATCAAGCCCAAGATCACGATAGCCGCCGTGATGATCAGCGTGATCAGCAAGCTGCGCAGGTAGGCGGGATCGCCCAGCAGCTGGGTGAAGTTGTTCATGCACACGAAAGGCGTGCGCCGCGCGCGCGGCTGCACGATCAGCGTGGAGAGCCGAAAGGTATCCAGAAAGGGATAGTACAAGAACAGCAGGAGGATGATCAGGGTCGGCAGGAGCAGCAGCCAAGGCGTCAGCCAGCCTTTGAAGGTGCCTTGGGCGGCGCGCGGAGCGTGACGTTGGCGCGGGCGCACCACGAACCACCAGCGCAGCGGCACAAGGCAGATCGCCATGCCCACGCCGATCAGCAGACTGCCCAGAAAGATATCCTCCGGGCGGCGTTCCAGCTCGAAGGTGCAGAAGTTCAGGGGCAGCATGAAGAACAAGCTGCCCACGCCGCCGCCCAGCGCGCCCAGTCCGCCGCCCAGCGCGGCTGAGCGCCATGAGCGCCCATCGAGCTTGAAGATGGCGCCTAAGATCACAGCGCCCAGCACGGCGGCGATGCTGACGATGACAATCGGATCGAGGATCATGCTAGCGCGTCACTCCCATGCTTGAAGGTACTTTCAGAATAGCGCATTGCAAGCTTGTGAACAACAGAGGCGAGGGCTGTGCCTCGCCTCTGACCGATTGGCTATGTGAACGTGGCAGGGAGGCGGCGCTTACTCGTAGAGCGCGTTGTACTCTGCCAGCAGCTTATCCGCCTCAGCCTTCGCCGCCTTCATCGCCGCCGCCGGATCGCCGCCTTGCAGCATCAGCTCTTCCATCACGCGGGTGACGATGTTGCGGGTCTGCGGGAAGGTGCCCAGCAGCGCGCCGCGCGTGGCGGGCGTCACGGTCGTCTGGCGAATCTGCTCGACGGCGGTCAGGAAGTTCGGATTCTTCTCGAACCAGCCTTCCTGCTCCAGCAGCTCAACCGAGCTGTTGCGCAGCGGCAGGTAGCCCGTCGCCTTGTGCCACTCGGCGATGTTCTTGGTGTTGGTGAACCACAGCAGGAAGGTCAGGGCGCCTTCTTCCATCTTGGCGGGCAAGCCGTCCACCAGCCACAGGCTGGCGCCGCCGATCAGGTTGCCCGTCCAGCCCTTCTCAGCGTCGTAGGGCATGCGGCTGGTCAGGATATCGATGCCGTTGGCTTTGGCGGCGTTGGTGATGTTGGCGGTATCGGCGCTGGAGGTGATGATGAAGGGCACCTTGCCGCTCTGGATGGCTTTCTCGGTGGCGTCCCAGTCGCGCTGGCGACCGCTATAGATGTAGTAGCCCTGCTGATACATCTTCTGCCACCACGAGATGATGGCGATCATATCCTCGCTATCGAGGAAGGTCTCGGTAGCGCGGGCATCGCGCCCGTTGCCGTTGTTGACGTAGAGGGCGTTGCGCTGCGCCATCCACTGCTCCACGAACCAGCCGTGATTGGGCCACGTCACGCAGCCATCCACGCCCAGCTTAGCCTTCATCTCCAGAACCTTGGCGCAGGCGGCTTCCAGCTCTTGCCAGGTGGCGGGCGGCTTCTCCAAGCCCAGCTCCTTGAGCATGGCGACGTTGCTGTAGAGCGTCGGCGAGGAGCTGTTCCACGGCATCGAGGTGAACTTGCCGTTCAGCGTGTAGTAGTCCACAACCGGGGCGATGAAGTCATCGAAGTTGATCGGGACGCCGTTCACTTCGGTGCGCCCTTCCAGCGCGTCGGCGATGCTCTTGAAGTAGCCGAAGTCGCGGGCGCGCTGCGTGCCAACCTCAAACCACTGCACGATGGCGGGCGGGTTGTTCTGCTGGATGGCGAGGTCGGTTGCCTGCTGGATTTCCTCGTAGCTGGCGTAGCCATCCACCGTGACGTTGAACTGCGGGTAGAGCGCGTTGAACTCGGCGGCGCGCTCGCGCGACCAGTCTAGGCGCGCGTCAGTGAAGGCGATCCAGACTTTGACGTCGGTCTTCTCTTGGGCGGCGGCGGACAACGAAAATGCGCCCGTCACCAGCGCTAGCGCTGCGAAAACGATCACGAATTTACGGAAGTTCATGCTTTGAAGTCTCCTCGCGTGGTAGCTTGAAAAAGCGACTCTGAACGCTTTCTAGTCTAGCAGCGCTTAGTTAAAACCGAATGGCTGTTTTGTTAAGAGTCGCACTATTGTGTTTTAAGGGGACGTTAAAAAGCCGCGCTGAGCGCTTCGATTTAGACTGCAGGCAGATTTTTTGGTATGATAGGCGCAGCGTAGCCCAAGCGTAGGGCAACTTGCTGGGTGAGGGAGCATCGTGCCACTGATCGATCAGCGCATTTTGATCGCCGCCCCCGCTGAGGCAATCTGGCGGTATCTGACGCAACCGGAACAGGTGATGCGTTGGCATTTGGGCTGTAAGCAGCTCTCGGTCTTGACTACGCGCGCACAAGGCGTGGGCGTGCGCCGCCGCTGCACCGACTCGCGCGGCAGGAGCACGGTCGAGGAGATCACGGCGTGGATCGAGAACATCGGCTATGAATATACGATGGTCGATGGACCCTACCGCGCTTTTCGAGGGCGTTTGCGTCTGCAGCCCGCCCCTGAAGGCACGCTGGTGAACTGGGTGATTGAGTACCGTCGGCGCGGGATGTTCGGCGGCTTGCGCGAGCTGCTGGGCGGGCGGCGGCGCACGCGGCGGCTGATGGAGGAGAGCCTGCGTAACTTGCGCAAGCTCGTCGAGCGCAGCGGCGCTCGCCTCGATCCGGCGCGCCAAGCTAAAGTCGCCATGCAGCCCGCCCCCGACACAGCGGCGCGAGCGGCGCGCGCCGCTGAGGTAACGCGCGCTCAAGCCGCTCGCAGCGCCGCCAACGCGCCGATAGTGGTCGGCGAGGACGACCTGCCCGAAGCGCCCGCCGCGACGCTCATCCATCAGCCCATCGAGCCGTCTTTCGTCGCCAGGCTGAGCGCCCCTGAGCCCACGACCGCCCCGCCTGAATCCGCCGCCGATACCAAGCCGCGCAAGCCCAAAGGTCTGGCTGAGGCGCTGCAGGCGAAGCCCCCTGCCCTGCCCAAGCGCCCTGAAGAGCCACAGTGGGACTCCGCCGCGCGTACGGTGCCTATCTCGCTGGTTGCGCCGCCGCCGCCGCCTGCCGAGCCGACCCAAATCTTGGAGTCGACCCCGCCCAAGCCGCGCAGCCTGCCCGAAGTACCGCCCACGCCCGCCGAAGGCACGCCTCTGCCGCCTCCGCCGCCGCTCGCCCCGCCCCAAATCCCTCAAGACAAGCCCAAGCCAACGACCCTGTACGACACGGGTGAGGTGAGCATCTGGGAAGTCTTCGGCGTGCCGCGCCCCAGCGAAAAAACGCGCACCGATCTGCACGAGATCGTAGCGAGCTTCCTCGCGCCCGCCTCCGCCGAGCCAAGCGACCCAACCGACCCGACCCAACCGACCCGTCTGCCCGTTGCCGAGCAACCTGCGCCGCTGCGCCGCAAGCGGCAAGTCTGCCTGCGCCGACCGCCCGTCGCTACAGGGGTCGGATGGGCGCGCCTCGCCGCGCGCAGCCGCCTGCGCGCCCGCCCGCTGCGCGCCTGAGGCTCAGGACTACAAAAACGCGCCCAGTCGCACTTTCGCCCGACTCAAGCTACAATGAAGGCGAGTGCAAATAGCCACTTAATTAGGAGTCCGCTATGCGAACACGCGCTGTTATCCTTGCCGGCGGCGAAGGCACGCGCCTGAGCGTCCTGACGGCGAAACGCGCTAAGCCCGCCGTGCCCTTCGCCGGAAAATACCGCATCATTGATTTCACGCTCAGCAATTGCGTTAACTCAAATATCTTCGACGTGCTGATCCTGACCCAATATCGCCCGCACAGCCTGATGGATCACATCGGGCGCGGGCAGCCGTGGGATTTAGACCGCAGCTTCACCGGCGGCGTGCATATGCTGCAGCCCTACAAAGGGCGCAAGGACACTGACTGGTACATCGGCACAGCCGACGCCGTCTACCAGAACTTGAACTTCGTGCGGCGCGGGCAGCCTGAGAACATCCTGATCCTCTCCGGCGATCACGTCTATCAAATGGATTACTACACGCTGCTCACTTTCCACACCAATAAGAGCGCCGACGCTACCATCTGCACCATCCGCGTGCCAATGGACGAGGCGAGCCGCTACGGCATCCTTGAGACGGATGCGCAGTATCGCGTCAAGGACTTCGTGGAGAAGCCCGCCAATCCGCCCGGCAACCTCGCCAGCATGGGCGTGTACGTCTTCCGCACCAGCGTGCTGGAGCGCCTGCTGGTCGAAGATGCGGCGCGCGCCTCCTCCAGCCACGACTTCGGCAAGGATATCATCCCGCGCATGGTTGCCGAGGGCTTGAAGGTCTACGCCTACCCCTACGACGGCTACTGGGTGGACGTCGGGACGATTGACGCCTATTGGGAGGCGCACATGGACTTGCTGAACCGCCCGCCCTCGCTCAACCTGAACGACCGCTCGTGGGTGATCCATACGCGCAGCGAGGAACGTCCGCCGGTCATGATCGAGAGCGGCTCGACCGTGCGCGATAGCCTGATCACGGACGGCTCGGTCATCTGCGAGGGCGCCGTGGTGGAGCGCTCGGTGCTTTCGCCGGGCGTCTACATCGGTCCGAACGCGGTCATCCGCGAGTCGATCATCCTGACCGATACCTATGTGGAGGCGGGCGCGGTCGTGGAGCGCTGCGTGATCGATAAGCAGGTGGTCATCGGGCATGACGCCCAAGTCGGCAAGATCGCTGAGTCGGGCGATTTGGGCATCACAGTGATCGGCAAGGGCGCGCACATCCCGGCGGGCTTCAGCATCGGGCGCAACGTGGTCATCGGCACAGACCTCGGTCCGGACGATTTCGCCGAATTCGCCGAGAAAAGTGTGCCGAACGGCAAAAAGGTCACAGGCGATAATAAAAAGCGCGCCGAGTACTGAGCTTCTGCGCCGATGCAGCCTGTGGCGAGTTGCATCGGCGCTTCAATCTAACCTTCGGCGGGGATTTTGCCCGCTTCCAGCAGCGCCTTGATGCGCGCGTCCTCAGCCGCCAACACTTGTATCGCTTGAGCGTAGTTGCGCACGAAGCGCATCCGCACGCCCGCGAGGCTGGTCAGGAGCTGCGCGAAGCTGCTGGCGAGGCTGGAAGTGCCGTACGCCATGATCAAGCCTAGATTCGGCTCTTCAAGGTAGCTTGCAGCGCGGCGCATCCCGACTAGATCGAAGGGAAAACGTCCGAGTTCTTTCAGGTCTGCCAGCATGTGGACGGGCGGCTCGCCCGCGCGGATGAGCTCAGTCAGCTTTGCGTTGATGCCTTCGATGTCTTCGAAAGAGATATCGCCGCTGACCTGCAAAAGAATCAACCGATCTTTAATCAACCAGTCGATGACGTGCGTTGTGGGCATGAGTGCCTCCCTGAAAACTGCTGTGTGAGACATTGCTAAATGTAATACATGCTTTTATTAAATTACAAGCGACATTTCCTCATCAAACATGAATATATCATGAAAAAATCTGCAGGTCTTGTCTAAGGTTTTGTGCGTCGTGTATCAGCGCAAGCCCAAAGTTGCCACCAATCGTCGGCGCGCGCTAAACTCTCAACCTGAAAGAGGCTTTCCATGAGCGCAGATCATCAGGCAACTTTGATCGACGGCAAGGCGGTCGCCGCACAGATTCGGGCGCAGGTGGCGGCGCGCGCTGCCGCCCTAGCCGAGCGCGGCGTGCGAGTCGGCTTGGCGGCGGTGCTGGTCGGCGATAATCCCGCCTCGCACACTTATGTGCGCATGAAGCGCAAAGCCTGCGCCGAGGTCGGCATTGAGTCGTTCTATCACGCGCTGCCTAAGGATATCTCGCAAGCCGAGCTGGAGGCGCTGATCGACTCGCTCAACGCCCGCTCGGACGTTCACGGCATCCTGGTGCAGCTGCCCTTGCCCGCCCACCTCGATGAGCAGCGCATTTTGAGCCTGATCAGCCTCGCCAAAGATGTGGATGGCTTCCATCCGCTCAACATTGGGCGCTTGGCGATGAAAGGGCGCGAGCCCGACTTCCTGCCCGCCACGCCCGCCGGCGTCATACGCCTGCTGGAGGCGTACGGCGCGCCCTTCACGGGCGCCGACGCCGTCGTGCTGGGCAGGAGCAACATCGTCGGGATGCCCTGCGCGCTGCTGCTGACTAAGCGCGATTGCACGGTCACCATTTGTCACAGCCGCAGCCGCGATCTGCCGCAAATCGTGCGCCGCGCCGACATCCTCGTGGCGGCGGTCGGGCGCCCGCACATGGTGCAGGGCGATTGGATCAAGCCCGGCGCCTTCGTCATCGACGTCGGCACGAACCGCATCTCCGATCAAAGCGCCAAAGATGGCTCGCGCTTGGTGGGCGACGTGGACTTCGAGGCGGCGCAGCGCGTCGCGGGCGCGATCACGCCGGTGCCGGGCGGCGTCGGTCCGATGACTATCGCCATGCTGCTGGAGAACACAGTCACGGCGGCTGAGCGCAGTCTGCAATGAGCGACTTGACGCCCTTGCCGCGCGCTTTCTACGCCCAGCACGCCACGCAAGTCGCCCGTCAGTTGCTGGGCGCGACTCTCGTGCGCCGCCTGCCCGACGGCGCGCTGATCCGCGCTAAAATCGTGGAGACGGAGGCATACAGCGGCACCGACGACCTCGCCTCGCACGGGCGCGCCAAGCGCACGCCGCGCAACCTGCCCATGTACGGCCCGCCCGGTCACGCTTACGTCTATCTTGCTTATGGCATTCACTGGCTGCTGAACGTGGTGGCAGAGCCGATTGACTCGCCCGCCGCCGTGCTGATCCGCGCCGCCGAGCCGCTCGAAGGCGCTGAGCACATCGCAGCCCGCCGCGACGGACGCGCCCCCTATGACTGGACGAGCGGACCGGCGCGCCTGACCGTCGCCTTGGGCATCACGGGCGCGCACAACAAGCTCGATCTGACCACGACGGCGCACGGACTGTGGATCGCGGCGGGCGAGGAGGTGCCGGACTCCGCCGTGCGCACGGGCGCGCGCATCGGGCTGGGCAAGCGCGTGCGCGAGCCGTGGCTGTCCATCCCATGGCGCTGGTGGATCGCCGATAATCCCTACGTATCGAGGTAGAATCGTGAATCAAGCCACCAGTCAAGCCAACATCACGTTCATCTCAGCCAACGCGCAAGGCGAATACATCGCCTACCAAGGCGTGGTCGATCTGAACGCTCAGACTTTCCGCCTGCTGCCTGAGCCGCTCCGCAACGCACAAGGTGGGGCGCTTGAGCAGTACCTCGAGGCGCTGCAAGCCGACGGGCGGCAGATTCTCGCCGCCAAAGCTCGCGACGGCAGCGCCTTCCTGATCGCCAAGCAGCCCGATCAGCCCGGCGATATCTCCTTTTGGTACTACACGGTCATCCGCATGATGCGGCGCGCCACCGCCGCCCGCGATCCGCAGCGCGCCGCGCGTCTGTTGCAGGTCAGCCTGCGCGAGGGCTTCCTGCAGCGCTTCTTCAGACGCTGGCTGCCCTAAAATTGGCGCGACCAGCCCCTGTACCAGCGCTCCACCACGACTTTGGTCTGGGTGTAGAACTCCACGCCGTGCTTGCCCTGCCCGTGCAGATCGCCGAAGAAGCTCTCGCCCCAGCCGCTGAACGGATAGAACGCCATCGGCGCCGCCACACCGACGTTGATGCCGATGTTGCCGGCGTTCGCCTCGGCGCGGAATTGACGGGCTGCCGCCCCGCTCGCCGTGAAGATGCACGCCATATTGCCGTAACGGCGCGCGTTGACCAGCCGAATCGCCTCATCGATGTCGCGGGCGTGCATCAGACTCAGCACCGGACCGAAAATCTCAGTGTGGGCGGTCTCGCTCTCAGGCGGCACATCGGTCAGGACGGTCGGATAGACCCAGTAGCCGTCTTCGTAGCCGCGCACGGTCTTGCCGCGCCCGTCCACGAGGGGCTGAGCGCCCTCTGAAGCGCTCTTGGCGATCAACGACTCGATGCGCGCCTTGCTCTCCGCCGAGATGACCGGACCCATCTGCACGCCTTCCTGCAAGCCGTAGCCGACCACGCGGCTGAGGGCGGCGTCGGCGATGGACTCGGTGAAGACGTGGCGCGCCTCGCCGACTGTGATCGCCACCGAGCTCGCCAAGCAACGCTGACCAGCGCAGCCGAAGGCTGAATCGGCGACGATGCGCGTGGTCATCTCCATATCGGCGTCGGGCATGATCACGACTGGATTCTTGGCGCCGCCCTGACACTGCGCGCGCTTGCCGTTGGCGGCGGCGCGGCTGTAGACGTACTTGGCGACGGGCGTTGAGCCGACGAAGCTGATGGCGCGCACCAGCGGATGATCGAGCAGCGCGTCGGCCGTCTCTTTGCCGCCGTTGACGAGCTGCAGCACGCCTTTGGGCAGATTCAGGCGGTCGATCAGGGCGAAGAGCTTGGCGCTGGTGATCGGCACGCGCTCGCTCGGCTTCAGGATGAAGGTGTTGCCCGTGGCGATGGCGTAGGGCAGGAACCACAACGGGATCATGGCGGGGAAGTTGAACGGCGTGATGGCAGCCGTCACGCCCAGCGGCTGGCGGATCATGTGCTCATCGATGCCGCGCGCGACGTCCTCGTTGTTGTAGCCCTGCATCAGGACGGGGATGCCGCAAGCCGTCTCGACGTTCTCGATGCCGCGCCGCAGCTCGCCGACGCTCTCGGCGTAGGTCTTGCCGCACTCATTGGTGATGGTGCGCGCCAGATCGTCCAGCGCCTCCTCCAGCAGGAACTTGAGGCGGAAGAGGTACTGGATGCGCTCAGGGGCGGGCACCCGCTGCCACTCAAGGAAGGCGGCGTGGGCGCACTCCACAGCTTGTGCAACCGTCTGGGCGGGCGTGAGGGGCACTTCAGCCAGCACGGACGCCGTCGCCGGGTTGCGCACGCTCTGATAAGGCGAGTCGGCGCGTTGCCACGCCCCGTTGATGTAGTTCAAGAGAATTTCGCTCATGTGCAGGTCTCCATAGCCTGATGCCAATTGGCACAAGCGTAGAATCTTTAGGGCGGCGGGTCAAGCCCTACTTGCCGAGCCGTGAATGCGCTAGAATGATCGCAAATGAGCCGTGAGAGGTCGGGATGGTCAAGCGAATTGGGCTGTGGTTAGCGTGCGGCGTGTTGACGGTCAGCGCGCTGCTGGGAGGGGCGCGCGCACTCGGCAGCGCGCAGGACGTTGATTGGCGCGCCCTCTTCACAGCGCCCGACGGCGCGCCTTGCCCGCGCGCGTGCCTGTTCGGAGTCATGCCCGCCCGCCACACGCCCGAAGAGGCGCTTGAGATTCTGCGGGCGCATCCGCTCACGCGCAGCTGGACGTTCAGCGCGCCCAATCGCGTCGAGTCGTATCGGTACGGCGCCAAGCTGGCGATCAGCTTCAGCACCTTCGTCGACGGCGTGCTGGATACCCTCACGCTCTCGGTCGAGCCCGACTCGAAAAATGGCTTCCTGAGCAGTCCCTTGCGCTTGGGCGATGTGCTGGGCGCTTTCGGCGCGCCCGATTACCTGCATCTGAGCGCGCAGATCGACCCACTGCTGGTCTACATCCCGCCGCGGCTGATGATCAGCGTGAAATTGGATGCCGCGCAACGCATGTCGCCCGATTTGCCCGTCAGGCGCGTGACGCTCTTCCGCTTCGGCGTGTGTCCGTCCAGCGCGCCGCTGTACACCTTCGTGCGCTGGCGCGGACTGACCCATCGCGCTCATCAAATGGCGAGCGCGCCCGTGCAGCGCTACGTGCGGCGCGTCTTCAACGCCCAAGTGACCCTCGTGCCGTGTTAGCGCGTTGCCTTTGGGCGCGCGATGCGGCATAATCAGCTCAACAACAGGAGAGGACACAGCTACGCATGGCAACACGCGCATTGATCACCGGCGGGGCGGGCTTCATCGGCAGCCACCTAGCGGAGCAGCTGCTCAATCGCGGCTACGAAGTGACCGTGATCGATAACCTCAGCACGGGCAACTTCGAGAACATCGCGCCCTTAGAGCGGCGCATCGGCTTCCGCTTCGCCATCGAAGACATCCGCAACACGACCGTGATGGATCGCCTGGTGAGCGAGTGCGACGTGATCTATCACTTGGCGGCGGCGGTCGGCGTGCTGAACATCGTCAGCTCGCCCATCGACACCATCGAGACCAACGTCGGCGGCACAGAGGTGGTGCTGAAGACGGCGCGGCGCTATCGGCGCAAGGTGCTGCTCGCCTCCACCAGCGAGGTCTACGGCAAGAACGAGAAGGTGCCCTTCAGCGAGGACGACGACCGCACGCTCGGTCCGACCACCAAAAGCCGCTGGAGCTACGCCGCCTCCAAAGAGCTGGACGAATTCCTCGCCCTCGCCTATCATCGCGCCGCCGATCTGCCCGTGGTCATCTTTCGGCTCTTCAACACGGTCGGGGCGCGCCAACGCGGACATTACGGCATGGTCGTGCCGCGCTTTGTGCGCTGGGCGCTCAAAGATGAGCCGATTCAGGTCTATGGCGATGGCACGCAGCAGCGCTGCTTCTGCAACGTCAACGACGTGGTGCAAGCCATCATCGGCTTGGGCGAGGCGTCCAACGTGAATGGGGAGGTCTTCAACATCGGCAGCAACGAGGAGATCAGCATCTACGAGCTGGCGGAGCGCATCAAGGCGCGCACTCACAGCCGCTCCGAGATTCAACTGATCCCCTACGATCAAGCCTACGAAGCCGGCTTTGAGGATATGCGCCGCCGCGTGCCAGATATCCGCAAGATTCAAGCCTGCATCGGCTGGCAACCGACCACGTCGCTCGATGAGACCATTGATCAAATCATCGCCTACCAGAAGACGCGCTTGCACGATAGCAAAGGCTGAGCGCGCTGTGCGTCCCGCCGCCCTGTGCCTGATGGCTTGTCTGCTCGCGCTCGGCTGCGAGGCGCAACCCTTGCCCACGCAAACCTCCCTCGAGGTCGCCCAGACGGTCGCCTTTGTGACTCAGAACGCGCCGCCGGTCGGCTTCGATCAGGGCGTGCGCTTCGCCCCGATTGACCGCAACCTCGAGAGCTTGCCGCACTGGCACGCGCAGCTGGTCATCCGCTTCGAGGGCTTCTTAGCGGGCAGCACGCAGCCGATCAGCGGCACGCTGAGCGCCGATATTTTCAGCAATCAGGTCAGCGCCGAGCGGCGCGTGGTGCTGCGCGCCGAAGGCGATGCCTTCGCCATGAGCGAGGGGCGCAATGTGGAGGGCGTGCGCTTGGGCAACACGTTCTACTTCGTCGATCAAAACGGCGCCTGCAGCGTAGCGACCGACGATCCCAATCGGCGGCGCGTGGCGGAGCTGAACATCGGCGACCTGATCGGCGGCGTGCGCTTGGCGCAGCACACCTACGGGCGCAAAACCGAGCGCGCTATGGCGCTGTGGCAGTACGGCTTCCTGCCCAGCGACGTCGACCTGCCCTTGATCGCGCCCACGCAAGGCGGGACGATCAGCGTGCTATCGGGGGATTTATGGATCGCGCCCAGCCTGAACGCCGTCGCCGATTACACGCTCACTGTGCGCCTAGAGAGCGCCCTCGTGCCGATCTTTCAGGGCAACACGCAGCTCAGCGGCACGCTGACCATCACCTACCGCCTAGTCGAGAGCGGGACGCTCTACAACATCGCCATCCCCTTCGGCTGTTAGCGCAGGATGTTGCGCCGCACTACATCGAAGACGAGCCAGAGCGCGAAGAGCACTAGCGCGATGATCACCAGCTGCTGAATAGCGCCCGCCAGCAGCCATCCCAACACCAAAATTAGCGCGATTTTGATCAGCGTGGCGCGCGCCCCGCGCGCGGCGCGGATATCGCGCCATGCCCCCGCAGCGCGCTGAGAGAACGAGCGCGGGGGCGCGTCCGCCGCTTCCTCCATCTCATCGCGCCGACGGCGCTCTTCAGGTTGCTGCTTCATCAGTCCCTCAACTGGCTCACTGGCTCTCGAGCTGCCGCGCCAAGCGCTCGATCAGCTGCCCATAGGCGAAGCCGCGCTCCAAGTTCTCGCCCATCAAGGCTAAGACCTCTTGCGTCGCGTTGGCGTCCAGCTGCTCGTGCATCAACAGCTCCAAACCGACCTTGATCGATTGCAGGATGCCGACCCAATCGTGCTTGAGGGCGCTGAGCAAGGCGACGACCTCAGCGCGGCTGGGCTGCGCCGAGAGCGACGGCAGATCGAACGCTTCATCGGTCATGCAGCCCTCGTCATGTGATGCCCTGCGCTTGGCGCACGGCGCGCAGCCGCTCAATGGCGGTCGGCAAGGTCATCAGCACGTAGCTGATGTCGGCGTCGGTGTTCTGCTTGCCGACGGTCAGGCGCAGGCTGCCGAGCGCTAACTCAGGCGGCAAGCCGAGCGAGAGCAAGACCTCGCTGGGCTGCGGATTGCCGGTGTTGCAAGCCGAGCCGCTGCTGGCAGCGATCCCGCTCAGATCGAGGTGCATCAGCAGGGCGTTCGCCTCCACGCCCTCGAAGGTGAAGCTGGCGTGATTGGGCAGGCGGCGGGCTTTCTCCGCCCCGCTGAGGCGCGCGCCCGACACGCGGCTCAGCACGCCGTCGATCAGGCGATCGCGCAGGTGCGTGTAGTGCGCTACGCGCTGAGGCAGGTCGGCGTAGGCGAGTTCGAGGGCGCGCGCCATGCCGACGATCAGCGGCACGTTGTGCGTGCCCGCCCGCCGCTGATTCTCCTGCCCGCCGCCCGTCTGGGCGCTGTAGAGCGATACGCCGCGCCGCAGGTACAACAAGCCGACGCCCTTCGGACCGTAGAATTTGTGGGCGGAGAGCGCCAACATATCCACGCCGAGCGCTTGCACATCCAACGAGAGCTGACCGGCGGCTTGCACGGCGTCGGTATGGAAGAGCGCGCCGTGCGCGTGAGCGACCTCGGCGAGCGCCGCGATGGGCTGCACCGTGCCGATCTCATTGTTGGCGTACATGACGCTGACCAAGCCGATCTCATCCGACGCCAAGCCGCCGAGCGCCTTTTGGAGCGCCTCAGGGGTGAGCGTCCCATCGGGCTCAGGCGCCAGCCACGTGACGCGCGCCAAATTCAGGCGCGCCAGCTGCTCGGCGGTGTGGCTGACGGCGTGATGCTCGGTGTGCGCCGTGAAGAGGTGCGCCCGCTTGCCCTCCGCAAGCGCCCGAAACGCCACGCCGCGCAAGGCGAGGTTATCGCTCTCCGTGCCGCAGCTGGTGAAGACGACCTCACTGCGCGCGCAGTTGAGCAGCTGGGCGATTTTCTCGCGGGCGCTCTCGATGGCGTTCTCGGCTTGTCGCCCGAAGCGATGCGCCGAAGACGGATTGCCGTACTGCTCGCTGAAATAGGGCAGCATCGCCTCCAGCACTTGCGGATCGACGGGCGTGGTGGCGGCGTGATCGAGATAGATCGACTTAGCAGGTCTCATAGTCGCACCTCAGCGCGTGGCTCAATCCAGATAGCTCTATTTTAGCGCTTTTGAGTCCGTTGCGGGAATACGGCGCGCGCCTTTTCAAAGCACAGAGCGGCTCTCTCAGCCGCCCTGTTGCCCTTACAAGGAGCGCATCGCCTGATCGAAGCGCTCCAGCGCCTTCGCTGTGATCTCAGGCGGCAAAGCGTAGGAGAAGCGAATCCAATTCTTGCCCGCCTCCGAGAAGTAACTGCCCGCAATCGCCGTCAAGCCGAAGTTCTCCGCCATGTACTCCACAAGCGCGATGGAGTCCGCCAAGCCGCCGCGCTGAATCGCCGCGCTGCAATCGATGAAGGCGTAGTAGCCACCATCGCCGATCACGGCGCGGTAGCCCTTCGCCTTGAGGAACTCGCGCACGATGACGCGGCTGGCGTTGGTCGGCTCGATGATCGGGGCTGCCGCCTTGCGGAAGCCGATCTCATAGGCGGCTTGGGCAACCGCCTGCCCGTAGAAATTCGGCATCACGCCGTGCGAGCTGCGACTGGCGATGAACTCGATCACTTGCTTGGAGGCGACCACGTGCGCCGCGCGGATGTTGGAGGCGCCCAGCGACTTGGTCAAGCCATCCAGCACGATGATGCGGGCGCGCTCCTCAGGCGGGAAGGCGCTCAGCAAGGCGTTGATATCGGCGGGCTCGCCCTCGCTGATCTGGTGGTAAATCCAATCGAACAGCACGAAAGGGATGCCGACTGCGAAGGCTTTCTGCGCCAAGGCGATCTGGCGCGCCATGCTGAGCGTGCGCCCGGTCGGATTATCCGGCGAGGTGATGACTATGCCCGCGATGCGCCGCCCCTCGCCGTATTTGGCGCAATACTCGGCGCTGGCGGCGATGCCCTCTTCAGTGTACTCCCAGCCGTCCGCCTCGACGCCCGGCGCCAGCAGCACGTTCATACCCATCCCGTACGGACCCCACAGATAGCTGATCCACGGCACCCGCGAGACCAGCAGGGCATCGCCGATGCGACCCGTGCCCAGCCACGCCATCGCCTGATAGACCTTGAGCAGGGCGTCGCGCCCGCCGTCGGTCGCCGCGATGTTCTCAGGGGTGTAGCCGATCTCGGCGCTGAAGCGCCAATACTGCTCGGCGGTCGCCTTGCGGAAAGCCAGCGTGCCTGTGGGCGGATCGTAGGCGGTGCCGTTCTGTTTGAGCAGCTCAAAGGCGCGCTCCAGCAGATTATGCGGCACGCCGGGCAGGCTGGCGCCGCCATCGCCCTGCGAGGCGTCGTAGGCGGGCTGATCGGGGTGTTTCTCGCGGAAGCTCGCCAAGAGCTTCTTGATGATGAACATGCGCGATTGGGGGATATCCACTTGGGCTTTGGGATAGCCGTTCACGGGCACGAGGGCATCCGTCGGCACGGCGAAAATCGGGCTTTCAAGGGCGGCTGAGCTGAGAGAGTGGGTCACGGTCAACGCTCCTTAGCGTGTATAGGAACAGACGTTACGGATGCGCACGATTGTGAAAAAGCGCACTCAGTTTGTCAATTGGCAGGTTGGACTAGACGCTAGAGGATGCGTTTGCCCAGCAAGCTGGCAGCCAGTTCAACGGCGGTCTCGGCGGTTTGGTTGCGCTCATCGAGGATCGGATTGATCTCGACGATATCCAGCGAGCGCACCTTGCCCGAAGCGGAGAGAATCTCCATGAGCAGGTGCGCCTCGCGGTAGCTGATGCCGCCGCGCACGGGCGTGCCGACGCCGGGCGCATCTTCCGGGTCGAGGGCGTCCATATCGAGGCTGACGTGCAGCGCCTCCAGAAAATTCAGCCGATCTAGGGCGCGGCGGGTGACCTCGGCGATGCCGTGCTCGTCGATATCGGTCATAGTGAAGACCGTGATCGGGCTCTCGGCGAGGCGCAGGCGCTCTTCAGGGTCGAGGTCGCGCACGCCGATCATGACGATCTGAGCGGGCTGTAGCTTGGCGCCTGCGTAGCCGACGTTGACCAGCGCGGGCGCGCCCTGCCCGATCAGGGCGGCGACGGGCATCCCGTGTACGTTGCCAGAGGGGGAGGTCTCAGGCGTGTTGAAGTCGCCGTGCGCATCGACCCAGATGACCCCGGTCGGGCGGCGGCGCGCCATCGCCGCCACGCTGCCGACGCTGATGCTGTGATCGCCGCCCAGCACGATGGCGAAATCCTCGGCGGGAATGCGCGCCAAAATCTCTTCGTAGATGCGCTGGCAGACCTCAGCGACGGTCTCGACATGGCGGGCGCGCGCGTCGGCGCTGGCGGCGCCCCGCTCGCGCTCAGCGACCTCCTCCACGACCGGCACCGCGAGGTTGCCGCAATCGTGGACGGCGTAACCGAGCCGAGTCAGGCGCTCCTGCAAGCCGGCGTAGCGCACGGCGCTCGGACCCATATCCACGCCGCGTCGATTCTGCCCCATGTCCATCGGCGCGCCCAGAATGCGCACCGCGCGCGGAGTCTCTGACATGCCTAGTCCTCTCAATTAGAACGGACACAAGTCTTCTAGCGTGTAGCGGCGCGCCGCGCCGTAGCTGTTGAGGGCGCTGAGCGTCTCAGGGCGGGCTTGGGCGATCCCGCGCGCCGCCTCACAAGCGCGGGCGAGGTCGCGCCTGCGGTTGAAGGTCTCTAGGAAGGTGCGCCCGATCAAGGCGTAGCCTTCGGCGGGCGTGGCGGGCGGATTTTCGGCGATCAGCAGCTCAAGCGTGGCGTTGGCGGCGCGGCGCTGATCGGCGGCGAGTTGGGCGTACGCCTTGCGCAGCGTGGCGTAGGCGCGCAGCATCGTCGCCTCGTTCAAGGCAGACCACGCCAACAGGTTCGGATCGTCGCGCACCCGATCATACAGGCGGATGGCGTCGCGCCAATTTTGAGCGGCGAAGAGCTGATCGGCATCGTGCAGGGCGTGAATGCGATAGACGGCTGGCTCCAGCTCGATGAGCGCCTGAACGTAATGCGCGCCATCCCAATCCCAGTAGACCGTTGAGCGGCGCGGCGGGGCGGCGTTGAAGTCCAGCGGCGGGTTGTAGGTCACGAACAGCTCCAGCACGCCGTCGCCGTCGGGATCGCCGATGCCGATCCTGCCGTTGGTGGCGTCGATGGGCAGCAAGTTCAGCGGGCGGAACTGCCCTAGCAGCTCGCTCCACGAGAGAATCTGGACGCGCGTGAGGCAAGTTGAAGCGGCGCACAGCCGCTGGCTGTAGACCAACTCGGCGCGCGCATCGCCGTTCATATCGCCGACGCGATGCAAGACGGGCAGCATGTTCTCCGCGCCGTGAACCGTGCTGTAGAGCAGCCGATAGGCGCGCTGCACACAGCCGAAGATCAGCAACTGCCCCGCTGAAGGCGCGCCCGCCTGATACAGGCTCGGATCGTAGGCAGTGACGATGATTTCAGGCGCGCCGTTGCCTGTGAGATCGGTATCACTCTGCACCACAGCGCCCTCGCGGATGGCGCCCCAAGCGCGCAGAGCCGCCTCCAGCACCGTCGTCGCGCCGCCCGCCGAGAGGTACAGGCTGATCGCCTCGGGATACTGGCTGAAAGATGCAGGCGGCGGCGGGGGCGGCGGGTTGCCGCGCGGCGGACACTCACCGACATCGAACTGGGGCGGTAGGAAAGGCATCTGGGCGGCGGCGGTCGCGGCGCTGACCGTGGCGGCGAAGGCGGTGGCAGTCGCGGCGGGCGCCACGATTTGCCCTAGTTGGGGCGAGGTCTCGCTCAGAGCGGCGGGCGTGCTTGTGGTCAGCGGCACGGAGATGCGCCCGCCGACGGTGGCTGTGGCGAAAGGCGCCAAGGTCGGTGTGGGGCGGGCGGGGCGCTGCCCGATCCAATCGCCGATGCTGCCGCAAGCGCCCAGCAGCAGGGCGAGGCAGACTAGGGCGATTGGCGTGTACAAACGGATCGGGAAAGCGCGCATTTTCAGACTCCGCGCCTAAGCATACCCTCAAAGGCGACGCGCCGCAAAACCTTTTCGAACTTCACGCTCTCTCCAAAGTACGCTATACTTGCTCAACAGGTTAAGCGAACACGCATTCTATTTTGAGGTAGCAAGCCACCATGCAGGTCTCCGTTCTGCAAGAACATCTGGCAAAGGGCTTAGATACGATTGCACGGGCTGTTTCGAGCCGTGCCTCGACGGCGATTCTGGGCAACGTGCTGATCGCCACCGAAGACGGGCGCTTGAAGCTCTCTGCCACCAACCTCGAGCTAGCCATCACCGCGCGGCTGGGCGCCCAGATCGACGCGGAGGGCGAAACGACCGTCCCAGCCCGCCTGCTGACCGATCTGGTCAAGAGTCTGCCCCCGCAGCAGATCGATCTGCACCTTGAGAGCAACAAGCTCAAGCTGCACTGCAACGGCAGCACGTGGGAGCTGCCCACCACCCCCGCCAGCGACTTCCCCGCCATCCCAGAGTTCGAGGCGAGCAGCGCCGTAGAGGTGCCCGCCGCCACGCTGAGCTTGCTGATCGAGCAAGTGGTCTTCTCGGCGGCAAAAGAGGACAATCGCCCGGTGCTGATGGGCGTGCTGACCCGCTTTGAGGGCAAGCGCGCCTCGATGATCGCGGCGGACGGCTACCGCATGGCGATGCGCCTCGCCGATTTGGAGCGCCCCGTCAACGAGGCGCTCACGCTGCTCATCCCGGCGACGGCGCTCAGCGAGGTCGGGCGGATCATCCGCAGCGAGGACGGCGAAGTTCACATCGCGGTCTTGAACGGACGCAATCAGGTCATCTTCCACCACAAGAACGTCGATGTGGTCTCGCAACTGATCGACGGCAAATTCCCCGACGTCGAGCAGCTGATCCCCAAGACGACCAGCACTAGCACGCGCTTTAACCTGCCCGAATTCCTCGCCGCTTGCAAGCGCGCCGAAATCTTCGCCCGCGATGCCAACGGCACCACCCGCTTCAAGATCAGCAACACGGGCGAGGTGATCGTCAACGCCCAAGCCAGCGGCGGCGGCAGCGGCAGCGAGCGCGTCACGGCTGAGGTGACGGGCAACAACATCGATATCGCCTTCAACGTGCGCTATCTGATCGAGGTCTTGAACGTGCTGGAGACGAATCGGGTCGTGCTGGAGACCAACAACACCAACGCGCCGGGCGTCGTGCGCCCGCTGCAGGAGGACGGCACAATCGATCCGAGCTTCGTCTATCTGGTCATGCCGATGAGCGTGCGCTGAGCGGCTTGGCGAGGGGGTGGCGCTGCCAGCCCCTCGTTTTTTGGCGGCGAGCGCGGTAGAGTCATGCCCGATGGCTGGGCGGACTCCTAGAGGCGATGACCACAACCTACTGGCTCTCAGCGGGGCTGACTTTTGGCTTGGCGTTGGCGCTCGCCGTGCTGCTGACTCAGGTGGCGCGGCGCTTGGCGCATCGTTTGGGCATCCTCGCCCAGCCGGATAGCCGCCGCAAGCATCGCGGGGCAATCCCGAAGCTGGGCGCCTTGCCGCTGTGGCTCGCCTTTGTGACCGCCGTCCTCGTCGCGCAGAGCCTGCCCGTCGAGCGCGCCGATCCCAATGAGGCGATTCGGCTGTTCGGCTTGTTGGCGGGCGGCACGCTGATCTTCCTCGTCGGGCTGCTGGACGATAAGTTCGATCTCGCCCCGCACTGGCAGCTGATCGGGCAAGTTGCGGCGGCGAGCGTCGCCATTGCCTGCCTGATCTTCATCGAGCGCTTCAACAATCCGCTCACGGGCGAGACGGTCGGTCCGTTGCCCTTCGCCCTGACCTTCATCCTCAGCTTGTTCTGGCTGCTGCTGATGATGAACACGGTCAATTTTCTGGACGGCGTGGATGGGTTGGCGGGCGGCGTGAACTTGATCGCGGCGGCGCTGCTCTTTTTGCACACCCTGCGGGAGAATCAGCTCAGCGTCAGCCTGTTGCCCGCCGCCCTGATCGGGACGTTGCTGGGCTTTCTGCTCTTCAATTGGCATCCTGCCAAGATTTTCATGGGCAGCGGCGCGGTCTACTTGGGCTTCGTGATCGGGGCGCTGAGCATCATCGGCGGCGCCAAAATGGCGACCATCTTGCTGGTGATGGGCTTGCCGCTGCTCGATCTGGCGTGGCAGGCGGGTCGGCGGCTGCTGGAGGGCAAGAATCCGATGATCGGCGACCGCGGACACCTGCATTTCCGCGTGCTGGACGGCGGCTTGCTCTCGCCGCGCGCTTTCACGCTGATCTACTACGCCTTCTGCGCGAGTTTCGGCGCTTTGGCGCTGCTGACCACCAGCCGCCAATTCAAATTGATTGCGCTCTTGGTCATGATCGGCATCGCCTGCATCGGCTTCGTGCTGGTGGCGCGCCGCAGCCGCCTGAAAGCCCGCGCCACCGAGTCAATTGGGCAGTGAGTCTGCGCAAGCGCCCCTTTTTCTGCTATACTGAGTATGCCCAAGTTCACAAGGTGATCGCGCCTTGCTTCGGCGAGGTGAGGAAAGTCCGCCCTCCACAGAGCGACGATGCGAGCTAACGGCTCGGCGGCGTGAGCCGACGGACAGTGCCACAGAGAAGTGCAGTGCCAGCGCCGCAAGGCGCGGGCGAGGGTGAAACGGCGGTGTAAGAGACCACCAGCGCGCTCAGCAATGGGCGCGGCTCGGCAAACCCCATCGGGAGCAAGGTCAAGCAGAGGCGAGGGGCTGCTCGTCCCGCTATCAGCCTCGGGTAGACCGCACGAGGCGACCGCGTGAGCGGCGTCCCAGAGAGATGATCACCGCCCGCAAGGGTACAGAAGGCGGCTTATTGTGAACTTGGGCTCTCTGCGTTGGCAGACGAGAGCAATTAACGCTTGTGATTGTGCTTGTAGAGCTTCAAAAAGCGCTTTTCGGCGGCTGAGTCGCCGATCAGGATGATGCGCCCCTTGTGCGGCAAGGGCTGATGCGGATCGCTGAGGATGCTGACCGCTCCATTTTGGCGCACGCCGACCAGTGTACAGCCCGTATGCTTGCGCAAGTCGCACTCAGCGAGGCTCTTGCCCGCTAATTGGCGCGGAATCTCGACCTCAAAGATATCCAAGCCCTCGGCGACCATCAGGATGTTATCGCGCCCGATCAGGTTGATGATCGCGTTAGCGCCCATCGAGGCGTAAGACAGCACGAAATCTGCGCCGGCGCGGTGGAGCGTCGCCACGTTGCGCTCCAAGTTAGCGCGGCTGATGATCTGCGCCTCCGGGCGCAGGCGGCGGCAATAGATGGTCAGGTAGATGTTCAAGTCGTCGTCGTGCGTAGTGACGATGACCACGGTCGTCTCGCGGATGCCCGCTCGCTCCAGCACGTCCAGCTCTGCCGCATCGCCGAGGATGTATTTCTCAGGATTGCGCATCCGCTCAGGCGATTTCTCCACGATTCGATAGTCCAGACCGCGCCACGCCAGCGCGCGCGCCGCCGCCCGTCCGACGCGCCCCGCCCCGATGATCACGACGGGCGCGTGAATCGGCTGCGGCTTGTGAAAGCGCTGGGCGAAGGCTGTGATCTGCGGCTGCGTGCCTGCCATGACCAGAATCGTGTTCTCAGTGATGACCGCCTCAGGCTGCGCCGTGTGAAACGTGCCGCGTTGCCATAAGCCCAGCACGTTCACGCCAACCTGCTCGCGCAGCGCCAGCTCGCGCAGGCTATGCCCGACCAGCGGCGTATCGCGGGCGGTTGTCTCCACGATCAGCAGATCGCCGAAGCGCCCGATGGGATAACCCTGCTGCTCGTCATCCACCACGCGCCGCGCGATGGCTTGTCCCATCAGCTCGCCCAGCTGCAGCACGTGATTGCAACCCGCCAGCTCCAGAATGTCCACTGAAGCGTCGAAATTGGCGGTGGCGAGGATCGGCACATGCTCACAGACCTCGCGCACGGTCGCTGCGACGTTGGCGTTGAGCTGATCGTTGCCGGTCGTCACCACGATCAGCGCCTTATCCACGCGCGCTAGACGATAAGTCTTGGGATTGTCTAACGCGCCGATCATGACCTTGTATTCAGCGTCATGGGCGGCGAGGGCGCTCAGATCGTTGATCAGCAGCACGTAGGGATACTGATACTGCTTGAGCTTCTCGATGAGCGCCCGCGTGACGGTATCGAGGTGCGTGATGATGACGTGCCCGCTGGTCTTCTCTGGCAGCTGCTTGGGCGCTCTGGCGGCTTGTTGCGCCTTAATCCACGGCGCGTAGAAGAACTCCACGAAGGTGAAGGGCAGCAGGATCAGCAGGAAGATCACGCCGCTCAGCAGCACCACCATCGAGAACAGCTTGCCCAAATCGGATTGGAAGGTGATATCGCCGAAGCCGAGCGTGGTCATGACGGTGAGCGTCCAGTAGAAACCCGTCACCCACGAGTAGTAGCGCCCTTCGAATTCCATGATGTAGTGGAAGAGGAGGCTGTAGATGGTGATCAGCAGGGCGAGGGTGAGCAGGAAGCGGGCGAGGATGATCAAGTTCATCCGAGTGGGGCGCTCGCCCAGCAAATAGACCAATTGTGCCAGCAGGAACTTCATGGCAAGTGAGCGCGCAAGGCGCTCAAGATTGAATCACTCGAACAGACGCTTGAGCGGCAAGCGGAAGCCCGCCAAAATGCCTGTGCCTCCTAGCGTGTCAGCCTCGTTGAGGATGCGGACGGGCGCGGCGGGCGCGTACAGCTCGGCTTGGCGCGCCTCAGGCACGATCAGCCAGACTTGCGTCTCGGCGGCAAGGTAATTGGCGATCTTCACGCGCAAGTGGCGCTGCGATTGGTAGGTGGTGGGCAGGTCGACCTCGACGGCGAGATCGGGCGGGATGGGATTGTAGCCCTCAGCGGGCAGTTGAGCTTGGCGCTCCTTGCTGATGAAGGCGACGTCGGGCGCGTAGCGCTCGCCGGAGACCATGTAGCCGCCCGCCTCGCCCGTCACGTGCCCTAGTTGCCGTTCGCTGACGAACTGAAAGAGCGCGCTGGCGATGATGATCGAGATTTTTGAGGCGAGTGGATCAGAAGGCACTTCGACGATCTCCCCGTTGATGCACTCGAAGAGCTTCTGGGCGTTTTCGGGCAGCTGGACGAACGCATCGAACTGGGCGACCGAAAGCGCTTTAGCGGGCGTGTACATGGCTCACTCCTAGCCCAAAACTGGTGGGCGGATACAGCGATCCGCCCCGACTGACTTGTTTAGCTCTTGTTTCCGCCGTCCCCGTTGGCTGACTCGCGGATGCGCACGGTCGGCGGGCGGTTGCGCACGCGGCGCATGATGTTCTCTTGCAGGTTGGCGCGGCGCAGCTCCTGCATGATGGCGGCGGTTTTATCGGGCGGCACGCCCTCGCGCATGACGCGCTCGGCGGCGGCGCGCGCCTCTTGAGCTTTCTTGGCGTCCAGCTCGAAGGTCGACTCAGCGGTATCCGCCAAGACGATCACCCGCTCCGGGCGTACCTCGACCACGCCGCCGTAGACGATGAAGCTCTCTTCGGCGTTGCCTTTGCGCACGCGCAGCTCGCCGAAGCCCAGCGTCGCCAAGAGCGCGGCGTGACCGGGCAGAATGCCCATCTCGCCCTCCGAGCCGGGCAGGATCACGGCGTCGGCGTATGGCTCGCTGAAGAGCGGACCCTCCTGCGTCACGATATCGACACGAATTGGCATCTTTCGTCCTTTCGCCCAGAGAGCCGCCGCCCCGTTGAGGCGGCGGCTGCTCGATCACAGCTCGCCTTTTGCCTTTGCCTCGTCGTAGCGCTCGATCACGTCATCAATGCCGCCCGCCATGTAGAACATCTGCTCCGGCACGTGATCCAACTCGCCGCTGAGGATCATGCGGAAGCCGCGGATGGTCTCTTTGATCGGCACGTAGCGCCCTTCGCGCCCGGTGAAGCGCGCCGCCACGAACATCGGCTGAGTCAGGAAGCGCTGGACGCGCCGCGCGCGCGCCACCAGCACTTTATCTTCCGCCGGCAGCTCCTCGATGCCCAAGATGGCGATGATATCCTGCAGGTCTTTGTAGCGCTGCAGGACGCGCTGCACCTCGCGGGCGGTGTTGTAGTGATCCTCGCCGACGAGGGCGGGATCGAGCAGACGGCTGGTGCTCGCCAACGGATCGACCGCCGGGAACAAGCCTTGCGCCGCCAACTCGCGCTCAAGGGCGATGGTGCCGTTGAGGTGCGTGAAGGTGGCGACGGGCGCGGGGTCGGAGTAGTCGTCGGCGGGCACGTAGACCGCCTGCATCGAGGTGATCGAGCCGACTTTGGTCGAGGCGATGCGCTCTTGCAGGTTGCCCATCTCGTTGGCGAGCGTGGGCTGGTAACCGACCGCCGAGGGCATCCGTCCCAGCAGCGCCGAGACCTCCGAGCCTGAGAGCGAGAAGCGGAAGATGTTATCGATGAACAGCAGCACGTCTTTGCCTTGATCGCGGAAGTACTCGGCGTG
Organism: uncultured Anaerolineae bacterium; assembly: GCA_938005675.1. Taxonomy (GTDB): domain Bacteria; phylum Chloroflexota; class Anaerolineae; order Aggregatilineales; family UBA2796; genus CP2-2F. Next base: position 32,734 of record CALKXH010000074.1, read on the forward strand.
CGCCAAGCCGGTCAAGCCAACGCGCAAGCGCACGCCCGGCGGCTCGTTCATCTGCCCGAAGACCATGACCGTGCTATCGATCACGCGGTAGGCGTCTTTCATCTCGTAATAGAGCTGGGTGCCTTCGCGGGTGCGCTCGCCTACCCCCGCGAAGATCGAGACTCCGCTATGCACAGCCGCCACTGAGCGGATCAGCTCGGAGATGATGACGGTCTTGCCGGTGCCGGCGCCGCCGAAGACGCCCATCTTGCCGCCCTTGGTGAAGGGCGCGATCAGATCGATGACCTTGATGCCCGTCTCGAACATCTCCGGGCGGGTGGTCAGGTCTTCGAAGTTGGGCTTGGGGCGATGGATCGGATAGTAGGTATCCGAGACGACCGGTCCGCGCTGATCGATGGGGCGTCCCAGCACGTTGAAGAGCCGTCCCAGCGCCGGCGGCCCGACTGGCACCATGATCGGAGCGCCCGTCGCATAGGCGAGCATCCCGCGCGAGAGACCGTCGGTGCTATCCATCGCCACGCAGCGCACCCGATTGTTGCCCAAGTGCATCTGCACTTCGAGGATCAGGTCATCTTTGCCCTCTAGCGGCACGCGGATGGCGTCGTAGATTTCGGGCAGCTGGCTTTCAGGCGGGAATTCAACATCCACCACTGCGCCCAGAATCTGCGCCAATTTACCCTGCACTTCGTTTGAATTTGCCATAGTTTTCTCTGCTTCCTAAGTCGGTAGTGTGTGTTAGGCTTTGCGGACGCGCACGGCTTCGGCATCCTCAGCCACCTGAGCGCGCAGCGCCTCGACGCCGCCCACGATGTCCAGAATCTCTGAGGTGATGGCGGCTTGCCGCGCCTTGTTGTAGCTGAGGGTCAGGTCATCGGCGAGCGCCTTGGCGTTATCGGAGGCGTTGCGCATGGCGACCATGCGCGCGCTGTGTTCGCTGGCTTGGCTCTCAAGGATCAGCTCCAGCAGGATGTTCTCGACGAATTTCGGCACGATCTCCTCAAGGATGGCGGAGGCGCTCGGCTCGAAGATGTAGTCAGCAACGCGACTCTCAGGGCGCTCCATCATTTTGAGGTAGTCCGGGCGGTTGAGGGCGCTCTGCTCATCGAAGGCGAGCGGCAGCAAGCGCTGCACCATCGGTTTTTGAGCCAGCGTGTTGATGAACTCGGTGTAGGCGACGTAGACTTCATCGGCGTAGCCCTTGAGGAAGTCCTCGATCAGCACTTGGCGGATCGGGCGCAGGGCGTCAATCGTCCACCAAGCCGGCAAGCCGATGAATTCCGCCTCGACGGTCTCGCGCAGGCGCACGAGGGCATCGCGCCCTTTGCGCCCGACGGCGACCCAGCGCACTGGACGCTCCAGATGCTGGGCGAATTGGCGCGCCACGCGGATGACGTTGGTGTTATAAGCGCCCGACAAGCCACGATCGCTGGTGATCAGGCAGATGGTGACCGTCCCGACCTGCTCGCGGCTCGCCAAGAGGGGGTGCAGCGCAGCAATCGAGCCGCTGGCGCTGCCGATATCGGTCAGGACCTGCATCGCCATGTTGGCGTAGGCGCGCGCCGAGAGCGCCTGCGCCGTGGCGCGGCGCACTTTGGAGGCAGAGACTGCCTCCAGCGCCATGGTGATCTGGCGGATGTTCCTGACCGAGCGGATGCGCCGTTTGATCTCACGTGGATTAGGCATCCCAACCTCGCTTTAGGCTTTTTCAGCGTGCGTCTGCTTCCATTGGGCGTTGAAGTCCTCCAGCGCCTTCTTCAGCAGAGCCTCCATCTCGTCGGTCAGGTCGTACTTGGTCTCTGGGCTGTTGATGCTGGCGGCGATCTGCGGGTACATGGCGTTGACGTAGCGCAGGAACTCATGCCGCCACAGGTTGACCTGCGCGACCGAAATTTGATCCAAGTAGCCGCGCGTGCCGGCGTAGATCAGCATGACTTCATCCGCCAGCGGCACGGGGTTGTACTGTGGCTGCTTGAGCAGCTCGGTCAGGCGCATTCCGCGGTCGAGCTGCTGCTGGGTGGCGCGGTCGAGGTCGGCGCCGAACTGGGCGAAGGCAGCCAGCGCGCGGAACTGCGAGAGCTCGCCTTTCATGCGCCCGGCGAATTTCTTCATGGCTTTGCGCTGAGCATCGCCGCCCACGCGGCTGACCGAGATGCCCACGTTGATGGCGGGGCGCTGACCGGCGTTGAACAGGTCGGTCTCAAGGAAAATCTGCCCGTCGGTGATCGAGATCACGTTGGTGGGGATGTAGGCGGAGACGTCGCCCAGCAGCGTCTCGATGATGGGCAGGGCGGTCAGGCTGCCGCCGCCGCGCGCTTCCGAGAGGCGCGCCGCGCGCTCGAGGAGGCGGCTGTGCAGGTAGAAGACGTCGCCCGGGTATGCCTCGCGCCCCGGCGGACGGCGCAGCAGCAGCGAGACTTGGCGGTACGCCCAAGCGTGCTTGGAGAGGTCGTCGTAGATGATCAGGGCGTCTTTGCCGTTCTCCATGAACCACTCGCCCATGGCGCAGCCTGCATACGGCGCGAGGTACTGCAGCGCCGCCGACTCCGCCGCCGAGGCGACCACGATGATGGTGTAGTCCATGGCGCCGTACTGCTCAAGGGTGGCGCGCACAGCGGCGACTTGCGCCTCTTTCTGCCCGATTGCCACGTAAATGCAGTAGACGCCTTGCCCGCGCTGATTGATGATCGTATCCAGCGCGATGGCGGTCTTGCCGGTTTGGCGGTCGCCGATGATCAGCTCGCGCTGCCCGCGCCCGATGGGGAACATGGCGTCGATGGCGAGGATGCCCGTCTGAAGCGGCGTGTCGACGTCTTGGCGCTCGATCACGCCGGGCGCGATGCGCTCGACGTTGTAATATTCGGTCGCCTGAATCGGACCTCTGCCGTCGATGGGCTGCCCTAGCGCGTTGACGACGCGCCCGATCAAGCCCATGCCGACCGGCACCGAGGCGATCCGTCCGGTGCCGCGCACCTCATCGCCCTCGCGGATGTGGATGTAATCGCCCATGATGATCACGCCGACGTTATCCTCTTCGAGGTTGAAGGCGATGCCCAGCGTGCCGTTGGCGAACTCGACCAGCTCGCTCAGCTTGACCGAGGGCAAGCCCGAAACGCGGGCGATGCCATCGCCCACCTCGATCACGCGCCCGACCTCGACTGAGCGGATGGTCGGCTGCCAGCCTTTCAGCTGCTCCAGCAGCATATCTGCGTAGTTGATGGGGTTGCCAGATGGCGACATTACGAAAGCTCCCTGTGAACCTGTCAGAACGAGTGTTTATGCCGCGCCGACTCACGCTCAAGCGCCGCGCGGGGCGCCCGAGAGGTGCGTTTGGCGCACAAAGACTTCCTAAAGTGTAAACTGAGCGGCTGACAATTGCAATTCTCAGCTCTGGATAGCCCCGTTGGGCGCGCCACGCCCTTTTCAGGCTTGACGCGCCCGACGCACTCTGCTAAACTTGCACGAGTTAGCCCTCAACGCGCCCCTATCGTCTAGCGGTCTAGGACGCGGCCCTTTCAAGGCTGAAACCGGGGTTCGAGTCCCCGTAGGGGCACTACATGCGCTGCACTTTTGCGTGCGGCGCTTTTGTTGTATAGAGCAGGGCGCTCAGGCTTGCCGTTCGGCGCGAAATGTGGCATAACTAGCCCTATGGAGCGATTCGCCACACGAATGCCGACCGATCATAGGCAGCCTGCCCTCGCAGCGCCCTGAGGCGTTGCGCCGCCGCGCTCGTGCTGCCCGACAACCGCTGATCTTCGGCGGTTGTTGTTTTAAGGGGCGCTGTGGCACTGCATAGGCTGGAAAGGAAGACCGACCTTGTCCGAATACATCCACGTCTCGGTGGCTTGGCCCTACGCCAACGGCGATCTGCACGTCGGGCATATGGCGGGCGCCTACCTGCCCGCCGATATCTTCGCGCGCTACCATCGGCTGAAGGGCAACCGCGTGCTGATGGTCAGCGGCTCGGATTCGCACGGCACGCCCATCCTGATCGAGGCGGATAAACGTGGCATGACGGCGCGCGCGCTCTTTGAGTACTATCACGGGCGCTTCCTGCAAACTTTGAAGGCGTGCGGCATCAGCTACGACCTGTTCACCCACACCGATACCGAGAATCATCATCGCATCGCGCAGGACATCTTCCGCACTCTGCATCAGCGCGGCTACCTCTACCGCCAGACCCAGCGCCAGCTCTACAGCGAGACCGAACAGCGCTTCCTGCCCGACCGCTTCGTCGAAGGCACTTGCCCCAAGTGCGGCTATCCCAACGCGCGCGGCGATCAGTGCGATAACTGCGGCAGCCTGCTCGATGCCCTTGAGCTGATCAACCCGCGCAGCAAAACCGACGGCAGCACGCCCGTCGTGCGCGAGACTGAGCACTTCTTCCTCAACCTCGCCGCCTTCATCCCGCAACTGACGGCTTACCTCGCCGAAGGCAAGGCGCATTGGCGCCCGAACGTCTTGGCGCTCTCGCGCAACAAGGTGGCAGATTTGGTCGGGCGCCCGATCACGCGCGACATCGATTGGGGCATCCCCGTGCCGGTGGCGGGCTACGAGAGCAAGCGCATGTACGTCTGGTTCGAGGCGGTCATGGGCTACTTCACAGCCAGCATCGAGTGGGCGCACAACACGGGTCAGGCGGAGGCGTGGCGGGCGTGGTGGTACAATCCGAGCGCCAAGAGCTTCTACTTCATGGGCAAGGATAATATCGAGTTTCATACGATCATTTGGCCCGCTGAGCTGCTCGGCATTGACGGACTCTACGCCGCCGAAGGCGACTCGACGCCCATCAACCTGCCCTACGACGTGCCCGCTAACGAATTCATGAACATCGAGGGGCAGAAGTTCAGCAAGAGCCGCAACTGGGCGGTCTGGATGCCCGATATCCTGACCCGCTACGATCCCGACGCCATCCGCTACGCCATCGCCGCCGCCCTGCCTGAGAGCAAAGACGCCGATTGGAGCTGGGCGGAGTTCGTCACGCGCAACAACAACGAGCTGGTGGCGGCGTGGGGCAATCTGGTCAATCGGATGCTCGGCTTCGCCCGCAAGCACTTCGAGGGCGTTGTGCCGCAGCCGAGCGCCCTAACTGAAGACGATCGCGCCATCTTGGCGCTCTCAGAGGGCGCCTTTGAGCGCGTCGGGGAGCTGATCGAGGCGGTCAAGCTGCGCGCCGCGCTGGGCGAGGCGATGGCGCTCGTGCGCGAGACGAACGCCTACCTCGACCGCCGCGCGCCGTGGAAGCGCATCAAGGAAGACCGTCAGGATGCGGCGACCGCCGTCTACACGGTGCTGCGCGTGATCGATAACCTGAAAATCCTACTAGCGCCGTTCTTGCCCTTCAGCGCGCAGCGTCTGCACGAGTACTTGGGCTACGACGGGCAGCTCTTCGGCGAGCTGAGCATCCGCGAATACGCCGAGTCGGAGCGCAGCCACGCCGCGCTGGTCTACGACGGGACGCACGCCATCGGGCGCTGGCAGGTTAGCCAATTGCCCGTCGGTCAGGCGCTGCGCGAGCCCGCGCCGCTCTTCAAAAAGCTGGGCGCCACGCCCGCCGAGGAGGCGGCGATCATCGAAGCTGAGCGAGCGCGGCTCGGTCAGCCCTACGAAGAAGTGCCAATCGAGTCCGTGTGAGGGATGTATGTCCTTTTTCAACCAGTTCTCGTTCGTGATGATGTCGGTTGTGGTGCTGATCGGGGCGGGCGCCTTGCTGTGGAGCGCCAAGCGCGCGCCCGCTCTGCTGCGGATAGGCGCTTGGCTCGCCGCGCTGGCGGGACTGGTCATCTTTTGGTCGGCGACGCGCCCGCTTGATACGCCTGAGATCGACAGCCTATCGAACTTTGAGGCGCGCTTGGGGAATGGCACGCCCGTCGTGCTTGAGCTGTACTCGGAGTACTGCTTGGGCTGCATGGCGCAGAGCAGCGCCGTCGATGCCCTTGAGAGCGCGCTGGGCGAGCGGGCAGCCGTGCTGCGCCTGAGCATTCACACAGAGGTCGGCAGGGCGCTATGGGTACGCTATCAGGGCGAGATCACGCCGACCTTCATCATCTTTGACGGCGAAGGGCGCGAGGTGCGCCGCACCAACGCCGTGCCCTCGGCTGCTCTCGTGCTGGGCGAGACGCCTTAGCCTACCATGCCTGCCGACCTTGCAACGCCCGCGTGAGCGTGACGGCATCGGCGTATTCAAGGTCGGCGCCATTGGGCAAGCCGCGCGCGAGGCGAGTCAGGCGCGGACGCAGACTTGCCGCCTCCAGCTCGCCTCGGATGTACGCAGCAGTGGCATCGCCCTCCAGATTGGCGTTGAGGGCGAGGATCAACTCGGCAATGCCATCCGTCTGCACGCGCTTGATCAGCTCGCGGATTTTCAGCTGATCGGGTCCGATGCCCTCACGTGGCGAGATCACGCCGTGCAGGACGTGGTAGCGCCCGTTGAAGCTGCCCGTGCGCTCCATCGCCAGCACATCGAGCGGCTCCTCCACGACCATGACTTGGCTTGCATCGCGCGTCGGGTCGGCGCAGAGGGCGCACGGCTCTTCTTCGGTGATGTTGAAGCAGATCGGGCAGAGGCGCGTCTTGGTCTTCAGCTCGAGGATGGCTTGCGCCAAGTTCTCCGAGACTCTATCGGGCGCGCGCAGCAAAAAGTAAGTCAGGCGCGAGGCAGTTTTATTGCCCACGCCCGGCAACTGAGCGAATGCCTCGATCAGGCGCGTGACGGAAGCGGGGATCGCTTTACTCATGCAGCTCAGCTCAGCCGCCCAGCAAGCCGCTCAGACCGCCGCTCAACATGCCGCCCATGCCGCCACTGACCGCTTCCATGCGCTCGGCAGCGCGCTGTTGGCTCTGTTCAATCGCCTGATTGACGGCGACGACTAGCAAATCCTGCAGATCGCTGACCCATTCGGGGTCGCTGGTATCGAGCAGCTCAGGCTTGATGGTGATCGACTTCACGCGCTGATGCCCGCTGATGACCACCGTGATGGCGCCGCCCGCCGCTTGCACTTCGAGCAGCTCTTCGGCAAGTGCCTCTTGCGCCTTGACCATATCCTCTTGCATCTTCTGCAGCTGCTTGAGCATCGCGTTGGGATTGGCGCCCATGCCCGCTCCGCCGAAGTTGCTGCCGCGTCGTTTTGCCATAGCTCAATCCTCTCCTTCGCTCTCTTCAATGGCGATTGCGCCACTCTCCAGGTGCTCACGCACGATGGGATCATCCAACATTATAGCATGTTCGGCGCTATCTGTGCCGTTGCGCACCACCACTTTGATGTTGACAGGCGTGCCGAGCGCCGCCGTGAGAGTCTTGATCAGGGCGCGCTGCTTGGCGGGGTCGTTATCGATGTGCTTTTTCGCCCAGTCCTCTTTGACGGCGATTGTCACCAGTCGATCTTGGACGCGGTAGGGCGTGGCAGCGGATTGGTTCAACAAAGCGCCCAGCGGGCGCAGCTCCTGCCCGATCTGCGCCAAGACGCTCTGCCAGACGGCTTTGACCTTGCTGAGGGTGATGGGCGCGCTCGCCGCAGCCGGATCGGGCGCGGGCGGCGCACTTTCGGGGACGGCGGGCGGCGCGGCGGGCTTGGGCGCGCGCTGAGGGGCGCTCGGCGCGGGCGCGCTCTCGGCGGGCAGGGGACGCGTGCTCTCGATCAGCGCCAACTCTAGAGGCAACTGAGGCTGCCAGCCGCTGCGCAGCTCGCTCAGAGCGCTGTTGAAAGCGCGGATGGCGCGCAGGAGCAGCTCGCGGTTGGCTTGAGCGGCTTGCTCTCCCAGCACCGCCCGACGTTCCTCGCTGGTCTCCACCAAGTTGGCGCCGCCGACGTGCGTCAGCAAGAGTTGGCGCAAATGCTCGATGATCTGCCGTCCGAATTGGGCGGGATCGGCGCCTTCGGCGAGGGCAGTCGCGATGACATCTAAGCCGTCGGCGGGGTTGTTGCTCAGGATCGCCTGAGCCAACTTGCTGACGAGGCGGCTGTTCGCCGTGCCGAGCAGCTGCTCCGCCATCTCCAGCGTGATGCGCTCGGCAGGCGCGGCGATGAGCTGATCGAGCAAGCTGATGCTATCGCGCACGCTGCCCGTGCCTTGCTGCGCGATCAGCTCCAACGCGGCGCGCTCAATTTCCACGCCCTCCGACCGAGCGATTCGGTCGAGGCGCTCGACCACATCCTTGAGCGAGACGCGCCTGAACTCGAAGTTGAGCGAGCGGCTGCGGATGGTGGGCGGCACTTTATCGAGTTCGGTGGTCGCCAGCACGAAAATGACGTGTGGCGGCGGCTCTTCGAGCGTTTTGAGCAGCGCGTCGAAGGCGGCGCCGGAGAAACGATGGACTTCGTCCACGATGTAGACCTTATAGCGCCCTTCAGAGGGCGCGAAGGCGACTTTCTCGCGCAGATCGCGCACGTCGTCCACGCCGTTGTTGCTGGCGGCGTCGATCTCGATCAGATCGAGGAAGCGCCCCTCGTTGATGGCGACGCAGTGGCGGCATTCGTTGCAGGGGCGCGCCTGCGGATCGGGGTGCAGGCAGTTGACCGCCTTGGCGAGGATGCGCGCCATAGTCGTCTTGCCGGTGCCGCGCGGTCCGTTGAACAGGTAGGCGTGGCGCAGGCGGTTCTGCGCGATGGCATTGCGCAGCGTCCGCGTGATGTGCGTCTGCCCGATGATCTCGTCAAAGCCGCGCGGACGCCACTTCAAGTACAGCGCTTGCTCAGACACTCGCTCAGACTCCTCAACTTGCCACGCTTCGAGATGCCTCGATTATAGCACAGGCGTCGGCGCGGCGGAGAGGCTCAAGCGGGCGCTCAACGTCCGAGCGCGACGGTCAGGATGATGGCGTCGTCGGTGATGCGCACGCGCTCTATGCGGTAGCGTCCGCCGATGCGCTCGTTGAGGTAGCTGCGCACCGCCCGATTGAGCGTCCCGCGCACCGTGCTGTTGAGCGTCGCCAACTGATCGGGGCTGAGCGGCGTGCCGTTGACGGTAGCGCTGATCGCCCGCCACGACAGGCGTCCATCTCGCAGGCTAGGTTGCCAGACCGAGACCGTGTTCAGAGTCAGCCCTTGGTAGACGACCCGCGCGCTCAGGACGGCGCGCTCAGGCTGCAGATCGATGTTGAAGCTCCTGACCGAGCTGCGCAGCGAGGCGGGCAGAGGATAGGCGTTCAGCTCTTGCTCCGTGATGGTGTAGGTGGCGTTGCCCTGCGCGTTGAGGGAGAGCGGGGCGGCGAAAAGGGCAGCTATCAGCCCAACAAGGCACAACAAGGCGAGCAGACGTCTCATAATCAGACCTCCTAGCACTAGACTCAGCGGCTGCGCTCAATCGAGATTTCGATAGCCTCTTCGGTGATGGCGAATTGCTTGATGTTCTGCGAATGAAGCCAGATTCGTCGCGTCCTGTAGGCATGATCGACGATGATGTCCTCCAGCAGGCGCTGCGTGGCCAGATTGAGCGTATCTAAGTCGGTCGGTCTGATCAACAGCGAGTTGACGGCGCTGCGCTCAACCGTCCAGCTGAAGCGCCCTTGCTCATCGGGGGCGAGCGTCCAGAGCGTCATAACGCCGAATTGCCGCTCACTGACGCTGAACGTGACATCCGTGAAAATGTGATCGGGCTGCAGGTCGACTGTGAAGTTGGCGAATCGGAAGCGCACGCGCTCGATCAGGGGCGAGGTATTCAGGTCGGCTTCAGCAATGGTGAGGGTGAGGGTCTCTTGGGCGGCGAGCGGCTGAGGGAGCAGTGTAGCAAGCGCGATTATAACACTAACCAACCATCGAGATAAACGACACATCTCAGAAACCTCCCGTGCGGTGGGCAGATGCAAGCGCACCTGCCCCAGAACGGATGTTGCTTCAGGCGAGTTATTCGGGCAGAGTTATCACAGCCCGCCCGACCTGGAAGCCATCTTTGACGGCGAAGCTGATCGAGCTGCTGCTGAGCAGCTTGGCAAAGCCTTGCCACTGGGCGCGCACGCGCCTGAAGACATTCGCCCGATTGCTGAATGCATTGATGCTATCGCTAGCCGCCACGATCTCGCCGATCAGATTGAGCGTATCGCTGCCCATGTACCAAATCTGGAAGCTTTCGGGCAGTAGATACTGCGCCGACTCACGGTAGCCCGCCGCCGCCGAGAGACCCTCTGCGCCGCTCTGAACGTGCTTGGCAGCCGCGCCCGTGGCGAGGTAGAAGACCGAGTCGGTGGCGCCGATGACCAGCTCGATGGGCGTCGTCAAGATGGGAACTTCGAAAGCTAGTGTGAAGTTGCCCTCGCCCTGCGTGAAGGTGATGGTGGGGTCGTTGCGCAAGCCGCTCTCGAAGATGGTCGCCAGCGCAGCGACCAACGCCGCCGCCTTATCGGGATCGGTCGCCTCGATCAGCAAGCCGAAGTCGTAGCCGACGAAGGGCAAGCGCAGGCGGAGATCGAGACCCAACTCAAAGATCGAGCGCTCTTGGGGCGTGTAAGCCACGAAGAGCGCCGCCTCGCCCGTCATCCAGCTGAGGATGTCGTCGTTCAGATCGAGATTGAGCAAGAGGCGAATGGCGCTTTCAAGTTGCTGCAACCCCTGCTCGAAAGCGCGCAACTGCTCGCTATCTTGCGCCCCAAAGTTTGCGCGCAGCGTCCCGATCAGCACCTCGTAGTGATCCTTCAGGCTGTGTAGCTGCAACGAGAGGATCGTATTGGCGGGCATGAAGCGCGCAAAGGCAGGATCGGTCGGCTGGGTGAGAGCCTGAACGCCGAAGCGCTCAGAGGCATCGCGGGTGGCGAAATCCAGCGTCAGCGAGCGCCCATCGAGGATCGTCGCACCGATGGCGACGGGTTCAAGGTTTTGCCCGATCAAGTCGCGTTGGTCGGGCTGCAGCGCTTCGAGAGCCTGCTCTGAAAGCAGGCTCAGATCGGCGTAGACGAGGATGTTATAATCCTCAGACGGCAAAGCGCCGACGGTCTCTCGGAACTTCAGGTTGGTGTTGAGCTTGGCGGCGCGATTCTGCGCGCTTTGCACGCCCGCCTTCGTGCCGAGCAGCAACAGATTCTCAGTCACGCGCAATACGGTTGAATCGAAGCGTGATTCGTAGTCCGTGAAAGCGGGCGTGTTGGTCTTGGTGTAGCCACTTTGGTCAGTCAGACTCTCAAAAAGCGCCTCAACCGCCCCACGATTAGTGATTTGAACTGCCAGCAGAACTTCGCTCTCGAAGTCGTTGCTCGGATCGTCGTCAAACAACACCTCAGCCGAGCCGACGGCGAGAGCAGCATTATCGCCCAGCCACGCGCGGATCGTCGTTTGGAAGTCGCCGCCGAACGCCTGATCGAGCAGCTCAGGCAAGCTCAGGCGGATCAAGCTCGGCAGCGTGTCGTAGACTTTTTGCAGCAGGCTATCCAGCAAGGCGATGTAGTTATCATCCGTGCGCAGAGCGAAGAACACGACCGAGTCGATGGGCATCAGGGCAGCCATCGTCTCCACATCGGCTTGGGCGAGGGGTGAAAGATTGGTCGGCGGGCGCTGCGCTGAGATGGCGGCGGGGTTCAAGATGAGGGCGAGGATCAGGGCGATCAGGCACACAAACTTGATCGAACGGGACATGGACTCCTCCACTTCACAAACGATACTTCACATATGTGAATACGCATAACTCGCGCGGTGTGTTGCGAAAGGGCGCAGATGCGGCGAAGTTCGGCGGAACAGTGACAAGGACAACGTGCGAGGCAAGCGACTACGCCCACCTCAGAGCGCATTTGTGCGAAATGCATGAGACAGTATACCACTCGCTCGCGGCTGAGCCAATTCTAGGTCTTGACATGCCTTTGAAAAAGCACTACGCTAAGGACAGTGGTTGACGCTAAACCCAAAGCGCTTAGATTGCAATGGTCGCATCGATGAGCCGCACAAGTTTCATGAGCTGTGCCTCATGCACCTCACCAATAGACAAGCCCATCTTCAAAACATGCGCATAGCTGGTTTTGTGCGCTCGCTATCTCAAAAGCGTAGGCGTCTGCACGCCTGAAGGCTGCCATCAGCGCCATCAGGTAACGCACGAGTCGTTCTAACGCCGTTCAGAAACCATATAGGAGGCAAAGGCAAGGTGATTCAGGAACTCTTAAACCGAGCGGATCGACGCGGGTACATTACCTTCGAGGACGTGATGGAGCTATTGGAAGATGACGCGGACGATACCCACACTTTCGAGTCGGTCTTAGATGAACTGGATGAGCTTGGCATCGAACTGCGCCAAGACGACCTGCAGCGCGATGAGACGGATGAACTGGACGACGAGTACGACTCCGAGAGCGAGGAAATTCAAGAAATCGGCGATATCAACGCCGTCTCCCCGGATGACCCCGTCGGTCTATACTTCCGCCAAATGGCGCAAGAGCCTCTGCTAACCGCCCAAGAAGAAGTTGAACTCGCCAAACGCATCGAACGTGGCAAAGCCGCCGCCCAAAAGCTGGCAGAATGCCCCGCTCTGAGCTTTGAGGAACGCGCCGAGCTTGAGCTGTTCATCCGCGATGGGCAAGCCGCCCGTGAGCATCTCGGACGGGCTAACACGCGCCTTGTGGTCAGCATCGCTAAGCGTTATATGGGGCAGGGCTTGCCGTTCCCGGATTTGATTCAAGAGGGCAACGTCGGGCTGATGCGCGCCGTGGATAAGTACGATTACCAGCGCGGCAATCGCTTCAGCACCTACGCCACGTGGTGGATCAGGCAAGCCATCACGCGCGCTTTGGCGCAGAAGACGCGCACCATTCGCATCCCGCTGCACATGACCGAGCGCATCCGCCAGATGTACCGCACCGCCCAATCGCTGGAGCAATCGCTAGGCAGGCGCCCGACGCCCGAAGAGATCGCCGCCGAGATGGACGTGCCCGCCGAGAACGTGCGCGGCATGATGGACGCCAGCCAGCACGCCATCGCGCTGGAGCGCCCCGTCGGCGACGACGGCGATAGCGAGTTCGGCGATTTCATCGAGGATCAAGACACGCCCAGCCCCGTCGAATCGGCAACGCAGCACATGCTCCAAGAGACGATTGAAGAGGTGCTGAGCGAGCTGACTCCGCGCCAGAGCCATATTTTGCGCCTGCGCTTCGGTTTGGGCGGCGGCGATCCGCACACCCTTGAGGAGATCGCCAACAAGTTCGGGCTCAGCCGCGAGCGCATCCGCCAACTGGAGAAAGAGGCGCTGCGCCGCTTGCGGCATCCGCGCTTGGCGCACACCCTCAGGGATTACCTCGCCTGAGCGCCGAATCAAACAGGGCGGCAAGTTGCCGCCCTGTTTATTTTTGCGCGCGCCGCGCTCAAAAGTTGCCCTAGAAGTCGCGCGGAGTCGGCTCTTGGGTCGCTTCTTGGGTCGCTTCGGGCGTGAGCGGCTCTTCAGTCGGCAGCGTGAACTCGAAGTCGCGTGGGGAGGGCGCGCTCACGCCCAGCTGCAGGTTGGGGAAGGCGTTCGGGGCGAAGCGCAGCAGCCGCGCGCCGCCGGCATCGCTCAGGAACAGCCGCCCTTGCCCGTCAAAGGCGATGCCGCCCAGCACGCCGAACTGATTCAGCTGCACGAAGGGCGCGCCGCCCAATCTGCCGAAGGCGAGCACGGGATTGCCCTGCGTATCGTAGACCAAGACGCGCCCAGCGTCCGGATCGGTCACGAACAGGTAGCGCCCTGAGGGATCGAGCGCCAAGTAGGGACGGTTGCCGCTATCTTGGCTGGGCGTGGTGGCATACCAGCCCGGAACATCCCACGAGCGCAGATATTGCCCCTCGCGCGTGAAGACGTCTATGCGCTTATTCCACGTGCTGGCGATGAACAGCTCGTTGGTCGCCTCGTTGATCGCCAAGCCGACCGGCTCGAAGAGCGCGCCCGGTTGTGTGCCGCGCTGCCCGATATCGTAGAGCAGATTGCCCTCCCGATCATAGACGCGCACGCGCTTATTGCCCGTATCCGCCACGAAGACGCGCCCCGTCGAGTCGACCTTGATGTCGCGCGGTCCGTAGAAGCCGACCGCGCTGCCGACGATCTCCGGGATGGCTTGCTCGAACGTCCCCCAAGCGCGCAGCGGCGTGCCGTCGTTAGCGAAGACCTGCACGCGATGATGCCACGTATCCGCCACGAAGATCAGCCCGTCGCGGTCGACGGCGATCCCCCACGGCTCGCGCAGCACACCCAGCTCGCCGATCACGTTCGGATCGTTGCTCGGATTCGGCGTCCCGAACTCGCGCTCGAAGCGCCCGTCGGCATCGTAGATCACGACTCGCCCGTTGCGCGTATCGACGGCGTAGAGCTTGCCTTGCGCATCGATGGCTAAGCCGCGCGGCGCGTTGAGGGGCGTCTCGGCGGCGAGGATCAGCTCAGCGGCGCAGGTATCGCAGCGCAGCTCGGCGAAGGGATCGACGGGCAAGCGGCTCACGCTCGCCGTGCCCACGCCGAAGTCCCAGATTTGCGCCGCCACGTCCTTGCGCACGAAGAAGACCAAACGATCCGAGACGGGCCACTTATCGAGGGTGAACGCGGTGCCGGTGTTGCCCGTCATGCGCTGATAGGCGCGCGTGTAGGTGGTGTAATCCCGATTCCACCAGATATCCCACAGGGCGCGCGTCATCTCGGCGTCGGCAAAGGCGTTATCGACGCGCTGCAGGTTCAGATTGAAGTACTCCTGCATCGGCCACCACAGCCGAATCATATCGAAGCGGTAGAATTTATCGCCCACCTGCCCGACGATCTTGCTGCTGTTATTCAAGCCGACCATCAGCCCGACGTACTGCTCGATGTCGGCGATGCCGCCGGTCAGATCGCCCAGATAGGCGCTGTTCGGGAAGATGCGGAAATACCACGAGCCAGGCCACGAGACCTCGTTATCGTAGCCGACGCGGATGCTCATGCCATCGGTGGTGCGGCGGCTGATCTCTTCGAGGTACTCGATGACCGTCTTGTTAGCGGGCGCGGCGTGCGCGTAGACCATGAACTCGGTCGCCAAGTCGTAGTTGATATAAGCAGCCATCCAAGCGTGGCGCGCCGTCAGCACGCTGAGCAGGGCGAAGAAGCCCAGCACGCCCACGCGCACGGTCTGTTGGATGCCCACCGCGCGCAGCACCCGCCAGATGGCGTACAGCACGATGCCCGTAAAGATCAGCGCGCCTAGCCAGTTGAAAGTCTGCAGCTGCTGCTCACGGGTCAAGCCGCCCAAGCCGCGCTGCGCCACGCCGATCAGGTTGAAGGCGCCGAAGAGCGCCAACGGAATCAGGAAGATCAGCGCCCAGCTGCGCCGCCAGAAGGTCTGCCAGTCAACTTTCTCCAGCAGAGTCCCCAGATACCAGCCCGCTGAGAGGGCGAAGGGCAAGGCGATGTGCGTGGTCAGCCACGGCATTTTCTCGCCGGCGAGGGTCAGGGCGTAGAGGATCAGCACGCCCCAAAAACCGACGAATAGGTTGAACAAGGGGCGTCTGAGCAGCTCGGCGTCGGGGATGTCAGTCGAGCGGCTCGGCGACTCAGCGACGCGCTCCACTTGCTCCGACTGATCGACTTCAGCCTCCGCCGCGCCGAGCGCTTGCATCTGCGCTTGAGCATTTTGAAGCGTCTCGGCGGCTTCAGGCGCTTCATAGACGCTCGCGCTCTGCTCCTCAGGCTGGGCGAGCTTCGCCCGCTCGGCTTCGCGGGCGGCGTAGCGCTCGGCGCGGAACTTCCAGTACTGCGAGAGCCCCAGCACGCCGGCGAACATCGCGCCGATGGTCACCAAGTACTCGTAGAGCGGCAGCTGAATCAGCATGTAGTAGTACTGCGGCTGACTGCCACGTCGCACGCCTTGCTGCGCCAACCAGTAGCCCAACGAGCCGACGATGCCCGTCGCCACGCCCTGCGGATTGGTGAACATGGTGGTGAAGAAGAAAGCGAAGACGCCGTAGAACGCCGCCGTGCAGACTAACCAGATGCCCGCTCGCCACGCCAAGCCCGCCGCCACCGAGACCAGCACGAAGGGGATCACGCCCAGGATCATCGCGTTAATCTCGCGCGGGGCGTAGACACTGCCATCGAGCGGGTAGCCGGCGAGGAAGATCGGCAAGGCGGCTGACCACGGCAACACCAGCGAGCCGATCAGGATGACTAGATCGAAGGCGGGGTAGCGGCGCATCTCCTGCCAGAAGGTGGTGCGCAGGCGCAGGAAGGCGATGCCCAGCACAGCTAGGATGCCGATCACCCACGAGCCGAAAATCCAGTAATTATTGAAGCTGGTCGGCGCACGGCGCACCTCCGAGCTGACGTTCTCCACGAGGCGGCTGCGCTCTTCTAGGAAGATGAAGAGGAAGAACACAGCGACCGCCACAGCCGCCATCACCGCGATCTCGTTGAGGGGCAACCGCGCCTTGAAGTGCCTGCCGGCGGTCAGCACGGCGCTCAGGAGCAAGATCAGCACTAGGGCGCTGCTCCACAGCACGAGCCGCGTGAGCAGGACGCTTGGATCGGGCGAAAAAGGCGGCGCGCCGATGCGACCCGCCTCTTCGTAAGCCGCCCACTCAGCCTGCGCGGCGCGCACGCTCTCCGGCGGGATGATGCTGAGCGCGTTGGTCATCACCAGCGCCGCTACCGCGCCGATCAAAACGCCCGCCGAGATAAACATATAGACCGAGCGTCCGCGCACGGCGAGGTTATCCACGGCGCCCTTGATCAGCCCTCCGAAGACCTTGTAGACCGCCCAGCACACAAAGCCCGCGCCCAGCAGAATCGCCAGCGCCAGCGGCACGCCCAGCAGCACGATCACCAGCAGCAGCCCGACGTCCTGCGCGATGCCGCTCGCCAAAGCGTTCGCCGCCGCCCCGGGCGCGGAATCGGCGCCCAAATTCAGCTGGCTGAGCAAGAGGGTCGCCGCGGCGCCCGCCAACGGCACCAGGACCACCCCTAAGACCGTCCAAATCACCGCTGGGGAGTGATCCTTGCGCTGCCAGCTCTGCAGCAGCTGCACCAGCAAGAACAGCGCGAGGAAGCCGGCGAAGATCAGGATGTACATGAAGGCGGTCTCTTTCGAGCCGAGATTGAGCAACGTGGCGACCGCCAACAGCACCAAGAACTTCGGTTGACGCGGCTGCGCGCCGTCTAAATAAGCGAAGACGGCGTATGCCATCAGCATGGTGAAGAAGATGGCGGGCGTATCCTCGCGGATGTAGCGATGGTGGAAGAGCAGCATCGGGCTGATCAGGATCAGCACAGAGGCTGCCATCGCCCCGAACTTGCCCAGCCAACGCTCGAAGAGCAGCTTGGGCATCAGCACCATGATCACGCCTAGAATGGCGGGGTACAGCCGCGCGCTGAAGTCGCTATCGCCGAACAGGAAGTAGGCGAGCGCCGTCGCGTGGAACAAGACCGGTCCGTGCATCAGCGGCGTGTGCTGAAAGTTGCCTTGCTTGTAGAGGTTGTAGCTGTACTGCGTGTGCAGGCTCTCATCATGGCTCATCACGCGGTCGCCGAGGTTCACAAAGCGGGTGAACACGGCGATCACGAAGATGGCAACGTAGAAAAGCAGCTCCCAGTTGAGCGTGTACAGACGGGCAAAAGCGCCGTCGAGCAGCTGAGCGGCTCGGCGCGAGGGCGCACCGTCGGCTTCGGGGCTGTGGAGCGGCGCTTGATCGAGTGTCGCCATAGGGATTCCTCAAAACTCTCGCGTGGACTTCACGTTCAGGGTTTACGGGCGTTGGGCGCTGGCGCCGCCGAGGGCGCTTGCGCCAGCATAGCGGTCAGCGAGGCGGTCGGGCGGGCTGCCGCCTTGCCGAGCGGATCGGGCGTCTCAGTGAAGAGCGGCGTAGCCGTCGCGCGCACGACCGCTGGGGCGGGCGGCAAGGGCGCCGCGACCGCCGCCGAGCCGCGGAAGACAAAAGCGGCGCAGACCAACGTCAGGGTCAAGGTCAGCAGGGCGCTCGCCGAGCGCAGATCGGGGCGGCGGGGCAGAGCCTGGCGGCGTTGCGCGTTCACGCGCGCCCAGATCGCGGCTAATTGTGCGGCGCTAGGTCGCCCGAAGGCGGGCAGATCGGCTGCCAGCTGGCGGGCGGTGAGCAGCTCGCGCTGATAGGCGGCGCGGCAGGCTTCGCACTGCGCAAGGTGGCTGCCCACCCGCCGACGCTGTTCGGGCGGCAGCTCGCCGACGATATAGGCGTTCAAATGATGACGGACTGTCCTGCATCGCATAACGTTGCGTGCCTGTCTCTTCGGGATACCCGTTCTAGGTACACTACGCGCCGCTGAATTCCTCAAGCAGCCCGAACTCGATCTCGCTGAGCAGGCTGCGCAGCGCCTCGTGCGCCAAGCGCACCCGACTCTCCGCCGTCTTTTGCGGGCAGTCTAACACTTCCGCCATCTCGCGGTAGGTCAGCCCCTGCCCGTAGCGCAGCACGACTGCCTCGCGCAGGCGCGGCGAGAGTTTGCTCAGCGCGCGCGCCACCGACTCACAGGCATCGCGCCACGCCACCGCCACCTCCGGCGATTGGTTGCTGGGCGCTTGCGGCTCACCTTTCATACCCAGCAAGCTGGAGAGAGCGACTGTCGGCAGCCATTTGCGGCGGCGGGCGTTGCGGCAGCGGCTGACCGTGATGGCGTACAGCCACGTGCGGAAGCTCCCGCGCTTGGGATCGAACTGCTTCAGGTTGCGGAAGACGTAGACCATCACCTCTTGCACCACGTCTTCGCTATCTTGCGTGTGCAACAGCAGGCTGTAGGCGAGCCGATAGACGTCGCCCGCCACAGCCTTATAGAGCGCCTCGTAGGCGGCTTGCTCGCCCGCCAGACAGCGCTCGATCAGGCTCTGGAAGTGCGCAGCTTCGTTTGGATCGCGTGCAGAATGTGCCATCGGCTTTGCCGTACCATGCTCGA
>CALKXH010000075.1 GCA_938005675.1 uncultured Anaerolineae bacterium
TCGTGGTAGCTGAAGGGCAAGTTCTGCACTCGGTCGTAGAGCTGGTTGCGTATGTCGTAGGCGATGAGGTGCGAGAGGCGCTCGCCGAAGTAGCGGAAGATGAAGCCCGTCACGCCGCGCAAGATGCCCAAGCCGACGATCAGCAGGGCAGCCAGCGCCAGAAAGCTATTATCGGCGGCGGTGATGCCCTCATCGATCACGTCGCGCAGCAGGCGCGGAATTAACACGGCGAGGGCGCTGCTGCCGATCAAACCGAACAGAGCAACCGCCGCCAACGTGCCATAGGGGCGCAAATAGCCCATGATGCGCCACCATACGGCAAGGTTGCTGACTCTATCCGCCTCTTGGCGCGGCGGGGTGGTGGCTGGTTGCATTGAACGACTCCTCAACAGCATGACTCAGAAGGCGGGCGACTCGGAAAGGCGATCAGACAACCGAAGATAGCGCTTGCCTGCGCGCGGCACAGACAAGCAACATGCGGCACACGCTTTTATAGTTTAGCAGTGTGCCGCATGAGCCGCATACGCCTAAAGGCGGATTTTGCACGTCTAGAGCGAGAGCCCCGTGATCTCCTGAATGCGCGCCACGAAGGTCTGCGGATTGATCGGCTTGGGGAAGTAGCCATCGAAGCCCGCTTTGATGGCGTCCTCTGCCACGTCCGCCGAGTGATAAGCGGTGATGGCGATCACGGGGATGTGCGCTGTGGCAGGATTCGAGCGCACGCCCACCAGAGTCTGCCAGCCATCTTTGCCGGGCATGGCGAGGTCGGTGATGATCACGGTCGGCTCGACCTGTGTGAGCAGCCGCAGGCACTCATCGCCATTCTTGGCGAGGTAAACCTGAATGCCGTAATGCTCCAACACGCGCGAGACGAGCTGCTGATCGTCGAAAGTGTCTTCAACGACGATGACTTTCCAGTTGCTGGACATGCTAGAATTCCTTTTGTCGGCTTCAGTGGCTCATGCATTGCAGGGCAATGCGCTCGACTTCAGCCACGAACGTGAACAGATCGAACGGCTTGCTGATGTAGCCATCGAAGCCCGCCGCCAACACTTCCTCGCGGTCGGTTTCCATCGCATAGGCGGTGATGGCGATCACCAACGTATTGGCGAGCGCCTGATCTTCGCGGATAGCCCGCAGCACGTCCCAGCCGCTCATCTTGGGCATCTTGATATCGAGCAAGATGAGCGTCGGCTTGAGTTCGCGCGCCAATTTCAAGCCTTCTTCGCCGCTGGTGGCAGTTTGCACCTGAACGCCGAAGTGATTCAAAGCGGCGCGCGCCACCATCAAGTTATCGAGCGTATCGTCAACGACCAGAATCTTCCAGTTGCGGATTTCGCCGCGAATCGGCTCCGGTGTGCGCAGATTCATAGCCCCTTATCCCTCGATGATCTGTGAAAGCGTTTGTGTTGCGTGTTTTTCAGTGATGAGTGGAAGCGTAACCGTGAAAGTGCTGCCGCGCCCAACTTCGCTATTCAGACGGATGTTGCCGCGCATGGTCAGCACCAGCTTGCGCACGATTGCCAAGCCCAAGCCCGTGCCGCCGCGATCTAGACCGTTCTCGGCTTGGTGGAACTCATCGAAGATCACTTCCTGCTGGTGCGGCGGGATGCCCATGCCCGTATCGGTCACGCTGATGCGCCACGTATTGGCGTCGGCAAGATCGGCTTTGACCGTCACGCTGCCATGATCGGTGAACTTGACGGCGTTGGAGACCAAGTTGATGATGATCTGCTTGATGCGCCCGTAATCGCCGACAATGACCTCTGGCAGGCGCTCGTCCACCTCAAGCGTGAAGGCGAGCCCTTTGCTATCGGCGAGGACTTTGTTCTGCGTCATGACCTCGCCGAGGCAGGCGCGCACGTTGAACGGCTTTTCGGCGAGCTCTAGTCGCCCCGCCTCGATCTTGGAGAGGTCTAGCACGTCGTTGATCAGGTGCAACAAGTGCTGCGCGTTGACCAAGATGCGGTCTTGGTAGGCGAGTTGCTCCGACGTCATCTCGCCGACCATGCCCGCCAATTGCAGCTGCGTGTAGCCGATGATCGCGTTGAGCGGCGTGCGCAGCTCGTGCGACATGGTGGCGAGGAATTGGCTCTTGAGCTTGCTGGCGACCTCCGCTTGGCGGCGGGCTACGGCGAGCTCGCGGTTCGCCTTGACGAGCGCCTCGTTCTGGCGCTGGACTTGCTCTTCGATGCGGCGACGCTCGGTGATGTCGAAGATCACGCCCTTGAAGATGACATGCCCATCTTCGAACGCAGGCACGGACTCAGCTCGCCACCAGCGCAGCTCGCCCGTCTGTTTGTGGTAGAGCCGCCCCTCAAAGCGCCAGTTGCTCTTGTCGATCAGCACGGCGTTGACCGAGTCGACGAACGGCTTGACATCCTCAGGATGGAAGGTTCGGATGAGATTGTCGAGATCAGCCATCGCTTCCTCAGCCGTCACGCCGGCGAGCGAGTAGATGCCCTGACTGATGTAACCAATCCGCCAGACGTCCTCATCCACGAAGAATTCGTAGATGGCGCCCTGAAGGCTGTTGGCGATCTGCAACAGGCGCTCGCGGCTCTCGCGCAAGGCGCGCTCTTGGCGCTGGCGCGAGATGGCAGCGCCGATATCCGCCGCGATGGTGGCGAGCAGCTCCAGCTCAAGGGCATCCCAGACGCGCTCGCCCTTGTGCTCGTTAAAGCCCAAGATGCCCCAGAACTCGCCATCGACTAGAATGGGCAGCGAAGCCATTGAGACAACGCCCTGCGCCCTGAGTATCTCGCCCGTCTGATCTTGCAGGTTCTTGGTCAGCAGGACGACCGGACGCCCCGCTTCGAAGTTCTCCAACCAGTCGGGGAAGAGTTCTGAGAGCGGTACAGCGCGCAATTCGGGGAAGTGAATCAGCGGCGCGATATCCGCAGCTGTCCATTCGCAACGCATCTCCACCAGCGTCACGTTCGGCGGCGCGTCGGGCAGCTTCTGGAAGACGTAAGCGCGGCTGGCATTCAATGCCGTGCCGAGCTGCCCCAGAATATACGGCAGCGCATCCGTCCATTCAGGGAGGCTCAGCAGCTGCCGCTCTGAGAGCGAGACCGCCGCGAGGAGCAGATCGCGCTGCATTAGCGCTTGTTCGTTCTGTTGGCGCTCAACGGCGCTGCCGAGGTCGGCGGCGGCGGCGCTCAGCAGATCGACCTCAACTGCATCCCAGCTGCGCTCCTCTCTGCACTCATCGAAGCCGATGAAGCCCCACAGCTGCCCGTTGACGAGGATCGGCAGGATCAGGATGGAGAAGATCGCCCGCGGCTCTAGAATTTCGCGCTCGCTGGCTGGGAAGTCTTTCACCAAGCCGCTGATCGGTCTGCCCTCTGTCAATTCGTCTATCCAGCGCGGGCAAAGCTCGGA
>CALKXH010000076.1 GCA_938005675.1 uncultured Anaerolineae bacterium
GGGATGCCCCTAGCGCACATCGAGACCGCCAACGGCGGCGCAGCGCCCGCGCAGCCCGCCCCCGCCGAGTCTGCCAAGCCCGCCGAGCCTGCCAAGCCCGCCGAGCCCGCTGCCAAGCCTGCTGAGCCTGCCAAGCCCGCGCCCGTCGCCGTCGCCGCGCCCGCCGAGGTCGATCCGCACCTGCCCGACGGCGTGCGAGCCAGTCCCTTGGCGCGGCGCATCGCCCGCGAGCGCGGCATCGATCTGAAGGCGCTCAGCGGCACGGGTCCGGGCGGGCGCATCGTCAAGGCGGATGTAGAGCGCTTCACGCCTGCGGCGGCGCAGCCCGTCGCTGAGTCGATCAGCGCGCCCGCCCCCGCCAAAGTGCCCGTCGCAGCGCCCGCGCGCGCCCTGCCCAGCGGCGAGGGGATCGTCCACGAGCCGCTCTCGCGGATGCGCCAACGCATCGCTGCGCGCACAGTCGAGAGCAAGACCACCATCCCGCACTTCTACCTGACGAGCGAGATCGACATGGCGGCGGCGCTGGCGCTGCGCAAGCAGATCAACGAGGGCTTGCCCGAAGACGAGAAAGTCACCGTCAACGACTTGATCGTCAAGGCGGTCGCCTTGGCGCTGCGCAAATTCCCGAACCTGAACAGCCACCTCTACGGCGAGACGCTGGTGCGCTATCAGTACATCCACATCGGCATCGCCGTGGCGCTGCCGGAGGGCGGCTTGGTCAATGTGGTGGCGCGCAACGCCGATCAGGTCTCGATCTCGCAGCTCGCCAAGCGCAATAAGCTGATGTTCGCCAACGTGCGCGAGGGCAAGATCAAGCCTGAGGACATCGAAGGCGCCACTTTCACCATCAGCAACCTCGGCGCCTACGACGTCGAGCATTTCCAAGCCATCATCAGCCCGCCGGAGGCAGCCATCCTCGCCGTCGGCTCGATCAGGCAGGTGCCGGTCGTGGTCGATGGCGCGCTCGCCGTCGGCACGCGCATGAACGTCTCGCTGAGCGCCGATCATCGCGTCAGCGACGGCGCCG
The DNA here is from genome assembly GCA_938005675.1 of uncultured Anaerolineae bacterium. Classification (GTDB taxonomy): domain Bacteria; phylum Chloroflexota; class Anaerolineae; order Aggregatilineales; family UBA2796; genus CP2-2F. The sequence goes on from CALKXH010000076.1 coordinate 1,028, forward strand.
AAGGCGCCCTGTTCCTGAAGGCAGTCCGCGAGTTGTTAGAGAATCCGATGCGCCTGCTGCTCTGAGCGGCGGCGCAGCGCCACACTCTGCGCCGTTGCGCAGCCGCCCGCTGCACGACGGCGCATTCTTCAGACCGACTTTTTCAAACCAAATTTTCAAGCTGAGCGCCCGCTCGCCATGTTACAATGGTCTGGAGTGAAGGCTAGGATTGTGCGCCCATGTCCGAGCTGAGAGAAAACTCCCTCCCGAACGCCGCGCCTGAGCCGCCTCAGGACTTCGTGCATCTGCACGTGCATACCGAGTACAGCCTGCTGGATGGCTTGAGCAAGATCGATAAGCTCGTCAAGCACGCGCAGGCGCTGAACATGCGCGCGCTCGCCATCACCGATCACGGCACGATGTTCGGCGTGATCAACTTCTACAACGCCTGCCACGCCGTCGGCATCAAGCCGATCATCGGCGTGGAGGCGTACCTCGCCAAGCAGGCTATGCGCGTCCACGATCCGAGCGAGAAAGCGCCCTATCACCTGCTGCTCTTGGCGCGCAACCGCACGGGCTACCAGAATCTGCTCAAAATTGCCACCGCCGCCCAGCTGGAGGGCTTCTACAACCGCCCGCGCATCGATAAAGACTTCCTCGCCGCCCACGCCGAGGGGCTGATCGCCACCTCAGGCTGCCTGGCGGCGGAGATTCCGCGCCTCGTAGCCGAAGGGCGCGAGGCTGAGGCGCGCCGCACCCTCGGCTGGTATCGAGACGTCTTCGGCAAAGAGAATTTCTTCCTCGAGCTGCAGCATCACGACATCCCAGAGCTGCACACCCTCAACCGTTGGCTGGTGGCGAACCGCGACTACGCCGATCTGCGCCTGCTCGCCACCAACGACGTCCATTACGTGCTGCAGAGCGACGCCGACGCCCACGATACCCTCCTGTGCATCCAGACCGGCGCCCGCAAAAACGACTCCAAGCGGATGCGCATGACCGATCCCAGCTACTATCTGCGCTCGGCTGCCGAGATGTGGCAGCTCTTCGGGACGGATGAGATCGTCAAGACGGCGCTGCTGAACACGTTGCTGGTCGCCGAGATGTGCGAGGATTTGCAGCTGAAGCGGACGCACTACCACTTGCCGATCTTCGCCGTGCCAGAGGGCTACCAGCCTGAGACGTACCTGCGCTACTTGGCGGAGAAAGGTCTGCGCTGGCGCTACGGCGCCGACGCCGAGCGGGCTGAGGTCAGGGCGCGCCTTGACTATGAGCTGCGCGTCATCCACGAGCTCGGCTTCGATACGTACTTCCTGATCGTCTGGGATTTGTGCCAGTACGCCCGCCACGCCGATATCTGGTGGAATGTGCGCGGCTCGGCGGCGGGCTCGGTGGTGGCGTACGCGCTGGGCATCACCAGCATCGATCCGCTCAGCAACGCCCTGATCTTCGAGCGCTTCCTCAATCCGGGGCGCAAGACCATGCCGGACATCGATATCGACTTCCCCGACGATCGGCGCGCCGAGATGATCGCCTACGCCCGCAACAAGTACGGCTCGGATCGGGTGGCGGCGATCATCACCTTCGGCACGCTCAAAGCGCGCGCAGCGATCAAAGACGTCGGGCGGGTGCTGGGCGTGGACTTGCAGATCGTCAGCCAGCTGACCGCCCTCGTGCCGAACATCCCCAGCAAGCCGGTCACCTTGGCGGAGTGCCTCGGCGACGATCCCGATAAAGCCGTGCCGGAGCTGAAAGAGCGCTACAACACCGATCCGAACGTCCGCACCCTGCTCGATACCGCCCTGACCGTCGAGGGGGTGGCGCGCAACGCCGGCACGCACGCGGCGGGCATCATCATCACGCCCAAGCCGCTGGTGGAGTACGTGCCGCTCCACCGCCCGATGGGCGAGTCGCCCGTCGATCACATCACGCAGTTCAGCATGGAGGTCTGCGAGTCCATCGGCTTGCTGAAGGTCGACTTTCTCGGGCTCGCCACCCTGACCATCATGCGGCGCGCCTGCGAGCTGATCGAGAAAGAACACGGCGTGCGCTTGAGGATGGAGGACATCCCCTACCGCCCCGACCCGAACGATCCCGAGCAGAGTCAGCGCGTGGCGAAGCTCTTCGAGCTGATCGGCAACGGCGAGACGACCGGCGTCTTCCAGCTGGAGAGCAGCGGCATGAAGAAGATGCTGGTCGGCTTGAAGCCCAAGACCTTTGAGCACATCGTGGCGGCGATCTCGCTCTATCGTCCCGGCCCGATGGACTTGATCCCGACCTACATCCGCCGTATGCACGGTCAGGAGGAGGTGCGCTACCACCACCCTAAATTAGAGCCGATCCTGAAGGAAACTTACGGCATTTGCGTATATCAAGAACAAATCCAGCAAATTGCCTCCGAGCTATTCGGCTACACGCTCGGCGAGGCAGACCTGATGCGCCGCGCCGTCTCCAAAAAGAAGAAGAAAGACCTCGAAGAGCATCGCGCCATCTTCATGCAGCGCGGACCCGAACGCGGCGTCTCGGCTGAGGTGGCGGAGCGCATCTTCGCCGATATCGAGTTCTTCGCCGCCTACGGCTTCAACAAGGCGCACGCCGCCGATTACGCCGTCCTGACCTGCCAGACCGCCTACCTCAAGGCGCACTACCCGGTGGAGTACTACACCGCCCTGCTGAGCGTGCAGCGCCACAACAGCGACGACGTCGCGCTCTTCGCGGCGGATTGCCGCCGCCAAGGCATCCCGATCTTGCCGCCCGACGTCAACGCCAGCGCCAGCGATTTCCAGATTGAGCGGCTCGCCGAGGGCAAGCGCGGCATCCGCTTCGGCTTGGGCGCCATCAAGAACGTCGGCGAGCGCGCCATTCAGCACATCATCGAGGCGCGCGGCGACGCTCCCTTCGTCGATCTGATCGACTTCAGCCGCCGCGTGGACTTGCGCGCCGTCGGCAAGCGCGCGCTGGAATGCCTCGCTAAGGTCGGCGCGTTCGACTCGCTGGTCGGCGGCGCGCGCGAGGTGGCGGTCGCCGCCGTGGAGCGCATGTACGCCTACAGCGATGATTACCATCGCGCCAAAGAGCGCGGGCAATCCAGCCTCTTCGGCGAAGCGACGCCCGCCGACGGCTTCGCTCTGCCGCCCGCCGATCCCGCCGAAGTCAAAAAGCACCTCAAACAACGCTGGCAGTGGGAAAAAGAGCTGGTCGGGCTGTACGTCTCGGCGCATCCGCTCAGCCACATCCCCAAAGACCTGGAGCTGCTGGATAACTTCATCTACGCCAAAGCCATGGCGCACGATGAAGACAGCCTCAACGGCAGGAACGTGGTCATGCTCTGCCGCATCGAGGGCATCCGCACCCTGACCACCAAAAGCGGCGAGAGCATGGCGATCCTGCGCCTTGAGGATATGACCGGCGCCTTCGATGGCGTGCTGTTCCCGCGCAATTGGAAGAAATACGGCGATCTCATCGCCCTTGAGGAGGTGCGCATCTTTCACGGCAAGATCGATCTCTCGCGCGGCGATCCGCAGCTGATCATCGAGCGCGTGGCGGAGGAATACAGCGTCTTCGTCCCCAAAGAGAGCCCGCCGCTCGCCGCGCCCGCTCAGCCTGAGCCTGAGCCGCCCACTACGCAGGTCTATCAGGCGGAGGATTTCGAAGATGGCTTGCCGCCTTTCGATTGGGACTCGGTCGAGCCGCCCGATGACGAGCCTGATTACGGCGAGATCGATCACGCGCCGCCGCCCAAGCCGCGCTCAGAGCCGCTCATGCCCGCCGCCTCCCGCGCCGCCCCGCCTCCGCCGCGAGCGCCTTGCCGCGTCGTGATCACCTTGCAGCTCAGCGGCGACGTCGAGCGCGAGCGCCGCCGCCTAGACCTCCTGCGCAACACGCTGCGGAGCTACCACGGCGCCGACCGCTTCGAGGCGCGCTTGCTCTACCCCGACGGCAGGCGCATCCGCCTCAAATTCCCAGAGACGACCTGCTACTCCGAAGAGGTGGAGCGCTGGCTGTACGATCACATTCAGGCGCAGGCGATCAAGGTGGAGGCGCTAGCGCCGCAAGAGCCCTCGCAACAGCCAAACGGCGCCGCCAAACGCCCCGATCAGCACCAAGCCTAGCACCACGAGGGCGAACCACGTCGTATCTTCGGGCGCGCTCGCCGACGCAATCGGTTGCGGCGTGAAGGGCAAGCGGCGCGTCAGGGTGAAGATCAGGCGCTCGCCCGCCCGCAGCGTCCCCTCCATCTCATAGACTTGGTAGGGGCTCTTGTCGTCCGCCTCGGCGCTGAGGCGGAAAGGCTGGGCGAAGTTGCTCAGCGTGGCGCTGGAGTCCTGTGGCAGCCTGAGCTCGACCTGCTGGGTGCGGTAGAGATAGTCCTGATCGATGGTTGCGCCGCCGCGCATGGGCAGCTGATAGCTGAAGATGACCTCATAGGTCTGATCGGGGAAGAGCGGGCGCGTCAGCAGCACCTCCGGCGCGACCGTCGTGCCGCCGATGGCGAGCCACTCGCTCAGCGTCGGATCGAAGGCGATGGCGAGCGCGCCGATGGGCAGCGGCAAGCGCGCCGAGATGCGCTTGCCGTTCGGGGCGAGCTGCTCGCTGCTGAAGAACCTATCGCCCTCCACGCGCAGCACGTACGCCGAGAGAATCTGCGCCACCTCCTCGTTAGGGAACTCGAAGGTGTGTTGAGCGCGCACGATCTCGACGACGGCGCCCGTCTCGGTGCGCGCGTAGAGCGGGAGCGGCAGCTCGAAGTCGCGCAGGGGCGCCTCCAGCTTGACGATGGGGCTGGCTTGCTGAGCGCCCTCGTAGCGCAGGCTGGCGAAGACGAGGTCGTCGGGCTGGAGGGCGAGATTCTCAAAGCGGAAGGTGCCTTCGGCGCTCAGCGACGTCTGGAGCTGCTGAATCAGGACGGGCGGCGCCTCCGACGTGGTGGCGCGCAGGACGTGCAAGGTCACCGGCGCCCCGACGGGCAGCTCCAAGCCGTCGCTGCCCGCTTGGATGCGCCCGCTGACCGTGATGCGCGTCAAAGCGGGCGTCGGCGTGCTTTCGGCGGCATCCAGGCGCGCGCCGAGCGCTCCGAGCAGGCTCAGGGCGGCGAGGCAGCCGCCGATCAGGGCAAGCCAGAGAGTCCTCAGCACGGTCAGCTACTCAGCTTGCTCAGGCACGGCGCTCTCATAGCGCGAGGGGCACTTCAGCTGCAGCTCGTCGGCGTAGAAGATGCCGTCGCTGCCCAGCCTGCCCGTCAGGATGGCTTGCGCCTCGTTCTGGAGCAGATCGGGCATGGGCTGATTGCGCACGATCACGGGCAGGCGGTTCGCCGTCGGGTCGTTGACGGCGAGGTGCAAAGCGCGCGCCAAGCCGCCCAGCGCCTCTAGCTCGCCGATCTTATCGGTGATGTGGGCGACCGTGAAGCGGATGGTCTGCGTATCGGGATCGAAGCGGATGCTCTCGCCGATCACGGCGCCGGTCATGCGCACGGTCTGCCCGACCAGCTCCGGGCGGCTGAGCACGTCGTTGACGCTGATGAAGAAGCGCCCCGCCGTCAGCGTGCCAACCAGCAACGCCACGATCAGGGCGCCCAGCAAAACGATGCCCAAAGCGGCAAAGCGCGCCCGTACCGAGACGCCGCGCTGAAGTTTCTGCGCAACTTGTGCCTTCTCCCAACTCAAAGTTTGCGTCATGCGATCTACCTTCTAAGCTACTCGGACAGGGCTTGTCGTCCGATGGCGTTTTTCGTGATGAGATAGGCAGATTCTAGCGCCTTTGCGCGGCGGCGGCAAGGCAAGTTGACACGCCCGCCAAGAGATGCTATAGTACGAGCGCTGTTTTCTGAGCGCGAAACTGCTTATGGACGATTATCCCAGTTCCAGCGGGCATTGCCGTGCCGCACAGCGCCTGATCTGCCGCTCTGACCCCGCCTAGCCGCTGCCGCGCGTGCCGCAGCGGAGGTTTGAGCGGCACGCGCAGACCACGCGGCGCACAACCTGCCCACAACCGCGTAGCTCGGCTCGCTTTAGAAAGGCAGTGCGTATGGAGGCACTCCGTCGCAAGACCATCTTTGCCACCGCGCAGACTGAGACCGCTTATCTTGGCTGGGCGGACATCCTGATCCTGCTGGGCATCGCCGTGGCGATCTACGCGGGCGTGCAGTTAGCCGCCAGCGCGCCGCTCTCGCTCGCCCGCGCCGAGATCGACTTGAGTCCGCAAGTGCTGCCCTATTATGCCCTGCGCTCGATTGGGCGCATGGCGGCGGCGTACGTCCTCTCGGTGCTGTTCTCGATTGTTTACGGCTATTTCGCGGCGCGCAGCCGCTCCGCCGAGCGCGTGCTGCTGCCCGTGCTGGACGTGCTGCAATCCGTGCCGATCCTCTCCTTCTTGCCGGTGGTTGTCCTCTCTTTGACGGCGATCCTGCCGCAAGCGATCGCCCTCGAGCTGGCTGCCATCGTGCTGATCTTCACCAGTCAGGTCTGGAACATGACCTACAGCTTCTACCAGTCGCTGCGCACCTTGCCGCGCGAGCTGCGCGAGGCGGCTTCGGTCTTCCGCTTCAACTGGTGGTGGCGCTTCCGCCGCGTCGATCTGCCCTTCGCCAGCATCGGCTTGCTGTGGAATAGCGTGATGAGCTGGGCGGGCGGCTGGTTCTTCCTGATGGCGGCGGAAATCTTCACCGTCGGCGATAAGGACTTTCGGCTGCCCGGCGTCGGCTCGTATCTGCAGGAAGCCGCCAACGCCAACGACACGACCGCCATCTTGTACGGCATCCTGACCCTCGTGCTGATCGTGGTGTTGCTCGATCAGCTGCTGTGGCGCCCGCTGTTGGTCTGGGTGCAGAAGTTCAAGATCGAGACGGTCGAGGACGACAATCCGCCGACCTCGTGGTTTTACGAGCTGCTCAGCCGCTCGCAGATCGCCAACGCGCTCAATCAGGCGCTGATCGTCGCGCCGATCAAGGCGTTGGATCGGCGCTTGGGCAGGGCGCGGCGCTTCGAGCCCGCTCAGCAGGAGCAGCCCCTGCGCTGGACTCAGCGCCTCGCCCGCCTGTTGGCGTTGAGCCTCTTCGCCCTGATCGTGATCGCGCTGGGCATCCAGCTGATCGAGCTCTTGCTGAGCGTGCCGCTCAGCGAGTACGGGCGCATCCTCGGCGGCACGCTCGCCACAGCCTTGCGCGTGCTGGTCGCCATGCTGATCGCCACGGCGTGGACAATCCCGTTGGGCGTGCTGATCGGCTCAAGTCCGCGCTTGGCGAATTTCTTGCAGCCGCTGGTGCAGATCGCCGCCTCGATTCCCGCCACGGCTTTCTTCCCGCTGATCGTGCTGGTGATCGTCAGCAACGGCATCAGCTTGAACGTGGCGGCGGTGCTGCTGATGTTGCTCGGCACGCAGTGGTACGTGCTGTTCAACGTCATCGCCGGGACGACCGCCATCCCCAAAGACCTGCGCGACATGACCAATTTGTTGCGCTTCAAAGGCTGGAATCGGTGGCGCAAGCTGATCTTGCCCTCGCTCTTCCCCTATTTGATCACCGGCTTGATCACCGCCAGCGGCGGGGCGTGGAACGCCAGCATCGTGGCGGAATACGCCGAGTTCGGGCAGCAGACCTACAACGTGATCGGCTTGGGCGCCCTGATCAGCGAGGCGACCGCCCAAGGCGATTTCGGCTTGCTCACGGCGGCAACTTTGACGATGATCCTGGTGGTGGTGATCATCAACCGCTATTTTTGGCGGCGACTCTACCGCTTGGCGGCGGAACGTTATACGATGGAGTGAGCGCGCATGACGACACACGGGCAAAAGCAACTCGGCGAGGTTTTGGTGGAGCTGCGCAACGTCGGCAAGAGCTACGGGCGCGGCGATAAGTACACAGAGGCGCTGCGCGGCATCAACTTGACCATCCGCGAGGGCGAATTCGTGGCGCTGCTGGGCCCGAGCGGCTGCGGCAAGTCGACGCTGCTGCGCATCATCGCCGGGCTGATCGCGGCGAGCGAGGGCGAAGTCCTCTATCGCGGCAAGCCGCTGCGCGGCGTCAATCCGAACACCACCATCGTCTTTCAGAGCTTCGCGCTCTATCCGTGGCTGACCGTCCAAGAGAACGTCGAGGCGGCTTTGGAGCCGCTGGGCGTGCCGCGCCTTGAGCGCACCAAGCGCGCCCTCAAGCTGATCGATCACGTCGGCTTGGATGGCTTCGAGACGGCTTATCCGCGCGAACTGAGCGGCGGGATGCGCCAAAAGGTCGGCTTCGCCCGCGCCATGGCGGTCGAGCCGGAGCTGCTGTGCCTCGATGAGCCCTTCTCCGCCTTGGACGTGCTCTCGGCGGAGAGCCTGCGCGGCGAGCTGATGGAACTCTGGCTGGGCGGCGGCATCCCCACCAAAGCCATCTTGATGGTCAGCCACAACATCGAGGAAGCCGTCTTCATGGCGGATCGGCTGGTGATCATGGACAAGAATCCGGGTCACATCGTGGCGGATTTGCCCAACACCTTGCCGCATCCGCGCCGCCGCAAGGAGAAAGCCTTCCTAGCGATGGTCGATCAGGTCTACGGGCAGATCGTGGGCAAGACGCGCCCGGAGGCGGAGGAGCTCGGCTCGGCGCCGGGCGAGCCGGGTTTGACCCGCGCCTTGCCGCCCGCCTCGATCAGCGCCATCTCCGGCATGTTGGAGCGCGTCAACGAAGAGCTGACCAACAAGATCGACATCTACCGCCTTGCGGACGAGTTCGTCAACGATTACGACGAAATCTTGCCGATCATCGAGGCTGCCGAGCTGCTGGGCTTCGCCAGCGTGGAGGCGGGCGATCTGAGCCTGACCCCGCTGGGGCAAGCCTTCGCCGAGGGCAGCATTCAGGCGCGCAAGGAGATTTTCGCCGCGCGCGTCAAGCGCGTGCCGATGATCCGCTGGATTCTGACCATGCTCAAGGCGCAGCCCGAACAGCGCCTCTCGTGGGATGTCTTCATCGCCGCCCTCAGCCGCGAGTTCCCGCTCGAAGTCGCGGAGCGCCAACTCGATACGGCGGTGGATTGGGGGCGCTACGCCGAGCTGTTCAGCTACGATAACAGCGATAACGCCATCTTCATCGAGGCGGAGCAGCCCGCCTTGCAAGGGGCGCGCCCGCCCGAAAACTGAGGAATCCGATGCGCGCACAACGACTCAAGCGCTTCTGGGAGGCGCTGCGCTTCCGCAATTGGGCGGTCGCCACCAAGATCACCGCCCTGCTGCTGAGCGTCGTGCTGATCACCGCCATCAGCCTGACCCTCTTCATCACGCAACGGGCGGCGCAGGCGCTCGCCACTGAGATGCGCAGCACTCTGCAGAGCATGGCGCTGGGCGCGGCGCGCGTCCTGCGCGGCGAGCTGGACTTCGCCCTGCAAGAGTACGGCGAGCGCCAAAGCGCCTTCCTGAGCGAGCTGGCACAGGCCCTCGCCGCGCCCAGCGAGGCGACCGAGCTGCTGCTTGAGGAGGCGATCGCCTTCTACGAAGCCTACGCCGCCATCCAAGCCGTTCAAATCGTCGATCCGTCGGGCGTGATCGTCGCCGCCCTCGATGTGGAGCAGGTCGGTCAGCCCGTTGAGGGCGAGCTCGTCGGTCGGGCATTGGCGGGGCAAGCCGCCTTCAGCGCCCCCCGCCCCGATCCGCAAACCTTCTTCCCCGTGACCCGCTTGGCGCTCCCCCTCAGGGCGGGCGAGGTGGTATCGGGCGCTTTGATCCTCACCTACAGCCTGAACGGCTTCGATTTCTACCTGCGCGATACCTTGCTCATCCAGCAGGGCGAGGGCAGCGTGCGCAGCCTGCGCGAGGCGCGCCTGTACGCCGTCAACCCCGATGGCATCGTCCTGTTCGATAGCGATCCGCAGCGGGCGTGGCAGTACGCCGCCTTCGGCGCGCCCGCCGAGCCGATCCGCGCCGCCTACAGCGCCCCCGGCGCGCTCGGCAAGCTGTGCGCCCTCCCCAATTGGGATGCCCTCCAGCCCTGCCCGTCGGAGCAAGCCCGCCCGCGCCCTCCGCTGCGCAGTCTGCCCGCTCTGCAGCCCCTCGCCAACCTCGCCCGTCAAACCGTCGCGCAGCCGCAGCGCGGCAACGTCCGCTCGTGCCGCCCCGAAGACCTCTCCGCCCCCTCTGAGGGCGAAAGCTGCGGGGGCGCGCCCTACTTGGTCGCCTACGCGCCCTTAGCAGCGCCGCCAAGCGAGGAAACGTGGTTCGTCGTCTTCGCCGAGCTGCCCGAATCCGCCATTTGGGAGGCGATCGCCGATCAACGCGCCAGCGGCTTCGCCGTAGCCGCCCTGATCCTCCCGCCCGCTGTGCTGATCGCGTTGCTGCTGGGACGTACCATCGCCCGCCCGATCCAGCGCCTCTCCGCCGTGGCGGCAGAGGTTGAGCGCGGCAGGGCGCTCAACGAGACCATCATCAGGCAGGTGGCGCGGCGCGGCGATGAGTTGGGCGCCCTCGCCCGCATCTTCGGGGCGATGGTGCGCGCCCTGAACGCCCGCAACGAGGAACTCCACAGCATCTACCAGATCGGCGTGCGCATCAGCAGCAGCCTCGACCTGCAAGAGACGCTCGCCTTCGTGCTGACGGCGTTGCGCCAAGCCGTGCCGTACGATTGGGCGGAGATCAGCCTCTACGACGCCGAACGCCGCCAGATCGTCCCGCAGGTGGCTGCCGACCGCGCCGCCTTGCAGCCCGCCACGCCGCAGCCAGTCAGCGCCATGCACGGCTACCCCAGCTACTTGATCACGCAGGGCGATAGCTTGCACGTCGCGGACATCGCCGCCTTCGAGGGCGCCCTGTGGCGGACGGGCAGGAGCTGGGATGCCCTCGCGCCGCGCAGCTACTTAGGCGTGGCGCTCAAGAGCGGCGATCAGCTCATCGGCGTGATCGAGCTGGTGGGCAGCCGCGCCGATCAGCTCAGCGCCGACCATCTGCGTCTCGTCAAGAGCGTGGCGGTGCAAGCCGCCGTCGCCCTGCAGAACGCCCAGCAAGTTCAGCGGCGCGAGGCAGAGCTGCGCCGAGAGATTCAAGAGCTGCGCATCGAGATCGACGAGTCCAAAAAGGCGCGCCAGGTGGCTGCCATCACCGAGAGCGAGTACTTTCAGCAGCTGCAGAGCCGAGTCAGCCAGCTGCGCAGCCGCAA
>CALKXH010000077.1 GCA_938005675.1 uncultured Anaerolineae bacterium
CGCTCTCAACCGCCCCGCCGAAGCCGTCCGCGACCTGCAATGGCTGGCTTACTTCGAAGAGTTCGCCACCCTGCCGCGCCTCGCCGATGTGCGCTCCGTGCTGGCAGCCCTCGTGACCGTCCTGCCGACCGAGACCGCCACCTTCACGCCCTCCGCCACCTTCACGCCCTCCGCCACCTTCACGCCAACGGCGACCTTCACCCCCTCGCGGACGTTCACGCCCAGCCGTACGCCCACGCCCACGCGGACGTTCACGCCCACGCGCACCCCAACCTTCACGCGCACGCCGACTCCCACGCCGACTTTCACCCGCACGCGCACGCCGACCGCCACGCCGACCGCCACGCGCACGCCCGCGCCTTGAGCCAGACGCCATCGGAGGCTTTGACCAATTTGTTGGCGCTCGGAGGATCGGCTAGAATTGAAAGCAAGCCCTCTTTTCCCCACGGAAAAGGTCGGTTTGCTTTTTTGTTAACCTGTGTTACACTTATTCGAGAGATTGTTCTATTTTTCCCAAAAAGCGGAGCGCGCTTAACGCGCAAGTGAGGTGAATGACGCTGTGCTCGATCAATACGCGCCTGCGGCGATCCTGCTGCTGATCACGACAGTCGTTGGCATCATCGTGGTCTTCATTTCGCGCATTCTCGGTCCGTTTCGCCCGACGGCGCGCAAACTAGAGCCGTACGAGAGCGGCATGGTGGCGATCGGTCCGGCGGCGCGGCGCTTGCCCGTCAAATTCTACCTGATCGCCGTTCTGTTCATCCTCTTCGATATCGAAGTGATGTTCTTCTTGCCCTTCGCCGTGGTGGTGCGCGAGCTCGGCTTCGCCGCCCTGCTGGTGATGCTGGTGTTCCTCGTCGTGTTGGAGATCGGACATTATTACGCTTGGCGTAAAGGAGCTTTGGAATGGGAGTAACAGGCAAACTCGGCAATCTGGGCGTGGTGACCACCACCCTTGAAGCCGCCATCAATTGGGGGCGCACCAAGAGCATGTGGCCCATGCTGTTCGGCTTGGCGTGCTGCGCCATCGAGATGATGAGCACGCAGGCTTCGGTCTATGACCTCTCGCGCTTCGGCATGGAGCTGATGCGCGCCTCGCCGCGCCAGAGCGACCTGATGATCGTCGCCGGGCGCGTCACGCGCAAGATGGCGCCCGTGCTGCGCCAGCTCTACGACCAAATGCCCGACCCGAAGTACGTGATCTCGATGGGCGATTGCGCCTCCTGCGGCGGCATCTTCAACAACTACGCCATCGTGCAGGGCGTCGATGAAGTCGTGCCAGTTGACGTCTACGTGGCGGGCTGCCCGCCGCGCCCAGAGCAGCTCATCCACGGCATCATGACCCTCCACGAGAAGGTCAAGACGCAGCGCATCGCTGATTGGGCATAACGCTGAATAGCTCGGTAAGTCTGAGGGCGGCGCAGTCCGCCCATTTCTTAACTCTGAGGCGATTCTGATGCAAACACCACTTGATCCTGTCGATCTGGCGAGGCTCAGCCTGAAAGACGCCCTCCTTGACGTGGTTGAGTTCCGCGGCGAGACGACCCTCGTGGTCGATCCGCAGCGCATCGTGGAAGTCTGCCAGTTCTTCCGCGATACCGAAGGCTTGGAGTACATCTTCCTGTCCGATATCACGGCGGTCGATTACTTCCCTAAAGAGCCGCGCTTCGCCCTGTGCTATCACCTGTATTCGATGGTCTATACCCGCCGCCTGCGCCTCAAGGTCTACCTGCCCGGCGACGATCCACGCCTGCCCAGCGTCACTTCGGTCTGGAAGTCCGCCGATTGGGAAGAGCGCGAGGCGTACGACATGATGGGCATCGTCTTCGAGGGGCATCCCAGCTTGCGCCGCATCCTGATGCCCCCCGATTGGGAGGGGCATCCCCAGCGCAAAGATTATCCGCTCGGCTATGAGCAGGTGCAGTTCAGCTTCAACTTCGATGAAGTCAACCGCCTGAAGCCTTACGCTAAAGAATGAGCGCCCCGAAGGGCTATTGATCGAGGATTGATCGAGGAAATCGCCATGAGTGAACGTCCCTTGTTGCAGAAGAGCGGGCACAGCGCCAACCTGACCGAGTGGGAAGGCACCGTCCAAGAGTTGCAGGGCTTGGTCTCGCCGCGCGCCCTAAGCGGCGAGACGATGCTGCTGAACATGGGTCCGCAGCATCCCAGCACGCACGGCGTCTTGCGCCTGCTGCTGGAGCTGGACGGCGAGACGGTCGTCAGCTGCGTGCCGGACATCGGTTACCTGCACACCGGCATCGAGAAAAACATGGAGTCCAAGACCTACGAACAGGCGATCACCATGACTGATCGCATGGACTACCTGAATCCGATGGGCAATAACCTCGTCTACTGCCTCGCCATCGAGAAATTGGCGGAGCTGGACGTGCCGGAGCGCGCCCAAATTGTGCGCGTGCTGCTGGCGGAGCTGACCCGCATCAACAGCCATCTGGTCTGGCTGGGCACGCACTGCCTCGATCTGGGCGCGATGAGCGTCTTCCTCTACGCCATGCGCGAGCGCGAGATGATCCTCGATATCTTCGAGATGGTCAGCGGGCAGCGCATGATGAGCACCTATTTCCGTCCGGGCGGCTTGTGGCGCGATGTGCCGGATGAATTCATCCCCGCCGTCAAGGCCTTCATCGATTACTTCCCCGCCAAAGTTGAGGAATACGAGACGCTCCTCGTCAACAACCCGCTCTGGATCGACCGCACGCAAGGAATCGGCGTGATCACGCCCGAAGATGCCATCGCCTACGGCTGCACTGGCCCGACCCTGCGCGGCAGCGGCGTCAATTGGGATATCCGCAAGGCGATGCCCTACATGGGCTACGAGACCTACCAGTTCGATGTGCCGCTGGGCGAACACGGCGACGTCTACGACCGCTTCTACATCCGAATGCAGGAGTTCAAAGAGTCGGTGCGCATCATCCGCCAAGCCGTCGAGCGCCTCGAAAAGACCAAAGGTCCGTTCCGCAGCCAGAACCGCAAGTACGTGCCGCCGCCCCGCTCCGAGCTCGGGCGCAGCATGGAGGCGGTCATCCATCACTTCAAGCTCTGGACGGAAGGCTTCAGCCTGCCCGAAGGCGAGGTCTACGTCTCGATTGAGAGTCCGCGCGGCGAGCTGAGCTGCTACCTGAGCAGCGACGGCGGCACCCGCCCGCATCGCGTGCATTTCCGCACGCCTTCCTTCGTGCATACCATGGGCGCCATCCCCAAGATGTCCGAAGGCGGCATGATCGCCGACCTAGTCGGCGTGATCGGCAGCGTGGACATCGTGCTGGGCGATTGCGATCGCTAAAGTAAGGACGCAACCGTGCTGAAAGACATCTACGCAGAACAAATCGCTAAAATCTTCGCCAAATATCCCGATAAACGCTCGGCGATCATGCCGTTGCTGTACCTCGCTCAGGAGCATTACGGCTACGTCTCGCCCGAAGGCATCGATGAAGTCGCCGAGCTGTGCGAGATCGATCCGACGCAGGTCAAATCCATCGCCGGCTTCTACACCATGTACCGCGAGACGCCCAAAGGCAAGTACTGGTTGCAGGTCTGCACGGATTTGCCCTGCGCGCTGGTCGGCGCCGATAAATTCCATCATGACCTGTTGGACTATCTGGGCATTGAAGAGGGCGGCACCACGCCCGACGGCTTATTCACCGTCGAGCACGTCATGTGCCTTGCCGCCTGCGACCGCGCGCCGATGCTGCAGTGCAACTTCCGCTATGTCGAGAACCTCGACATGGAGAAGATGAAGGCGCTGATCGAGCAGTGGCGCGCCGAAGCCGCCCAGTCGCAAGCCGACGGCGGCGCTTGAGGGCGACGCGCCATGCCGCCTGAGGAGTCGCCCGCCTTGGAGTCGCTGCGCGCCGTGCTGATCGTGGCGTTCTGGGGCGCGGGCGTGGCGCTCCTGGCGCTGACCCTCCTGCAATGGCGCTCGCCGCGCAGCGAAGACCCCGCTTGGGTCAGCATGACGCACCCGCAGCGCCTCGCCGTGCGCCTAGAGCAGAGCGATGCGGGCGGCTTGCTGGGCGATGCGCTGATCTATCCCGTCTGGCTGATCGGGGTGGCGGGCGGCGCGATAGCGTGGCGGCGCGGCAGCGGGCGGGCGCTGCTCGCCCTGATGGCGATGGCGCTCTTGGGCATCGCCTACGCGGGCAGCATGGCGCTCTACAACGGGGCGATGGTGGCGGTCTGCGGCTTCAGCGCGATGCTGTGCAGCGGCTTAGTGGCGCTCAGCCTGACCTATGCCGCGCGCTCAGCGCAGCGCGAGACAACCGATAGAACAGACGTGAGTGACGAGTTGGATTGAAGAGGGAAAGTTGAGTATGCCGAACATCATCTTGCGCGATCAGGACATCCCAGGCATTGGCACGTACGAGGTCTACGTGCAGCACGGCGGCTATGAGGGGCTGCGCAAGGCGCTCAGCCTCTCGCCCAAGGAGGTGATCGCCATCGTCAAAGAGTCGAACCTGCGCGGGCGCGGCGGCGCGGGCTTCTCGACGGGCATGAAGTGGTCGTTCGTGCCGGACGTGGACGGTCCGAAGTACGTCGTGGTCAACGCCGACGAATCCGAGCCGGGCACCTTCAAGGATCGCCAGATTCTAGAGAAAAATACCCAGCAGCTGATCGAAGGCGCCCTGATCTGCGCCTACGCCATCCAAGCGACGGCTATCTACATCTACGTGCGCGGCGAGTTCTGGGATATCGGCTTCCAGCTGGAGCGCGAGATCGAAAAAGCGCGCGCAGCGGGCTGGATCGGGCAGCACATCGGCGGCTCGAACTGGAGCTGCGAGGTCTACGTCCACTGGGGCGCCGGCGCCTACATCTGCGGCGAGGAGAGCGCCATGCTCAACAGCATCGAGGGCAAGCTCGGTCAGCCGCGCGTGCGCCCGCCCTTCCCGGCGGTCTCCGGCTTGTATGGGCGCCCGACCGTGATCAACAACGTGGAGACGCTCGCCAACGTGCCGCCGATCCTCGTCAACGGCGCGGCGTGGTATAAGAGCATCGGCACGGAGAAATCGCCCGGCCCGAAGATTTTTTGCATGAGCGGGCACATCGCTAAGCCCGGCAACTACGAGCTGCCGCTCGGCAAGACCTTCCGCGAGCTGATCGAGCGGGCGGGCGGCGTGCGCGACGGCAAGCGCCTCAAGGCGATCCTGCCCAGCGGCGCCTCCGGTCCGCTGCTGCCCGGCACGGATAAAGTCCTCGATACGCCCCTGACCTATGAAGATGTGGCGGCGCTCGGCTCGACGCTCGGCTCCGCCTCCGTGATCATCCTCGACGAGGATACCGATATGGTCTGGGCGGCGTATAAGATGATCAAGTTCTTCCGCCACGAGAGCTGCGGCAAGTGCACGCCCTGCCGCGAGGGGACTTACTGGCTGGAGCAGCGCCTCAAAGCGATTTACGAGCGCAAAGCGACCCGCGCCGACGTGGAGCTGATCGAGTCGGTTGCCAAGCAGATGCAAGGCAAGAGTCTGTGCGCCCTGGGCGACTTCGCCACCAGCCCGGTGCTGAGCGCCTTGAAGTATTGGCGCGATGAGTTCTACGCTTACGTTGAGCCCGCCAAGCCCGCCGCCAAAGCGCCCGCGCGCAAGGCAGCGCCCGTGGCGATGGCAGGCGATTAGTTCGAACGCTGAGAGAGTCGATGTCTGAGAGCGACCGCGAGCCGATCCCGACCGAGACTGAGTCAGCCGAGCCGCTCGGCGCGCCCCAGTCGCTCTCAGAGTCGCCCTCAGAGCCGCCCCCTAGCGCGGACTCGCCCGCTGCGCCGCCCCTCAGCAGGCGCGAGGCGGAGCGCATCGCGCGGCTGGAGGCGCTCACAGACGCCATCGCCGCCGCGCCCGACGATCCGATCAACTACGTGCTGCGCGGCGAGCTGCGCCTGAGTCTGGGCGAGCGCGCCGAAGCAGCCGAGGATTTTCGGCGCGGCTTGCTGCTGATCGCCGCCATCGGCGAGACCGATTGGGGCTACATCCACACGGCGCTGGCAGAGCGCGCTCAGGCGGGGCTGCGGCGCTGCGTTCAAGCCTGAAGCTGGCACATGTTGGAGGCATGTTTATTCATGGTTGATACAGTTCGCCTGTTGATCGATGACATCGAGTATCGCGTCCCGAAGGGCATGAACCTGGTGGACGCGGCAAAACTACACGGGAACGACGTCCCGGTCTTCTGTTATCACCCCAAACTTGCGCCTGTGGGCATGTGCCGCATGTGCCTCGTCGAGCTGGGGCAAGTCGAGATCGACCGCGCCACGGGCGAGTTCCTGACCGATGAGAACGGCAAGCTCAAAATACGCTGGCAGCCCAAGCTCGCCACCGCCTGCACCCAGACCGTCACTGACGGCATGGCGATGCGCACCGCCACTCAAGCCGTCAAAGAGGCGCGCGACGACATCATCGAGTTCATCCTGACCAGCCACCCGCTCGATTGCCCGATCTGCGACAAGGGCGGCGAGTGTCCGCTGCAGAACCTGACCATGCGCCACGGCGCCGGCGAGAGCCGCTTCGTCTTCGACGAGAAGATGCGCCTCGATAAGCATTACCCGCTGGGCGACCTGATCTTCCTCGACCGCGAGCGCTGCATCCAGTGCGCGCGCTGCACGCGCTTCCAAGAGGAGTACGTCGGCGACGCCGTCCTCGCCTTCCACGAGCGCGGACGCCGCCTGCAGATCGTCACCACCAGCCACCCACCCTTCGATACCTACTTCAGCGGCAACACGACCGATATCTGCCCAGTCGGGGCGCTCACCACCGCCGACTTCCGCTTCGGCGCCCGCCCGTGGGAGCTGACCGAAGTGCCCAGCATCTGCCCGCACTGCCCGGTCGGCTGCAACATCAGCGCCAGCACCCGCCTAGACCGCGAGGCGGGCGGCAAGATCGTCATCAAGCGCATCATGCCGCGCCAAAACGAGAGCGTCAACGAAATCTGGATTTGCGATAAGGGGCGCTTCGGGCATCATCACTCCCGCCACGCCGAGCGCCTCAGCCGCCCGTTGGTGCGCCATAACGGCAAACTGGTGCCCGCCACGTGGGAGAAAGCCCTCAGCGTGATCGCTGAGCACGTGCAGGCGGCGAACGGCAGCGTGGCGGCGATCGCCGGCGGGATGCTCTCCAACGAAGACCTGTGGGAGCTGCGCCAACTGGTGGAGCGCGTCGGCGACTCGCGCTTGGGCGTCTACCCTTACCGCCTGAGCGGCGCCGCGCAAGTGGCGGCGGTCGGCGTGGGCGTCGGCAGCAACTTCAAGGACTTGGGCAAGGGCGATGCCATCGTGGTGGTGGCTACCGACCTCGAAGAAGAGGCGCCGATCTGGTATCTGCGGGCGAAAGTGGCAGCCGACCGCGGCGCGCGCCTGATCACCATCAACGCGCGCTACACCGAGCTGGATCGCTTCGTCAAGAGCAAGGGCGATATCATCCGTCCGAGCTACGGCGGCGAGGCGGCGGCGCTCAGCGCGCTGAACCTAGACGGCTTGACCAACGTGATCATGTTGGTGGGCGGCGAGGGCATGAATCGGGCGGCGCACGCCGCGCTCATGCAGACGGCTGCCAACAAACTGATCGAGACGGGTCACTACGGCAAGCCCAACAACGGTCTGATCGGGGTGTGGGCGGGCGCCAACACGCAAGGCGCCTTCGATCTGGGCTTCTCGCCTGAGGCGACCGAGGCGATCCTCGCCCAGCCGCCCAAAGTGCTGTTCCTTGCCGATGCCGACCTGATCGGCGGCGACGCCCTCAGCGCCGCAGCCCTCTCAGCCGCCAAAGAGACCTTCCTCGTCGTCTCCGAGCTGTTCCTGACCGCCACAGCCCAACAGGCGGACGTGGTCTTGCCGCGCCAGAGCTTCGCCGAGCGCGACGGCACCTTCACCAGCGGCGAGCGGCGCGTCCAGCGCTTCTACACCGCCCAAACGCCCCTTGAGCACACCCGTCCGGATTGGAAAGCCTTCGCCGAGATCAACAGGCTGCTGGGCGGTCCGAAGCCGAAGCTCTCGGCGGCGGCGGTGATGCAGGTCATCACGCAGAATGTGCCGCGCTACGCCCAGATGAGCTACCCGAACTTGGCGAAGGTCGAGAAGCAGTTCCCGGATGTGGGCGGCGCCGACCTGTACTACGGCGGCACCGCCTACGAGAACAAGGGCGGGCTGGGCATCCAATGGGCGACGGCAGCCGAGCGCGGCGAGCCCGTGCAAGTCGCGCCCGTCGAGGCGGTCGCGCCGCCCGCCCGCGCGGAGGGCGAGCTGCTGCTCGTCCCGATCAGCGAACTCTACGACCGCAAGCCGACCTTCGCGGCGAGCGCCCCGCTGATGCACTCGCACATCCCGACGCCCTACGCCCTGCTGAACTGGGAGGACGCCAAGGCGCTGGGCATCGCCGAGGGCGACGCCGTGCAAGTGCGCTTCGCGGGCGGCTCAGCCGAGCTGAAGGCGCGCGTGGCGGTCGGCGTCCCGAAGGGCGCAGTTTTGGCGGCGCGTCACTTGGGCGCGCGCCTGCCCGATGTGCCAGTCAGCGCTTCTGTGGAGAAAGTGCAGGTCGCAGAGCATGTTTAACGTCGATCCGAACTTAATCGTCGAGTGCGCCGCCGTCGGCGGCTGCGAGGTGATCCGCGCAGTGGTGATCAGCCTGCTGATCTTCCTCACCCTGCTGACGGGCTTCGCCTACACCACGCTCCTGGAGCGGCGCTTCATCGCTTTCATCCAAGATCGGCTCGGTCCGAATCGGGCGGGACCGCTCGGCTTGCTCTTCCCCATCGCCGATGCGGTCAAGCTGTTCTTCAAAGAGGACGTCACGCCCACCAGCGCCGACCGCGTCATCTTCTGGATGGCGCCCGTTTTGAAGGTGATCCCCTCGATCATGGTGGTGGCGGTCGTGCCGCTCGGGCCGCCGCTGCTGATCCCGTGGTTCGATGGCTTGTGGTATCGCGTGCCGCTGGGCTTGACGGACGTCAACGTGGGCGTGCTGTTCTTGTTGGCGTGGTTCAGCTTGGGCACGTACGGCATCGTGCTGGCGGGCTGGGCGAGCAACAACAAGTACTCGATGCTGGGCGGCTTGCGCGCCTCAGCCCAGATGGTCAGCTATGAGCTGAGCTTGGGCGTGAGCATGTCGATCCCGATCATCATCACCGGCTCGATGAGCTTGAGCACGATCATCGACTCGCAAGCCTCGCCGCCGATTTTGGGCTGGTACGTCTTCCAGAACCCGGTCGCGGCGATCATCTTGCTGGTGGCGCTCTTGGCGGAGGTCAATCGGGCGCCCTTCGATCTGCCCGAAGCTGAGCAGGAGCTGACCGCCGGCTATCACACTGAGTACAGCGGCATGAAGTTCGCGCTCTTCTTCATGGCGGAGTACATCAGCATGATCTCGGTCAGCGTGGTGGCGGTGGCGCTCTTCTTCGGCGGCTACCACTTCATTCTGGTCGATCAGTTCCCGATCCTCGGTCCGCTCGTCTACGCCGCTAAGGTGGTGCTGTTCCTGCTGGGCATGATCTGGCTGCGGGCGACCTTGCCGCGCATCCGCTACGACCGTCTGATGGCGCTGGGCTGGAAGGTGCTCTTCCCCTTGGCGCTAGTGGCAGCCGGCTGGACGGCGTTGGCGGTGTTGATCGGCGATGCCTTCGGGGCGGCGGCGGGCGCCGTGGCGTGGATCAGCGGCGGCGTGGCGACCGTGATCATCGGCGCGGTGATGATGCAAGGGCGCGCCGGCGAGGACGAGCCGCCCGTCCGCACGGAGGAAGTTCAGTTGGAGCGGCGCGGCTTCGGCTTTCAAGTCTTGGCGGCTATCGGCGTGCTGTTGATGGTGCCGATCTGGCTCTTCAACGGGACGTTCCGCCAATTGAACAGATTGCAGCGCGCCGTGCGCCTTGACGATACCAAGTCGAGCGGCGATTGAGCGCGCCTAGCCGCCTCAGCCGCCTGCGCAGGCGCGGCTGAGGCATCTTTCAAACGAGTCGGTTTGGGTTGAGGAGTTTCGGATGAACATCATCAAGGGCTTGCTGACGACCATCAAGCACGTCGGCACGGAGCCAGTCACGATCAGCTATCCTGAGGTGGAGCGCCCCTTGCGCGAGCGCTATAAGGGTCGCCACCACCTGAAGCGCTACGACAACGGCTTGGAGAAGTGCATCGGCTGCTCGCTGTGCGCGGCGGCGTGTCCGGCGGATGCGATCTGGGTGGAGGCGGCGGAGAACACCGACGAGGAGCGTTACTCGCCCGGCGAGCGCTACGCCAAGACCTATGAGATCAACATGCTGCGCTGCATCTTCTGCGGCTACTGCGAGGATGCCTGCCCGACGGAGGCAATCGTGCTGGAGCATGAGCATCAGCTCAGCTTCACCAATCGGCGCGACGCCATCTACACCAAGGAGATGCTGCTCGATCCGCCGCCCGAGGGCGTGCCGGGCACCCCGCAAAAGGTCGAGCCGGGCGTCTACACGCGCGCCATCCCGGATATGGAAGACCCGAAGTGAAACAAGGGGCGGGGCGGTTAGCTTGACCGCCCCGCCGCGTCTTTGTTCATTGCTCAGCCGATTCTTCGGCTGCCTCGTCCTGATCCTCCCAGCTGACGATCCAGATGCACAGCCCCGCCACCACGACCGAAGCGACGATCAGCGCGATCCACTGCCCAAGCAGCAAACCGACGTCGCGCGCCTCGATCACGAGCAGGATCACGATGCCCAGCGAGAGGACGATCCAAGCGGCAAGGCGCGGGCGCGCCTCCGCAAAGGCGAGCAGCGCCCCCAGCAGGGGCAACTTTCTCAGACGTGCTATCATTTCACCTGTCCAGCCTCATAGCGGCTTCAAAACGCGGTCGGGGCGCAGCTTTTTGGCGAGAATCTGCCTGTCGGGCGAAGCCAGCTCCTGCGCGGCTTCGCGCCAAGTCGGCACTTGGATCGCCTCGATCTTCATCGGCTCGTAGCCGCTGCGCAGGAAGGTCTGCACGACGGGCGCGGGCGCGTTCACGGGCAGATAGACGAAGCTGACCTCGCTTTGCAGCTCTTTGGAGGCGTTCTCGAAGGCTTCGATGAGCGCCCGTCCGACGGGCTC
This sequence comes from uncultured Anaerolineae bacterium, assembly GCA_938005675.1. GTDB lineage: Bacteria > Chloroflexota > Anaerolineae > Aggregatilineales > UBA2796 > CP2-2F. The sequence continues at coordinate 11,045 of CALKXH010000077.1, forward strand.
GATGGGCGCTTCGGGCAGCAGCAGGAATTCGTCCACGCGCGTGATCAGATTCTCGACTTGGAAGCCCGTCACGCCCATGATCTTGCCGCCGATCTCCGCCAGCATGTAGGACTTCTCGCCGAAGGCGGTCATCACATCCATGCGGGTGAAGGGCTTGCCCAGCATTCGGCTCAGCACGGCGGCGATCTGCTCGGCGTTTTTGGGCATCCCGCGCCGAATCTCAACGGCGAGGGCGGGCGCAGCGACGGGTTCGGGCTTGGCGGAGCGAGTCGCCTCCGCCGCGTGCGTAGGTGTTTCGGGCGTGTAGGCGGGCGCAGGACTGCTGATCGGCTCAGCGGTCGGTTTGGCGGTGGGGCGCAAGGGCGGCAGGGCAGGCTCGGTGGAGGGCGCGGCAGGCTGTGGGCGCGCCTCAGGACGGCGGCGGGCTTTGAGGGCATCGATGAGTTTGTGCCATTCCGCCTCAACTTGCGTCCAGAGGTCTTGAGGCGTGCCGTTGTTGGTGATGATCACGTTGGCGCGGGCGAGCTTCTCGCGCTGCGGATTCTGCCCCTCGATGCGCTTGCGCGCCTCAAGCTCGCTCATGCCGCGCTTTTCGATCAGGCGCTGCAGCTGAATCTCCGGCTTGCAGTCCACCACCCAGATCGTGTCGACTTGGGAGGCGAGGTTGCCCTCCAGCAGCTTGATCGCCTCGATGACCACGATCGGCTGCTTGGCGCGACTGATCAGCGTATCGATGCCCTGCCTAACCAGCGGATGCGTGATCGCCTCCAAGCGCGCGAGCGCCTCCGGGTGCGCGAAGACGACCGCGCCCAGCTTGGAGCGGTCGATTCTGCCATCTTGACCCAACACCCAGCGCCCGAAGGTCTCCACGACGGGCAGGTAAGCCGGCGCGCCGGGCAGCATGGTCTGATGCGCCAAGCCATCCGCATCGATGGTGTAGGCGCCCAGATGCTCCAGCAGTTTGCGCACGGCGCTCTTGCCCATGCCGATGTTGCCCGTCAGCCCGATGACGTATTTGTTCGCCCAATGCCCCACGCTCTAACCCTCCAGCTGTATATGAAGTCGTGCTAGGCAGCGCTTGATGCCCAGCATTGTAGCCCGAAATCGGCTTGACGGCAAACGCCGCGCCTACGGATGCAAGCCGTAGAAAGTCAGACCCGTCTCTTCGGGGTAGCCCAACATCAGGTTCATAGACTGAACGGCGCTGCCCGCCGCGCCCTTGCCCAGATTATCCAACGCCGCCAACGCCACGATGCGCCCGCTCTCTGGCTCCGCCTCCCAGCCGACGTCGGCGAAGTTCGTGCCCGCCAGCCACTTCGGCTCCGGGTGGCGATGCACGCCGCTCTTATCGTGGACGATGCGCACGAATGGCTCGGCGCTGTAGGCGGCGCGATAGGCGCGCCAGAGCTGCTTATCGTCGACGCCCGCCGCGCTGAAGACCTGCGCCGTCGCCATGACCCCGCGCACCATCTCTATCGAGTTGATCGAGAGGTAGACGTTCGCCAAGCCCAGCGCCTGCGCCACCTCCGCCTCGTGGCGATGCCCGACGGCGGCGAACGTGCGCACCGCGCCGCTGCGCTCAGGATGATGGCTCGCTTGGGAAGCCGTGGCGCCCCCCTCCGACGAGCCGACCTTCAAATCGACCGTGATCGGCTTGCTGGGATCGATCAGTCCCGCCCGCGCTAAGGGCAAGAGGGCGAGGATCGCCGCCGCCGCGTTGCAGCCGACCCCGCTGGCGTATTTGGCGCTGCGCAGCGCCTCGCGGTTGATCTCCGGCAAGCCGTAGACGAACTTATCGAGCCACTCAGGGGCGGCGTGCGGCTCGCCGTAGTAGCGCTGATAGACGTTCAGGTCGCGCAGGCGGAAATCCGCCGAGAGATCGATGAGATAAGGCGCGAGGGCGGCGAAATGCGCGATGCGTCGCTGCGCCTCGCCGTGCGGCAGGGCGAGGAACAGCACATCGCAGGCTTGCAGCGCCGTCGCCGAGACGAACTGCAAGCTGGTCGCCTTGCGCAGGTTGGGATGCACGGCGTGGAGCGGCTTGCCAGCGTTCGATTCGGAGGTGACCTGCTGCAGTGTGACGTAGGGATGCCCTAAGAGCAGCCTGATCAGCTCGCCGCCCGTGTAGCCTGAGCCGCCCACGATGGAGACGCGCACTTTTTCGCTCATGCGCGCACCTCGCTTGCGCAGCGCAGGGCGTACTCAACGATGTGGGCGGGGATGTCCACGCCCGTCGGCGCGATGCTGTTGCGGAACTCCATGGTGTGGTTGATCTCGTTGACTAGGAAGCCGCGCTCAGGGTCTTCGAGGATATCCACAGCCAGCACGCCGCCGCCGACCGCCTCCGCCGCGCGCACAGCCAGCGCGCCCAACTCAGGCGTGACGGGGCAGTTCTCCGCCTTGCCGCCGCGCGCCGTGTTGGTGATCCAATGCTCGCTGTAGCGGTAGATCGCGCAGATGCACTGATCGCCGACCACGAAGGCGCGGATATCCCGCTGCGGCTTGTTCACGAGGGGCTGAATGTAGAAGATGCTGTGCTGATAGCCGCCCAGCACGGCTTTGTGCTCCAAGAGCGCCTCCGCCGCCGCTCGGTCGTTGACGCGCGCCAGCAGCCTGCCCCACGAGCCGATCACCGGCTTCAGCACGACCGGATAGCCCATGCGCTCAATCGCCTCCAACGCCGCCTCAGGCGTGAAGGCGACCGCCAGCTCAGGTTGCGGCACGCCCGCCGCGTGCAGCGCCGCCGAGGTCAGCAATTTATCGGCGCAGGTGTTCGCCGTCTGCCAGCGGTTGATGACGCGATTGCCCAGCACCTCCAGCAGGCGCAGCGCGTACAAGCCGCGCGAGGTGCTGACCGAGCGCTCCACGATCAGGTCGTAAGGCAAGGGCGCGCTCTGCGAGCTGAGGCTGAGGATCAGCTGATCGTCGTCGATCAGGCTCGGCGCGATGCCGCGCGCCTCGAACGCCGCCACGAGCAGCTTCTCCTCCACGCGGATGCGCGAGGCGATGATGCCGATGCGCAATGGGTCGCTCACCGCTCACTCGCCCCAGTCTTCTTGCTCCATCGGCGCCAGTTCCAGCTGAATCGGATCAATCGAGATGACTTCCAGCTCAGCGCCGCACTCTGGGCAGGTGATGATCTCGCCGCGCAGCACGTCGTTGAGCGTCAGAGTGGCTTCGCACTCAGGGCAGATCGCGTTCATCAGGTCTTTCACCTCTCAAAAAGGGTCGGTTGATGGTGGTTGCTCAAGGCTACGCGCACAAGCATAGCGCCACTCGCCCTGAATGGCAATGGCGCGTCGTTCAAACTGCCCAAATGCGCTATACTCTAGGGAGTTGGTCAGGAGTGAGTGCGCGATGCTCGCCAAGCGGATTTTCGGGCTGTGTATCTGTCTGAGCGCGGCGCTGTGGGCGTTTTTCAGCCTGCAGAGCAGCCCGTCTGCCTACGCTCAGCAGCCGCCCACCCCCGCGCCGACCAGCACGCCCCTCGATGTGCCCGAAGTGCCGCTCAACGGGCTGTTCGAGCGCACCTTGCCGATTGTGGGCGACTACAGCGACCCGACCGACACGCGCCAAATCGCCGTGACCGTCCGCCTGACCGCCCCGGACGGGTCGCCCTTCGATCTGCCCGCCTTCTGGATGCAACCGCAGGCGGTGACCTGCGACGAGACTTGCGCGGCAGAGACTTTCACGCCGCAGGGCGAGCCCGTCTGGCGGATGCGCTTCCGCCCGACTCAGGTCGGCGAGTGGCTCTACACGGTCGAGGCGCGCACGGCGGAGACGACGCGCATCGTCACGGCGGGCAGGCTGCGCGTGCTGCCCTCCGAGCGGGGCGGCGCGCCGCAACTCGGTCGCAACGGGCGCTACTTCAGCACGGGCGCGGGCAAGCCGTTCTTCCCCGTCGGGATCAACATGGCGTGGTCGTGGAGCGGCGCGGGCAACACGCGCGGCTACCTCGCCTGGCTGGAGCAGCTCGCCCGCGCGGGCGGCAACTACGCCCGCCTGTACGTGGATGTGCCGTGGTTCATCGGGTTGGGCTGGCACACGCCCGCCGGCAGCCTAGCAGCCGCCCAAACCTCCGCGTGGCGCTTGGATCGCATCCTGCAGGCGGCTGAGCAGCACGGCATCGCCTTGCAGCTGGTCTTGCTGTGGCATCAGGGCTGGTCAACCTATAGCGATCCGCCTTACAATCCGCCCGCGCAGCCCGCCCGCCCCGATCTCAGCGCCGATTGGTCGCTCAACCCGCATAACGTGCGGCGCGGCGGCACTTTCCCGACCGCCACCGCCTTCTTCGCCACCGAGGAGGGGCGGCGAGTCTTCCGCGACCGCCTGCGCTATCTGATCGCGCGCTGGGGCTACAGTCCGAGCCTGTTCGCTTGGGAGCTGACCGATCAGCTCGACCGCCTGACGCCCGCCAACCTCGAAATCGCCGCTGAATGGGCGGAAGCGATGATCGCCTACCTGCGCGCGAGCGATCCCTACCGCCACCTGATCACGCTCGGCGTGCGCGAGAACGCCAACTTGAGCCTAGCGCGCCGCCTGCCCCTCGATTTCATCCAAGCGCGCTACTATCAGCGCCTGCCCAGCGAGCCGCCCGCCGATCCGCTCTTCGGGACGCTCAGCCTGCTGCGCCCGCTGCTGGCTGAAGGGACTCAGCCGCTCTTGCTGAGCGAGTTCTCGCTCAGCCCGTGGTTCGAGCCCGCCGAAGCCGATCCGGACGGAATGCACCTGCGCGCCGCGCTGTGGGCGAGCGCCCTCAGCGGCGCCAGCGCCGCCGCCAGCAGCTGGTGGTGGGATACTTACCTCTTCCCGCGCAACCTGATCGCCCAGCTGATGCCGCTGCAGCGCTTCGCCCAGAACATCCCTTGGGATAGCGCCGATCTGCGCCCGATCAGCCTCGCCCTCGAAGCCGACAAGCCGCTCAGCTACGCGCCGTTGCGTCTGGGCGGCTACAACGCCCAGCTGGGCAGCCAGACGCCGCCCGATCTGCTCTTCCGCCTGACCGCCGAAGGCGCCGCGCCGCCTTTGAGCCGCGCCAGCGGCTTCCTATACGGCACGCGCTTCAACGCTGAGCTCAGCCGCCCGCAGCAGTACCTCGTCGCGCCGCCCATCGAGACCACGCTGCGCATCAACCTCGCCCGCAGCGGCGACCGCGGCGGCGCCCGCCTGATCGTCCTGCGCGAGGGCATCCTCGCCGCCGAGCTGATCTTGCCGCCCAATAGCCCGCCCCTCGCCCTCAGCGTGCCGCTCAAGGCGGGCGAGCAGCTCATCACCCTCGACAATCTGGGCGACGACTACGTCCTGATCGACTCGCTCGAATTGGCGGAGTACTTGCCGCCGCTGCGCTCAGCTGCCCTCGCCGACCGCATCGGCGGGATTCTGCTCGCCTACTTCCAACATCAGGACTACACGCTCGCCAAGCGCGCCGAACTCGATCAAATCGCGCCCATCGAGGCGACCTTCAGCGCTCAGAACATGCCCTGCGGCATGTATCGCGTCGAGTTCTGGGACGTCTTCAGCGGCGATGTGATCGGCATCGAGGACGTCTTCGTCGAGGGGACGGTCGATGGGACGTTGCGCGTGCAGTTGCCGCCCATCGGCAGCGCCCTCGCCGTGCGCGCCATCCGCTACGCCGAGCCGAGCGACCGCCGCACGCCCACCCCGACCTTCACGCCGACTCCGCGCGGCACGCCAACCGAGACGCCCACCCCGACCTTCACGCCGAGCGCCACCGCCACGCTCACGCCGACGCTGACCGCCACGCCCAGCCCGACCCTCACGCCCACTTTCGGCATCCTGATCAGCACGCCGACGCCGCGCCCCGCGCCTGCGCAGCCCGAATCGCCTGAGGAGCTGCTGCCTAGCCCGTCGCCCGACGCATCGCCCTGAGTCGCCGCCACGCCCGCCACGCCAAGAGCGCCCAGATCGGCAGCATGTAGCTCAGGACGGGCAGCAGATCGCGCCATGGGATGGGCGCTAAGGCGCCCGGTCGCAGCGTCACGTAGTTGTAGAGCAAGCCCTGCCACGTCACCAAGTAGGTGAACCACAACGCCGCCGTCCGCAGCCACCAGCCGCTCAGCAGCGCCGCGAGGGGCAGCAGCCACAGCGCATACCACGCCATGAACCACAACGCCGCGATCAGCAGATAGGCGAAGAGGATGCCCAACATGGCGCGCAGGCTCTGCCAGAGCGCGGCTTGGGCGCGCCAAAGCCGCCACAAGAGCGCCCCGTAGCACAACGCGAACAGTCCGAGCGTGCCGTTCGCCAAGAGCGCGTTGGTGCGCGGCGTCGGGATCAGCCACGTCTCGGCGCTTTTGCCGTCCAGATGCGGCGCGATCAGCTGGCGGATGACCGTCGGCAGCGAGCCGCTGTACATCATGGCGCGCCGCTCCGCCCGCAAGGTCTCGACGCCGAACCAGAAGGGCGCGTAGGCTGCCACGCACAAAGCCGCGCTCAGCAGCGCGCTCAGCGCCAAGACGCGCACGCGACGGGGCATAGCCAAGCCGTGCCACGCCGCCATCGCCACCACAGGCAGCAGCAGCAGCGGGATGAACTTGATCAGCGCGCCCACAGTCAGGCTGAGCAGGCTCGCCGTGTAGCGTCGGCGGGCGAGGAAGGCGACCGACCATGCCATGCAAGCGATCATCAGCGAGTCGTTGTGCGCCCTGCCCGCCGTCATGTAGATCAGCAGCGGGTTGAGGGCGAATAAATACGCCCCGCCGATGGCGCGCCGCGGCGCGACCGCGCGCAAGGTCGCATAGATGCCCCACGCCCCGATCAAGCTCCCTAGCGCTGCCAGAATCTTGAAGGCGAGGACGTTGGTGAGCAGATCGTCGCCCGCCAAACGCGCGATCAGCGCCGCCAGCAGCTCCCACGCGCCGCCGTAGGCGGAGGGCACATCTTTCCAGCCCACAAAGCGGTAAAAGGGGTCGTCGGGCAATTGGCGCGGCACGTCGCGCAACGGATTCATGCCGTAGAACGCCGTCATGCGCGCGCGGATGATGTAGTCGTAGACGTCCGTCGCATCTAGCGGATACATCGGCAGCAGGGCGGCGTGAGCGAGCGCGCTGAGGGCGAGGATCAAAACGATGGGGCGTCCTTTGCGCAGGCGCGCCGCTCCGAGGCGGTAGCCCAGCCCGTACAGGGCGAAAGTCAGGGCGAAGGTCAGGCTGTAGCGCCAAGCGCCTTCGGGCGCGAAGCCGCTGAGCGTGGCAAAAGTCTGAAAGGGCTTTGTTAAATGTGTTGCGAGATTGTAACGCGACGTAAAATTCAGATAGAATGAGAGTGAGATTGTCAAGGCGCAGAAGACGATCAGCGCCGAAGGCGGCAGTCGCAACGCGCGCCGCCAGAGTCGTCCTGTGTCGCTATGAATAAGCATAACTCGCCCGAAGAATCGCCCGTCGATACCTCGCAGACTCTACCACAAGCCCCGTCGGGCGATAACGCCTCATTGGGCGGCATGGATGGACGCGCGCGGGCGTGGTTGCTGCTGTTGCTATCCTTAGCGGTTGTCTTTGTGGCGGCGTGGTTGCTCGGTCTTTTCAATCTGTGAGGGGAAGATGGCTTATGAATGACCAATCGATACCTATTCAGCAGCAGACTGCCTCGCCAGAGCCACCCGACTCATTCGGCTTTGAGACGCTCAAGCGCCAAACCGACCAGCTCTTGGCGATCAACAACATCATCACGGCGGCGGCGAACTCGCCCGACCTCGCCCACACCCTCGACGCCGCCCTCGAAGCCGTCCTGAAGTTGGTGCCGCTGGATGCCAGCGGCATCAGCTTGATCGACCGCGCCGCCGACGAGTTGGTGCTATACGCCCAGCGCGGCTTGCAGCACGACTTCACCACCGAGCCGATGCGCGTCAAGCTGGGCGAGGGACTCTCCGGCTTGGTCGTCGCCAGCGGGACGCCCATCATCACAGGCGACCTGAGCGACGATCCGCGTTTGCAGGTCAAAGCCTTCCTCGAAGAGCGCATCAAGGCGATGGCGCTGCTGCCGATGCACGCGCGCGGCAAGGTCGTCGGCGTGCTGAGCGTGATGAGTCACGCGCCCTACCAGTTCAGCAGCGGCGAGATCGGCATTTTGCAGGTGATCGCCGATCAGGTCGGGCTGGCGATTGATAACGCGCTGCTGGTCGAGTCGGTGCGCGCCCATCAGCAGCGCCTTGAGGCGATTCTGCACGCCACCGCCGACGCCATCATCGCCACCGACGAGCGCGGCACGATCAATTTGATCAATTACGCGGCGCGGCGGCTCTTCGGGACGGAGCGCCAACTGCTGGGCGAGCCGCTCTGCGAGGCAGTTTTCTTGCCCGCCATCCGCGAGCGGCTGTGCAAGGCGCTCCAACTCAACGCGGCAGAGCGCAGCTTCGAGGTGGCGCTCAGCGAGAAGCAATATTTGCAGTGCGAGGTCGCCCCGATTGCCTCCAAACAGGGCGCCGAGCCCAGCTGGGTGGTCGTCTTCCGCGATATCACTCACTCCAAGCAAGCCGAGCAGGCGCGCCTGAATTTCATCCAGACGGCGGCGCACGAGCTGCGCAACCCGTTAGGAGTCACGCTGGGCGCGCTGCATATGCTGGGCAGGCACTTAGAGGATCGGCTCTCTCGGGATGATCGAGAGATTTTCGAGATCGCCTTTCGCGGCATCGGGCGGATGCAAGACCTGATCGACGATCTGCTCAACCTCGAGCACATCGAGTCGGGCATCGGGATGCGCTTCGAGCCGATCGACATCCCACAGATGGTCAGGCGCTGCACGGAGGATATGCGCCCGATGCTGATCAACAAGCGCCAAGCGCTGCTGATCGAGATCGCCGACTCGCTGCCGCTCTTCATGGGCGATGAGCGCTGGCTCTCGCGGGCGCTGATGAACCTGATCAGCAACGCGCACAAGTACACGCAAGAGGGCGGGCAAATCAGCGTGCGCGCCTTTCAGCAGGTCACCGACGATCAGCTCGAATTGGTGCTACAGGTGCAGGATAACGGACCGGGCATCCCGCGCGAGGCGCAGCGCCGCCTCTTTGACCGTTTCTACCGCGTGCGCAGCACCGAGGGCAGCACTACAGGCACGGGCTTGGGCTTGGCGATTGTCAAATCGGTGGCGGAGCAGCACAGAGGGCGCGTGACCGTCTACAGCGAGCTGCCGCTCTTCAGCACGCTCTGGCAGAACAAAGGCACGACCTTCAACCTGATCCTGCCCTACCGCAACCGCCTCGCCTCAGACGTGCTACAATAGCTTTTCAAACCCTTTTTGAACTGCGAGCTGAACGATGTCCGTTTCACCTGAGCCAACCGCCTCACCGCCTGAGCGCAACCCAGAGAGCGCCGCCGTCAGCGCTGCCGATGTGCAGCGCGTCATGATCGCGCCCAACCCGATCATCGAGGAGGTGCGCCTGAGCCGCCTGCGCGAGCCGTTCGCCGTCCTGCCCTTCGCGCGGTTGCCTGCCGATCAAGTCATCACGCCCAGCAAGCCCGGCAACCCTGAATTGCAGCGCCGCTACGTCAAGGAGAAAGACCTGACCGAGCTGTGGGCGAAGATCACCGAGCTGCAAGAGCGCGTGGTCAGCAGCGTGCGCGCCGACCGCACCAACACCGACGCCTATCAGCGCGATCTGCTCTACGCGCGCACCTTGCTGCTCGAATCGGACGCCAACTACGAAGAGGCGTACCAAGTCTACTACCTCGTCAAGGCTGATCTGGAGCGCGAGCTGCGCGTCGCCGCCGATACGCGCCGTTACCGCCTCCCGCTGGTGATCTATCACCTGATCTGGCTGGCGGCGACCGTCTTGGCGATTGGCTTGGATGAGCGCTTCCGCGCCCTGATCCCAGAGAGCGTCTCGATCATGAAGTTGGCGTGGCTGCCGATCCTCAGCGGCGTCTTCGGGGCGCTCTTCAACGGCATGATGGCGATTCACGAGCACACTACCATCCGCCGCGACTTCGATCCGATCCATCTGACGTGGTATCTGCTCAACCCGATCATCGGCGGGATGTTGGGCTTGGTGGTCTTCATCCTGTTCGTGGTCAGCGCCTCGACCTTCACGGCGAACCTGATCACGCGCCCAGCGGATGAATTGCAGAGCTCGTTGGTCATTTGGCTGCTGGCGTTCATCGTCGGCTGGCAGCAGAACATCGTGATTCAGCTGCTCAACCGCTTTTTGAAGGCGCTGACGCCCAATCAGCCGCCTGCCCGTCCGACGGCGAGCGAGCTGACCGCGCCCGCCGAGCCGCCTCGCCAATCGTGAGGCTCGCCATGCCGCCTGTTGAGCCCGACCAGATCATCGTGGGCGATTGCCTGGGCGTCCTCGCCCAGATTCCCGACGATACGGTCGATATGCGCTTCGCCGACCCGCTGCGCAGGCGTGCTCGTCGCGCTGTTCATTGAGCGCGCGGGCTGCCCCGCCCCTTTTTGGCGGCGCGTGTTACAATCCATACAATCGACTTAAATCGCTGAGAGTGAGCCATGCTGCGACGTCTGTACGCTCAACTGCCCGCCTTCGCTCGCCCGGATCATCCGATCATGCGCTATTTGCTGCTGCGCGAGGGGCGGCGCGTCTCGCGCGGCTCGGTCGTGCTGCGCGGCTTGGGCATCGCCTTCGTGGTGGCGCTCTTGCCGCTGGGCGGCTGGCTGATCGCCACGCGCTTCGGGGCGCAGCCCATCGAGACGAACAATCGCTTCGATGCCGTCTATCAGACCCTCTATTGGGCGTTGGTGGCGCTGCAAATCTTGATGCGCGTCTCCGCCATGAACGCCACCATCGGCGTGATCGCAGCTGAAGAGCGCCAACAGACGTGGGATACGCTCAAGATCACCACTGAGGGCGCTCTGCTGACCTTGAAGGCGCGTTGGGCGGCGGCTTTCTACCGCCTGCTGCCCGTGCTGATCATCTTGATCCTCGCCCGCGCGCTCTTCGTGCTGATCGCGCTCTACGATCTGACCACTTTTCAGGGCAAGTACATCGATATCTTGCTGAGCGGCACCGTGCCGCTGGGCGAGCCGCACCTCTCCAAAGACCTCGCCGAGTCGGTCGGGGTGACGGCGGGCGTGATCATCGCGGCGCTGGGCATGACGGCGGCTTTGGTGGCGCCTTTCACCGCCCTCGCCTTGGATGCCTCGCTCGGTCTGCTGATCGGCACGTTGGCGCGCACGCGCTTCGCCAGCCTGTTGGGGCAGCTCGGTTTGGTGCTTGGGCGGCTGCTGCTGACGGCGTGGGCGTTATGGGTCGGCGCGGCGGCGCTCAGCCTGAATCCGTTCGGGGCGTTGAACGTCGCCTTGGCGGGCACGGCGCCCTCGCCGCTGGCGGGCTGGCTGGGCGCGTTTTTCGGCGTGGCGGAGGGCGATCTGGGCTTGACGATGCTGCACTTCCCGTATGTCGGGCGCATGTGGGTGGATTACGATTACGGAGTCTTCATTGGCGTGGCGTTTTTGGGCTACGTGCTGCTGCAGGCGGCGTTGGCGAACTGGCTGGTCGGGCTGGCGGCGCGGCGGGCAGCCAGTCCGGGTCGCTTCTGAGGGGTATACCTCACAGTTTTATAACAACCTTGCTTTTTTAACAAACACTTCAGCAAAACTTGTGTACATTCTAAAGGGTGCTATTGTAGTATCCTAAGCGAGGTATCTATGCCCCTTCATGTTGAGCCGCGCGTTGCCGAGCGCATCCTGATTCAGCGCCACGTCCCGCCCATTGACCCTGTTGAGAACATGCAAGCCGCTATCGAATCCACTAAGGACTTCTATCAGCAGGTTGGGCAAGAATTCTTCGTCATCTCGGATGCGCGCCAGTTTCCCGTCACCTTCGATGTGCTAGTTGAGGGTCTCGATCTGATTCGCCGCAGTCTGGCGGGCATTCCGATGCGTCTCGTGGTGATCGGCGATGGCGAGCTGATCCGCCTTGCCGCCGAAGCCATCGCCCAGAAGCAATACGGCGGCTTTGAGGCGGGCAAAGTCTTCGCCAACGATGAGGAGGCGCTCGCCTACTGCATGGCGGAGCTGCAAAAGTCCGCTTGAGCTCGCCCTGATCGCTTTCTGAACAGATGACGACGCTGCGCGCGGCATAGTCGATGCGCGGCGTCGCTTCATCTCAGCCACCTCCGAGCGCCCCTCGCCGCAACATCTCGCCTCACAATTCCATAACAACCTTGCGGTCTTGATCAACATTCAAAAGAACTTCACGTAAACTCTAGGGTGTGTATCAGCGTAAAACTTCGAGTGAGGTATTGTATGCCGAACATTTTTGAGCCGCACGTCGCCGAGCGCATCCTGATTCAGCGCTATGTCCCGCCCGTCAACCCTGATGAGGATATGCCCGCCGCCATTCAAGCCATCCGCGAGTTCTACGAGCAGGTCGGGCGCGATTTCTTCGTCATCACGGATGCGCGCCAGTTTCCCGTCACCTTCGATGTGCTGGTCGAGGCGCTCGATCTGACGCGCCGCAACTTGGCGGGCATCCCAGTACGTTTCGCCGTGATCGGCGACGATGACTTGATCCGCCTTGCCGCCGAAGCCATCGCCCAGAAACAATACGGCGGCTTTGAGGCGGGCAAA
>CALKXH010000078.1 GCA_938005675.1 uncultured Anaerolineae bacterium
TCGCCGATCAGCGCATCGTGACGCCTGAGGAAGTCGATGAGCTGTTGCGCGCTCAGGCGGTGCTGGGCTAGGGGAGGGGGACGATGGGCTATACGTTTGCTCAGAAAGCGCTGGCGCGCGCGGCGGGCTTGCCTGCAGTGCGCGTCGGACAAATTGTGGACGCCCGTCCGGACATCGTGCTGAGTCACGATAACACTGCCGCCATCTACCAGACCTTCAAAAAGCTCGGACTCAAGCGCGTGAAGCACCCAGAGCGGCTCGCCATCACGCTCGATCACGCCGTGCCCGCGCCCACCACCCAACACGCTCAAAATCACGCCGAAGTGCGCCAATTCGTCCGCGAGCAGGGCGTGGGCTACTTCTTCGAGGCGGGGCGCGGCATCTGCCATCAGGTTTTGAGCGAAGAGGGCGTCGTGCTGCCCGGCGAGCTGATCCTGGGCGCCGATAGCCACACCACGCACTTCGGCTGGCTGGGCGCCTTCGGCGCGGGCGTCGGGCGCAGCGAGGTGGCGGCGCTCTGGGCGACCGGCGAGCTGTGGTTGCGCGTGCCCGAGAGCATGAAGGTGGTGGTCACGGGCGCGTGGCGGGAGGGCGTCACGGCGAAGGACTTCTGCTTGAAGCTGATCGGCGATCTGGGCGTGGAGGGCGGCATGTACATGTCGGTTGAGTTTCACGGCGAGGCGATCAGCGCGCTCAGCCTCGATAGCCGCGCCGTGATCCCGAATATGATGGCGGAGTTCGGCGCCAAGACGGCTTACTTGCCGCCCGATCAAGCCATTTTCGAGTATCTCTCCACGCGCGCCCGCCGACCCTACACGCCGCTCTATCCCGATCCCGACGCGGAGTACGCCGCCGTCCACCACTACGACGTGAGCGCCCTCGAGCCGATGATCGCCTGCCCCAACAGCCCCGATAACGTCAAGCCGCTCTCGGCGGTGGCGGGCACGCCCGTGCAGCAAGCTTTCCTCGGCACCTGCACCAACGGTCGCCTTGAAGACCTCGCTGCGGCGGCGCAGGTGCTGCGCGGACGCAAAGTGGCGGCGGGGACGCGCTTGTTGGTCATCCCCGCCTCCAGCGCGGTGCTGAAGGCGGCGCTAGAGCGCGGCTACATCCAGACTTTCGTCGAGGCGGGCGCGATGATCGGGGTGCCGGGCTGCGGACCGTGCATGGGCAATCACATGGGCATCCCGGCGCCGCAGGAGGTCACCATCAGCAGCGCCAACCGCAACTTTCGCGGGCGCATGGGCACGCCTGAGGCGCCGATCTACCTCGCTAACGCGGCGGTGGTGGCAGCCAGCGCCGTGGCGGGCGTCATCGCCGACCCGACTCAGCTCTAGGCTTTGCCGAAATTACTGAGATTTAGTATCATCTCAATCGTCCGTCTTTCACGACAAGGAGATCGAGATGAAAGTCGCTTATATTTTCGCCACCTCTGGGCATACCGCCAGCTACAAGCTGGGCAAGATGATCCTGCCGCAGCTGGAGACAGGCACGCACGGCGCTGAGGTGGTCGGCATGTTCTTCTTCGACGATAACACCTATCTGTTGCGGCAGGGCGATCCGATGGGCGAGCGGCTTGCGCGCTTGGCGGAGCAGCATAACATCCTGCTGATGATGTGCGATCAGTGCGCGTTGGAGCGCGGCTTGGCGCAGGGCGAGGTCGGCGCGTGCACGCCGCACGGCACGGTCGCGCACGTGCAGGTCGGCTGCTTCCCCGATCTGTACAAGGCGCTCGGCGGCAACCCGCCCGATCAGGTCATCACGCTCTAGGCGTCGCACTCAGCCTGCTTGGGCGGGCATTCCACGTCGCCGTAGGAGCAGAACACGCAGCAATCGCCCGCCTTGGGGCGCAGCTTCGCGCCACAGCGCTCGCAAACGTAGATGTACTGACAATAATCGGTCGGCATGGTCACCCTTTGGGCGAAGCCGCACTCCGGGCAGGTGATGACCGCTTGCAGCTGAATGTCCATCGCTTTTGAGTCCTTGTGCGCACGGCGTCTCTACGCCCTAGAGGCGCCGTGCGCGCGCGATCTTACGCCCGTTCGCCCTCAGACGGGCAGCTCGGCGCGGGCAGCCAGCAGTTTGGCGTCGATCTCGCTCACCAGCGCCTGATGGCGCAGCCACCATTCCGGATCGCGCTGCGCGTCCAGCTCCTCGACCGTCTTGCCCTGCTGCTCGACCCAAGTGTAGTACTTCAAGTTATGCCAGCGCGCGCGCGCCTCGCGCGTGCCCAGCTGCACCCAGTCGGTGGCGACGGCGCGGAAAGTGCCCTCGATCAAGCCGACGGCGCTCGCCGCGTCGAGCGCGCCGTATTGCGCGCGCATGGCGTCCATCACGCTGTGATAGCGGTCGAGCGAGTCGGTGGCGACGGTGGCGATCAGGCTGCCGCGCCCGAAGCCGAAATATTTCGCCGTCTTGATGGCGCCGAGGATGTTGCAGACCCCGCTGATGCCGAAAAGTCCGCTCAGCTGGGCGACCGTCTCCTCAGGGATGCCGTAGCGCTGCGCCAAGACGTCCTGCCCGACGGGATCGCTGAGCGCCAGCAAGCCGCGTTTGCAGGTCAGGTCGTCGATGCACATCAGGGCGTCCATGTTGTTGACGTTGTGAATCCACGTGACGTGCTTATCGCCGATGCCTTGGATATCGTGAGCGCCATAGCCGTTGTTGTAGAGGGTCGGGCATTGAATCGGCTCTAGCCCGACGATCAAGTGACCGGGGAAGACCTGCTTGAGGCGGTCGCCCGCGGCGATAGTGCCGGCGCTGCCCATGGCGGAGCAGAAAGCGTCGATGCGCCCGCTGCCGATGCCCTGCGCCGCCAGCTCGGCGGCGAGTTCCACCAGCGTGTTGCCCGTGACGTGGTAATGGAAGCGATAGTTGCCCATCACCTCGAACTGGTTCAGCACGCGGATGTTGGGATCGGCGGCGCGCAGCTGATGCGTCATGTCGTAAATCTCTTTGACGTTGCTCTCCGAGCCGACCGTGCGGATGATGCGCGCGCCGTAGCCCTCGATGCGCTCGAAGCGCTCGCGGCTCATGCCTTCGGGCAGCACCACGATGCTCTGGCAGCCCATCCGCCCGCCGACCCACGCCCCGCCGATGCCGTAGTTGCCGGTGGAGGGCCACACCAGCGTGTGGCGGCTCGGATCGACCTCGCCGAAGAGGACTTTCTCCAGCAGGACGGAGTACGCCGCCCCGACCTTGTGGCTGCCCGACGGGAACTCCCGCCCGTACAGCACTACGATATCCGCCTCCACGCCCGTCAGGGCTTTGGGCAAGACGACGTGGTAGATGCGGTTGTGGGCATCTCGCCAGGTGATGTTGAACAGGTTGATCGGGTCGAGCGGCGCGCTGTGGCGCGCCTCAAGCGCCCGCGCCCGAACTTCAGGCGCGATTGTATGCGGATGGAGCATCTCTTCGAAGGTCGGTCCGGCGATCACGGCAAGCTATCCTCAACACAACAGTGAATTCTCAAGTGTCGCCTTGAGGATAGCATCGCAGCGGCGAATCGGCAAGCGCTAAGCGCCATCGCCGAGCAGGTGAACCGCCTCTGGCACAAAGGTGACGCCCGCTCGCTCGCCCTCGGCGAAGATGCGCCGATTGCGCGGGTCGTGCTCCACCACGATCAGGCGCTGATCCTCGTGCTGCACCACGTACTCCACCTCCGAGCCGAGATACATCGTCTGGATGATCTGCACCTGCGGCAAGTCGGGATCGTCGCGCAGCATCAGCGCCTCCGGGCGCAACATGGCGACCAAATTCTCAGCGCCTGAGGCGGGCAGGGGCGCGCGCAAGCTCTGACCCAGCAAGTGGAACGCCGCCGTCTCGCCCTGCCGCGCCGTCAGCTCGATGGGCAAGAAATTGGCGCGCCCGATGAAATCCGCCACGAAGCGCGTGCTGGGACAGCGATAAATCTCCGGCGGGCTGCCGACCTGCTCGATGCGCCCGCCGTTCATGACCACGATCCGATCCGAGAGCGCCATCGCCTCAGTCTGATCGTGCGTGACGTAGATGCTGGTGATGTGCAGACGGCGCTGCAGGGCGTGAATCTCGCTGCGCATCTGCACGCGCAGCTTGGCGTCTAGGTTGGAGAGCGGCTCATCGAAGAGCAGGATGCGCGGCTGCATCACGAGGCAACGCGCCAACGCCACGCGCTGCTGCTGCCCGCCGGAGAGCTGGTTGGGACGGCGATCCTCGAGCCCCTCCAAGCCGACCAGCGCCAAGACCTCGCCCACGCGCTCGCGGATCGTCCGCGCGGGCAGACCGCGCGTCTCCAAGCCGTACGCCACGTTGCGATAGACCGTCAGATGCGGGAAGAGGGCGTAGTTCTGGAAGACGAGCGCCATATCGCGTTTGTTGGGCGGCTGGTGGGTGATATCTTGCCCCTCCAGCAGGATTTGCCCCTGATTGGGCAGCTCGAAGCCAGCGATCAGGCGCAAGGTGGTGGTCTTGCCGCAGCCGGACGGTCCGAGCAGGGTGATGAACTCGCCGCTGTAGATATCCAACGTGACGTCGTCGACCGCCACTACGTTGCCCTTGCCGCCCCGCTGCGGAAAGATTTTGGTCAGGTGATCGAGGCGCAAGCGGACGGTTTGCCCTTCGTTCATCGCGCACCTCCTTGGAAAGCGCGTTCGGCGCCGGTCGTCGAGCCGACGCCCAGATATAGCACGCCAATCGCCGTCAAGACGATCAGGATCAAGATCACACAGTAGGCGAAGGCGTTGCCGTAGCGCACGTTCTCCACCTCGTTCAGGATTTGCTGAGTCATGATGCGCGTCTGCGGCGTGGTCAGGAAGACGATGGCTGAGATAGTGGTCATGGAGCGGGCGAAGGCGAAGATCAGGCTCGCCAAGAGCGCCGGACGGATCAGCGGCAAGGTGATGCGGCGGAAGGTGCGCGCGTTATCGGCGCCCAAGCTCACCGACGCCTCCTCGATGGCGGGATCGATCTGAGTGAGCGCCGCCACGCCCGCGCGCAGCGCCGTCGGCACGCTGCGGATGACGTAGACGATCACGATGGCGAGCGCGCCGCCGAACATGGCTTGTCCGCCCGTCAACTTGGGCAAGACGGTCACCGGACCGAAGAAGGGCAGCTCCCAGACGGTCGGCGTGTTGAAGACCAGCAAAAAGCCGATGCCGATGATGGTGCCCGGCACAGCAATGCCCAGCATGGTGGCGAAATCGAGGGCGGCGCGCCCGAAAAACTCCTTGCGCACGACCAAAAAGGCGATCAACATGCCCAGCAAGCCGGCGACGGGCGTCGAGATGATCGAGAGGCGCGTGGTATCCCACATCGCCTTGGAGCCCAAGCCGTTCAGCACGAAATCGAAGTGGCGCAGCGTGAAATTGTTGTTGACGCCCAGCACCTCCACGAAGGCGCCCAGCACAATCGTGCCGTAGATCAGCGCGATCAGCAAGCAGATCGCCATGCACAGCCCGAAGAGCGTCCAGCGCACCAGCGGCGCGTGGATGTATTGCGGCGTGCCGGAGGGCTTGCCCGTCACCGAGACCACGTTGGAGCGGCTGATGATGTAATTCTGCAGGATGAAGACCAGCAGCGAAGGCACCAGCAAGATCAGCGAGAAGACCGCCGCTGAGGAGGTATCGTACAAGCCGATGATGCTGATGTAGATGCGCGTCGCCAGCACCTCGAAGTTGCCGCCCAGCACGAGCGGATTGCCCAAGTCGGCGATTGCCTCCACGAAGACCAGCAGAAAGGCGCTGGCGATGCCCGGAAGCAGCATGGGCAGGGTCACGGTGCGGAAGACGCGCCACTTGCCCGCGCCCAGATTGGTGGCTGCCTCGTCAAGGGCGGGATCGAGCGCCTGCATCATGCCGCGCAACGTCAGATAGGCGACCGTGAAGAGCGAGAGCGAGAGCGCCAAAGTTAAGCCGAACAGCCCGTAAATATCGAAGCGCACGCCGAAGACACCGCGCGTGATCACGCCATTGCGCCCGAACAGCACGATGATCGCTGTGGCGACGGCGAAAGGCGGCGAGATGATCGGGATCAGGGCGAGGATGTGCATCAGGCGCTTGAAGGGCACATCCAGCTTGACCTGCACGAAGGCGAACAGAAAGCCGACCGCCGTGCTCACGGCGGCGGTCAGGACGCCCAGCACGAGCGTGTTCAGGATGATGTTCTGGTAGATCGGCTCAGTCAGGTAGCGCTGAAAGAGCGGCGCGTTCTTGGGCGAGAGGCTCTCGCCGATCACGCTGAAGAGCGGCAAGAGGATCAGGATGAACACGAATAAGCTGACGCCCAAGAGCGCGATGGCGAGGACGGGGTCTTGGAAGATGCGGCGGAACTGATTGACTTGCCGCTGAAGGGCGAAGTTCTGCACGGGAGGTCTCCGAAGGTCTGTGAGATGAGGGCGAGCCCTTGCCGTGTGCCCGACAAGGACTCGCCGAACGTCAAAGGCGCGTTCAGTTGGTCGGGCGCGGCGCGATCTCGCGCTCGAAGCGCTCGACGATGGCGTTGCGGCTCTTGCCGGCGGCTTGGAAGTTGTAGTTCACGACGGTCAGTTCAGCCAGCTTGACCGAGAGCTCCGAGACGGCGGCATCGGGGTTGGTGGGCAGCTGCAGCGAGTTGACCATCGGACCGATCTCTTGGGTCTTGGCGGTCAGCGCCCAATCGAACCACAGCTTCGCCGCCTCCATTTCGGGGGCGTTCTTGATGAGCGCCATGCCGCCGATCTCGTAACCGGTGCCTTCAGCGGGGAAGGTGGTGGTCAGGACGTCCTTGAAGCCCTCGACCTGCAGCTTGGTGCAGTCGTGCGAGAAGATGATCGCCACGCCGATCTCGCCGCGCCCCGCCAAAGTGCCGGGCGCCGCGCCAGAGCGGGTGTACTGCAGCACGTTCTGATGCAGCTGGGCGAAGTACTCGAACGCCTTATCGACGGCGGCGGCTGTGGGCATCCCGTCCGCATCGTAGCCCTTGCCCGCCTCAGCCGCCTCGAGCTTGTCCGCCTCCAGCGTGACGATCGTCCAGAAGGTGGTGAACGCCGTGCCAGAGGTGGCGGGGTGCGCCATGGCGACGTTGCCCTTCAGACGCGGATCGAGCAGGTCAGCCCAGGAGGTCGGCGGCTCGACGCCCAGCTCGTTCAGCACGTTCACGTTGGAGCAGAAGCCCAGCGCGCCGACGTACACGCCCGCCCAGACGCCGTTGGCATCCTTGTACTGATCGGGCAGCGCCGCCGCGTTAGGCGACTGATAGGGTTCGAGCAGCCCTTCCTCGTTAGCGGCGATGAAGGCATCGACCGGACCGCCCCACCAGACCGAGAACTCAGGCGCATCCTTGCTAGCACGGATGCGCGCCAACGCCTCGCCTGAGGACAGGCGCACGTAGGAGGTCTTGATGCCGGTCTCCGCCTCGAAGGCTTGCGTCATGGCGACACACCAGTCCTCCTGCGGCGTGCAGAGGACGGTCAAGGTCTTCTGCTGGGCGAGGGCTGCCGCCGTGACTCCCAGCAGGACGACACAAACAGCCAGTGCTGATAGGTAAAACTTACGCATGAATCGCTCCTAAAGGTTGACCCAAAATGGTGTACAGCACTTTGAGCATAGAGCAAGTCTGTTAACATTTGTTTAAGAACGCGTGAAAGTTTGGCGGATAAGTCATGTTGAGCCGCCCAGCAGCCTTGTCAGCGTCGGTATGACTTGCAGGGCGAACGCTTCCACAAAAGTGACCGTCCCCGCGCCGTAGCGCGCCGCGCCGTGCAACACGCGCTCCGCCATGCGTTGGCGCTCAGGCGCGCTGAAGGTGGCAAAAGTGCGCCGCACCAACGGCAAGACCGTCTGGAAGGTCTCGGCGGGCAAGCCGCACAGCCACACATCGATGGCTTGCCACAGATTCAGGTCGTGCAGCAGGATTTCGCCGCTGCCGCTCAGGAAGCCCTGCAGCCAAGCGGCGGCGCGCTCAGGCGGATTGGCTGCCGAGAGCGCCAAACTGAGGCGGCGGGTCGTCTCGGCGGCTTGCCACGCCGCGCCGTCGTGCAGCAGGCGCGCGCAACGCCCGCCCAGCAAGCCGTGCAAACTCGGCAGGTCGGCGAGGTGCAGCAGAGTCGCTCGCCAATCGGCGCGCAGGCTCTCATCCGCCAAGAGGTTGAGGGCGGCGTGCGCGCTGTTGATGTATCCGAGCATGGCGGCGGCGGCGTCATCGTCGAGCGAGGCGCAGGCGTTGGGCAGCCCGATGCAAATGCGCGCGACGAGGCTATGCACCACCGCCTGCACAAGGGCGGCGTCCGTGCCGCGCACATCGCCGTAGCGGACGATGCGGACGAGCGGCGGCAAGGCGCCCATCAGGTGCGTCACGTCGCTGGCGAGGGCGGCGATATCGCGCACAGCGCGCAACAGGTGCGGGATCGCCTCATCTAGGGCGCCCAGCAGCGCCGCTTCAAGCAGCTCGCTGAGCGTCGGCAAGTCGGAGGCGCTCTCGGCGGCGTCGCGGGCGTAGGCGGTTGCCGCGGCTTGGAGGGTCGTC
The DNA here is from genome assembly GCA_938005675.1 of uncultured Anaerolineae bacterium. GTDB lineage: Bacteria > Chloroflexota > Anaerolineae > Aggregatilineales > UBA2796 > CP2-2F. The sequence continues at coordinate 8,479 of CALKXH010000078.1, forward strand.
CCCCATTGGCTCGCCTCGATCAGGGCGACGGTGAAATCGGGCTGCCACGCCACGCGCCACACCTCTTTGAAACTGCCCTTGCTGAGCGCGCCCATCAGCTTGCCGAAAGGGATATCCAGCATGTTCAGGCGATGCAGAAATTGGCTGCGTTCGAGGTCGAGCGCCTCGCGCAAGTCCAGTTCGAGGTTCGGGGCGTTGGGCGGGCGCGTCGCATCGCGCTTGGCGAGGTCTTTTTCGGTCAGGCGCAGGCGCTTCTGCTGGCGCTGAAAGTCCTGCAGCAGCGGCACGGCAGGGACGTCTTCTGGCACGTCGCCCAGCACCCCGCCGACGATCAGATCGCGCCAGATCAGGCGCATGGGCACCTCGCTGCCCATGCACAGCACGGCTTGAGTCGCCTCGTTCAGCTCCTCAAGGCTGGGGATGGCGCGTTCGCGCAGCACGGCGAGCGCCTCCGCCATGCGCGCCGCATCGATGACTTGCGCGGTGGAGGCATCCAGCTTGTGTTGGCGCAGCAAGCCCGCGGCGCGGGTCAGCCAGCCCAGCGCGATATCGCCCACGCCTTCGGTGCGCCACAGGAAGTCGTACCAGCCCGGCGCGCGGATGCCCGCTCCGTAGCCGCTCGCCATCGTCAGCCGTCCGTACGTCCAGGGCGTCCACGTGGCGCTGACTTTCAGCTTGGGCAAGCCTTTCAAAAGCGCCGCATCGGACTTGGCGTTGCTCAGATCGGTCAGGGCGGGCGTGTGCCACGCGCCGCAGACCACGGCGATGCGCTGATAGCCTTCTTTGAGCGCCGCGCGCAGACTTTGGCGCATGGACGCCTCGCGCAGCGCCTCGATTGGGTCGCTCAGAGTGACCTGCTCGCGCAGGGCGCGCATCGCCTCGAGGATGCCCGCGAAAATATCGGGGTCGGTGGCGCGGCGCTGCTCGACGAGGTCGTTCCACCAGCGCTCGCTATCCTCGTAGCCCGCCAAGCGCGCCAACTCAAGGAGCGGATCGGCGCGCAGGCGCAGCAGCTCAGGGGCGAGGTCGGCTTGCGGCGCGCCCTCAGCCGCCTCAGCAGACTCAGCCGCCTCTGCCAGCGCGAGTTGAACGGCTTGCGGCAAATCCATGAAGCGAGTCGGGATGCCGTGTCGCAAGCCGTAGCGCAGCGCCTGCCACTCTGGAGAAAACTCGGCGAACGGGTAGAAGACGGCGCGTTTGGGCTGCTCAGGCGCGTAGATCAGCATGGCGACGGGCGGCTGCAGGGCGGGCGAGAGGACGTACGCGAGCAGTTCATCGCCCTCCGGCGCGCCTTCGATCAGCAGCGCGTCGGGCTGGAGCGCCTCCAGCGCCGCCACCAGACTGCGCGCCGAGCCCACGCCGTGATGCCGAATGCCGAACAGATGAATGCGCGAGTCGCTCATAGGCTCTCCGATCCGACTATTTTCGAGTATAGCGCGACTCGTCTGCCGTGAAAGGCATGACCTTCGGCGCGCCAATTTGTGACATTCCTCACAAGGCGCGAATATTTGATCGAGAGTATATTCTCAGAAAGAAAAGAGGTGGCTTGTGACAGGACAAACTGAGGTTCTGCGACCTTCGCTGTTGGCGCGCTACCCGATCAGCGCCTATTTCGTGATCGCCTATGCCTTCTCGTGGGCGATTGGCGGCTTGTTGATCGCCGACTACTACGGCTGGCTGAGCGTGCCGCAGGCGATCTACTATCTGAGCGCCTTCGGACCGACGGTTGGGGCTGTGGTGGTGATCAGCGCGACGGAAGGGCGCGCGGGTCTGAGCAATTTGCTGAGGCGGATGCTGCGCGTGGGCGTGGATGTGCGCTGGTGGCTGGTGGCGGTCGGGATGCCGCTCGCCCTCGGCGTTGTGGCGATCCTGATCTACTGGGCGGAGCGCGGCGCCCCGCCCGATCTAGCGCGCTTCGGCGAGGTGGACTATCTAGGGCAGATCGGAGTCGGGGCGGCGCTGCTGCTGTGGTTAGCCACCTACGGCTTCGGCGAGGAGATCGGTTGGCGCGGCTTCGCCCTGCAGCGCATGATGACTCCGACCCGCTGGATTCAGCCCGCCGTGATCATCGGCGTGCTGTGGAGCTTCTGGCATTTGCCGTATTTCTTCTTCAAGCCGAATTTCATGGCGCTGGGGGCGGGCGGCTTCGTCTTTTTCAGCCTCAGCATCACGCTCGGCTCGCTGTTCATGAGCTGGCTCTATCGCGGCAGCGGACAGAGCCTGCTCATTGTGGCGGTCTGGCACGCGCTCTTCGATTTCGTGAGCGCCTCGCCCATCGCCGAAGGCACAGCTAACGCTGTGATCAGCGGCTTGGTGGTGGCGGCGGTGATCAGCATCCTGCGCGCCGAGGCGCGCCGCGCTCGGAAAGCGGCGCTGTAGCAGCGCCCTCAGCGCACGCCCATCACGCGCCCTAGCGTCTCGCAAGCCGGGCAGGAGCCATCCGGACGGATCATGGCGTAGCCCGCTTGCGGATCGTCAGCGCCGTAGTAGGTGAAGTCCACGTTGAAGACGATCATCAGGCGGATGCGCCCGGATTGCGCCGCGCGCAGGGCTGCCTCCGCCAGCCATTGCGCCTGCTGCTGAACGGTCACGTTCGCCGCCCACGCGAAGTTGCTCGGCAGCCCTCCGTAGCCTTGCGGCGAGAGATAGCCCAGCTCGGTGAAGCAGCCGCGCTTGCCGCCGAAGGGGTTCAAGCCGCGCGCGATCTGCCCATCGAAGTAGCGGGTCGGATAGTTATCGCCGCGCGGGTCGCCGCTGCGCTGATTCGGGCTGACGATGCCCTCGTTGTAGTGCAAGCCGATGCAATCGGCGTAGCGCCCGGCGCCGGCTGCCGCCATGCCCTGCGCGTAGCGGTCGTCGTTCCAGACCCGATCCGAGCCGAACGCCGCCTCGGCGCCGGTCGGGGCGGGCGCCCCGCTGATGACCAGCGTGTTGGGATTGCTCGCCTTGATGGCGCTATACGCCTTCGCCAAGAGCTGCGTGTAGGTGACTGGGCTGATGGCGCCGCGCTTCCATTCGCGGTCGATGTTCTGCTCGTTCCAGACTTCAATCGCATCGGCGCCCGCCGCCGCCAACTGCCCGACGAAATTGGCGTAGGTATCCTGATAGCTCGGCTCGACGACCAGATCGATGTTGCCGATAACTGAGAGCAGAATCTTGAAGCCGTTCGCCTTCGCCTCGCCGATGTAGCCGAAAGCGGCGCCGTCGCCCTCTTTAGCTTGCCGCTTGACCCACGTCATGCCGGCGCGCCGCATCGCATTGACCGTGGTCGGACTCAAGCTCTGCACTTGCCCGCCCAGCTCGAAGCCGCGCAAATTCGCGCCGCTGGGCGGCGGAGGCGGCAAAGCGGGCGGCTGTGGCGTGGCATCGCCGCCGGGCGCTCCGCCCGCAGAGGGCGCTTCGGGCGCGCCTCCGCCGCCGGCCGGATTGGTCGGCGCGTCGGGCGGGACGATGGGCAGCTCGCTCAGGTTGGCGCTGGCGGGGAACTCCAAGTATTGCAGCACGATCCAGCCGAGCGCGCCCGCCTCGCTGCGCCCGTAGCCCCAACCGCGCACGGTCGAGCGCCCAGTGATCTCTACGCGCTGCCCGAAGCGCAGCGTATCGAGGATCGCGCCGTTGCGCGAAGGCGCCGAGCGCAGGTACAGCTCATCAACCGTCACCGTGCCGACCACGCCGCTCTGCGCCTGCGCGGGCGCGCCAAAATACGCCGCCAAAACGGCGAGGGCGAGGCACACCGCGCTCAGGGCGCGTAAACGCTTCATCAAGGTCATGACCGAAAACTCCATCTCGCTCAACCGATCAGAACTGAGCGCGCCGTATTGTACCGATCAAAGGCGCGCTTTGCCAAACCGCCCGCCCGCGGGCTATAATGCGCCCAGAGCCAATCTACCTTTTGAGGAGTCTTTCGTGAGCGACTCACGCCCTGTGCGCGTCCGTTTCGCGCCCAGCCCGACCGGCGACCTGCATATCGGCGGCGTGCGGACGGCACAATTCAACTGGATGTTCGCCCGTCGGCACGGCGGCAAATTCATCCTGCGCATCGAGGATACCGATCAAAAGCGCACTCAGGAGCAATCGCTCAGCGGCATCATGGATGGCTTGCGCTGGGCGGGTCTGCATTGGGACGAAGGACCGGATATCGGCGGTCCGTACGGGCCGTACATTCAGAGTCAGCGCCTTGCGCACTATCAATACTGGGCGAACTGGCTGGTGGAGCACGGCAAAGCCTACCGCGCCTACGAGACGCCCGAAGAGCTGGAGCTGATCAGCGCGGCGCGCAAGGCGAACGGCTTGCCGCCCGGCTACGATCGGCGGGCGCGCGCCCTGACCCCCGCCGACTGGGCGCGCCTTGACGCCGAAGGCAAACCGTACGTCATCCGCCTGAAAGTGCCGCTGGAAGGCGAGACCGTCTTTGAGGATATGGTGCGCGGCGCGATCCGCGTGCGCAACGATACCCTGCAAGACGCCGTCCTGCTCAAAGCCGATGGCTTCCCGACCTATCACCTCGCCCACCTTGTGGATGACCACCTGATGGAGATTTCGCACGTCATCCGCGCCGAAGAGTGGATTCCCAGCACGCCGCTGCACGTCATTTTGTATCAGGCCTTCGGCTGGCAGCCGCCTCAGTTCTGCCACGTGCCCGTGATCCTGCATCCCAGCGGCGGCAAGATCAGCAAGCGCAAGCACCCGGAGGCGTCTATCTCCTACTTCATCAAGGGCGGCTACCTGCCGGAGGCGGTCACCAACTTCCTGTGCAACGTCGGCTGGAATTACGGCAAGCTCGACGAGAACGGCGAGGAGATTCAAGTCTTCACCAAAGAGGAGGCGGCGGCGGTCTTCGATATCACGCAAGTGACGCAAACCGGCACCAAGTTCGACGTCGTCAAGCTGAAGTGGCTGAACGGCGAGTGGATTCGCCGCCTCTCGGATGAGGACTTGGCGCGCCGTCTGCAGCCCTTTTTCGAAGCGGCGGCTCTGGAGGCGCCGCTTGAGGTTCTGGTGCAGGTCGCGCCGCTGATCAAAGAGCGCATCAAGCTGCTGAGCGAGGCGGTCGAGATGGCGGGCTTCCTCTTCCGCCCCGACGTGCCGACGCCTGAGCCGAGCGCCCTGATCCCCAAAGGCTTGACGGCTGAGCAGACGCGCGCCGCGCTCCAACTGGCGCACGAGGCGCTCGCCGCCCTGCCCGACTTCACAATTGCGGCGCAGGAGGCAGCCCTGCGCGACGGCGCCGAGCGGCTCGGCATCAAGACGGGGCAGTTCTTCAGCCCGATTCGGGTCGCTGTGACGGGGCAGAGCGTCTCGCCGCCCCTTTTCGAGGTCATGGCGCTGATCGGGCGCGAGAAAGTCCTCGCGCGCCTCGCCCGCGCCATCGCCGTCCTGCAGCCGACGCCCTGAGTTGTGAAATTCGGCGCGCTTTGCCGATAATCTGCGAGGAAACGCATAGACATACGGAGAATCGCAGACTATGGCATCCAACGCCACCATGACGGGCAAGACCGTCCTGATCACGGGCGCTACCAACGGCATCGGCAAGGAGGCAGCGCGCGGATTGGCAAAATTGGGCGCGCGCGTCCTGATCGTCGGGCGCGACGCCCAAAAATGCGCCCAGACCGTCGCCGAGCTGCAGAGCAGCACGGGCAATCAGGCAATCGAGGCGCTCAGAGCCGATCTCTCAGCCATGAGCGAGGTGCGCCGCCTCGCCGATGAGGTCAAGGCGCGCTGCCCGCGCTTGGACGTCCTGCTCAACAACGCCGGCGCTTACTTCGATAAGCGCCTGACCAGCGCCGACGGCTACGAGATGACCTTCGCCCTCAACCACCTGAGCTACTTCTACCTGACCAACCTGCTGCTGGACTTGCTCAAGGCGAGCGCGCCCGCCCGCATCGTCAACGTCTCCTCCGACGCCCATCGCTTCGCCCGCCTGAACTTGATCAATCCGCACAAGCCGCCCGTCTACAGCGGCTTCCGCATCTACGGCGAGAGCAAGCTGGCGAACGTGGTCTTCACCTACGAGCTGGCGCGCCGCCTCGAAGGCACGGGCGTGACCGTCAACGCCATGCATCCCGGCTTCGTGCGCACCGGCTTCGGCAAGAACAACGCGGGCTTGATCTCGAAGCTTTTCGGCGCCTTGCAACGCTTCGCCCTGACGCCCGAACAGGGCGCCGATACGCTCATCTACCTCGCCAGCTCGCCCGAAGTTGAGGGCGTCAGCGGCAAGTACTTCACCAAGCGCAAAGCCGTGCCGACCAGCCGCGCCTCCTACGACCAGACGACGTGGGAGGCGCTCTGGACGCTCAGCGAGCGCTTGATCGCCGAGCGGCAGCCCGCCTAAGCCGTCTGCGCGCGCGCCGCCGCGATCAGGCGCTTGAGGTGATCCGCCACCAGATCGATTGCCACGTCGTTGTAGCCGCCCTGCGGGATGATCAGGTCGGCGTAGCGCTTGCTGGGCTCGACGAACTCAAGGTGCATCGGGCGCACCGACTCAAGGTACTGATGGATGACCGACTCAAGGGTGCGCCCGCGCTCGTTGATGTCGCGCTCAAGGCGGCGGATGAAGCGGATGTCGGGATCGGCGTCCACGTACAGGCGCACGTCAAGCTGGGCGCGCAGCTCAGGGTCGGCGAAGATCAGGATGCCCTCCACCAAGATGATCGGGGCGGGGTAGATCGTGCGCGTGTGCGGGCTGCGGCTGTGCGTGCTGAAATCGTAGACGGGCGCTTGAATCGGCTCTCCGCGCCGCAATTGGGCGAGATGCTCCACCAGCAAGCTGGTCTCAAGGGCGTCGGGATGATCGAAGTTGACGATCTCGCCGCCGACGCGCGGGATGGCATCCAGATCGCGGTAGTACGAGTCGTGGGGCAGATAGGTGATGTGCGGCTCGCCGATGGCGGCTAACAGGCGCTGCGCCACGGTCGTCTTGCCCGACCCGCTGCCGCCCGCCACGCCGATCACCACCGCGCGGCGCCCCTCAGGCGCCGACTCAGCTGTCATAGGCTGTTCCTCGCTTGTGCTGAAATGCGTGAAACTACCTTGTGCGCCTCAGGGCGGCACAAGGTAGCGCTGATGCGCTGAATTTTAACAATTCACGCCGAAAAGGGCAATCGTCGGCTGAGCGCTCACGGGGCGTAGGGCATCACGCTGCCGCGCACGCCGACTGCCACGTGCTCGCCCAGCGCCAACTCAGCGTTGCCCCACGTGCGCACCTCCAGCTCGGTCGAGTCGGGGAAGCGCAAGCGCAGCAGCTGATCGTGACCGAAGAAGCGGATGGCGACGACTTCGGCGGCGCCTTTGGGATCGGCGGTGACGCGCAGCGCTTCGGGGCGGATCATCAGCGCCACTTTGCCCTGCATCGGGAGGGCTAAAGGCAGCTCTCCGAGCGCGCAACGCGCTACCTCGCCCTCCGCCACGCCCTCGATGAAGTTCGCCTCGCCCAGAAAGGCGGCGACCTCGCGGCTGATCGGGCGCAGGTAGACCTCCTGCGGCGCGCCGACCTGCTGCACCTTGCCCGCGCGCATGATCACGACCGTATCGGCGAGGCTGAGCGCCTCTTCCTGATCGTGGGTCACAAAGATGGCGGTGGCGTTGGCTGCCCGCAAAATGCGGCGGACTTCCTCGCGCATGGTGCGCCGCAAAGCGGCATCGAGGTTGCTGAACGGCTCATCCAGCAGCACCACCGAAGGCTCAGGGGCGAGGGCGCGCGCCAACGCCACGCGCTGCTGCTCGCCGCCGCTGAGCTGATGCGGGAAGCGCTCCGCCCGATCCGCCAAGCCGACCAGCTCCAGCATCCGCCGAACGCGCCCGTCGCGCTCGGCGCGGCTGAGCTTGCCATCCAGCGCCGCCAACGCGAACGCGACGTTCTGGTGCACGCTCATGTGCGGGAAGAGCGCGTAATCCTGAAAGACCATGCCGACGCGCCGCGCCTCCGGCGGCTGCCAGACGCCCTGAGCGGCTACGCGCTCGCCCTTCAGCCAGATTTCGCCGCTATCGGGCGTCTCCAGCCCGGCGATCAAACGCAGGACGGTCGTCTTGCCGCAGCCGCTGGCGCCCAGCAGCACGCAGATCGCGCCCCGTTCAATGCTCAGCGAGACGCCCTCGACGGCGCGCGTCGCCCCGAAGGATTTGCTGACATCCCGTAGCTCAATTAACGACTCGTGATTCACAATTCTGCCTCAATGTCACCTGCTTCAAAGGCGCTCGGCGCCCGCCCGATTGCCGAGTCGCATCAGCAGCCAGACCGGGATCAAGCCGACCGCCAAGATGGTCAGCGCGGGCAGGCTCGCCTCCTCCCAGAACGACTCCGCCGCCGCCATGTACGTCCAGATCGCCAAGGTATCCATGCCGAAGGGGCGCAGCATGACCGTCGCCGGCAATTCTTTCATCACATCCACAAACACCAAAATCGCCGCCGCGATCATCCCCTGACTGACCAGCGGCAAGTGAATCCGCCACAGCACGCGCCACGGACCGGCGCCCATCGTGCGGGCGGCTTGCTCCATGCTGGGCTTGACCTTCTCAAAGCTCGCCTCCACGCTGTTGAAGGCGACCGCCATGAAGCGCACGGCGTAAGCGTAGAGCAAACCGATGATCGTGCCCGTCAGGATCAAGCCGGGCGCGCTCAAGTTCAGCCGCTCAGCGAGGCTGTTGATCGCCCGATCAAGCGGCGCGAGGGTCAGCAGCACAGCCGCCGCCACCACCGCGCCCGGCACGGCGTAGCCCAGCGTGGCAACCCGCGCCACAATCCGACCTGCCCGTCCGCCGCTCAGCCGCACCCCGTTGGCGATCAAGAGCGCCAAGAAGACCGTGAGGGTCGCCGCCAACGCCGCCAAGCCGAAGGTGGTCAGGGCGTATTGGGCGAAGACGTTCCGCCAGCCGCCGAAATTGGTCTGGACGTAGCTGAGCGCCCAGGCGATCAGCTGCCCGACCGGCAAGACGAACGCCGCGCCCAGCAACAGGGCGTTGAGCGCGATGGCGGCGAGCGCCGCCACGCCGTGCAGCTCGGCGCGCGGCGGACGCCTGCCCGCCCCGCTGCTCTGATAGTAGCGCGCCCTGCCGCGCAGCGCCCGCTCCAAGAGGATCAGGCACAGCGCCACGCCCAAGAGCAAGAGCGAGAGTTCAGTGGCGCCGGCGCGATCCATGCGCCCCTCCCACAGCCGCACAATCCCCTCGCTGACCGTCGGGAAGCTGAAGAAGCGCACTGTGGCGAAGTCGGTCATCGCCTCCATCATGGCGAGCGCCGCGCCCGCCGCCAAAGACGGGCGCGCCATCGGCACGATCAAGCGGAAGAAGGTCTGGCTGCGCGAGTAGCCCATCGTGCGGGCTGCCTCGTAGGTCGCCGCCACCTGCTCGCGGAAAGCCGCGCGCGCCAACAGATAAACGTACGGGTACAGCACGAGGCTCATCACGAGGATGGCGCCCCAGCCGCTGCGAATGTCTGGGGGGCGGAAGCTCTGCCCGAACCACGCCCGCAAGGTCGTCTGAATCGGACCGGCGAAGTCGAAGGTCGCCATGTAGACGAAGCCCATCACGAAGGTCGGCACGGCTAGGGGCAAGAGCAGCGCCCGCTCGAAGAAGGCGCGCAACGGAAAGTGGTACGCCGTCACCAGCCACGCCATGCCCGTGCCGATGATCAGCGTCAAAGCGCCCACGCCGCCCAAGAGCACGAGCGTGTTGCCCAGCATCCGCGGCAAGATGCTCGCCCACAGGCGCTCCCACATCTCAAAAGATGGGCTGAGCAGCGCCGAGAGCAAGTTCAAAATCGGCAAAACGACCAAACCCGCCACGATCAGCGGGATGAGCAGCCGAACGCGCAGGCGTCCGATGCGGCGGGCGGGGAGCGCCCCCGCGCGCGATGGTTGAGTCAGCGTTGTTTGCGCCAAAAAAGCTCTCCTGATAGCCACTGAGCCACTGAAGGGGCGGGGAGACCCCTCCAGTGGTTGACTCATGGGAAGTTCGAATGCGGACGCGCGATCAGTAGCCCGCCCGTCCGAGCAGGTCGATTGCCGCCTTCTGATTCTTGCCCAGCTCGACGAGCGGCAAGGGATCGATCTTGGGCATCCCGAAGCCCGCGATGATCTCATTCAGCTCCGCCCGCGCGTTGACGGGATACTCATAGTTGCCGCCCGGCAAGCCCGACGGATCGCCGGCTTGCCCTTTCTCAGCGTCGCTCAGCCATTCTAGCAGCTTGATGGCATTCTCACGATTGGCGGCGTTCGCCGTGACGCCGGCGCCCGCCACGTTGCGATGCACGCCGCGATCATCTTGGTTCGCCCAGAAGATTTTAACGTTGAAGTCGGGATTTTGAGCGTACAGCCGCCCGACGTAATAGTGATTGACGATGGCGACATCGCAGCCGCCCGCCGCGACCGTCTCGAGGATGCGCGTGTCGCTATCGATCAGCTGCGGCTGATTGGCCACCCAGCCCTTGACGACCGCCTCAGCCTGCTCCTCGCCCAGCGCCGCGATCAGGCTGGCGACCAGCGAGATGGTGTAGATGTGCGTGGCGGGGCGCAAACACAGCCGACCACGCCACTTCGGGTCGGCGAGCGCCTCGTAGGTGGAGAGCTCGCTCGGATCGACCTTCTGCGGGTTGTAGACGATGGTGCGCAGGCGCTGGCTCAAGCCGAACCAGCGATTCTCAGGGTCGCGCAGCGCCTCAGGGATGTTGGCGCGCAAAACCTCGGAGTCAATCGCTTGGAGCAAGCCTTTCTCAGCCGCCAAGACCAACGAGCCCGTATCGACCGAGAAGAAGACGTCGGCGGGCGTCTGGGAGCCCTCCTGCTCAAGGCGGGTCAGCAGGGCTTGGGGCGAGCCTTGCGAGAGGCGCACCTCGATGCCGGTCTCCTGCGTGAATTCGACGAACATCTGCTCCATCGCGCCGTAGTGCCGCGAAGAGTACACATTCACGAATTGGCGCCCTTGGGCGGTCGCCGCGTTAGCGCCTGCCAAGATGACTGCCAGCACAAGCGCCAGCACAACAAAACGACGTAGCGTAAGCATGGTTCACTCCGTTCGACTGGTATCCTTTGAACGCCTCTTCAGGCGTTTGAGGCAACTATAAAGGCGGATTCTGGGTGGCACAAGGCGTACGGCTTAAAGCAAAATTTCATCAGCATAAAACGTGATTTTTTGCACAAGTGAAGGCGACTCTAAAGCCTGCTTATAAGCGCCAGTTCAATTGGGCTATCCCTGCGCGGCGGAATGGGCTACACTTAAGCGGCATAGGCAAAAACAGTCTTTGAGGATCAAGCTATGCTCAGCCTCTTCGAAAAGATCGCGTTTGTGCTGTTGGCGGCGGGCTCTGTGGCGCTGGCTGTGCGCGGCTTCCGCCATATGTGGCTGGTGGTGCGGCGCGGCGGCGATAAACTCTACCTAGAGCGCCTGCCGCAACGCGCTTGGCGCGCCTTGCGCATCTACCTCTCGCAGCAGACCACGCTGCGCGCCCGCCCGTTGGTCAGTTTGCTGCACGTGGGCGTGGTGTGGGGCTTCACCTTCTACTTCATCGTCAACTTCGGCGATGTGCTGGAGGGCTTCATCGCCGATTTCAAGTTCTTGGGCGAGGGAGGCTTGCTAGCGGCGGCGTACCGTCTGCTGGGCGATGTGCTGAGCCTCGCCGTGCTGATCGGCGTGGCGTATTTCTTGCTGCGGCGCTTCGTCTTCGGCGATAAGGCGCTGACTTTCCGCGAGAATGTGCTGGTGCATCCCAACGTGACGAAAGGTCACATTCGGCGCGACTCGCTGATCGTGGGCGTCTTCATCTTAGCGCACGTTGGGGCGCGCTTTCTGGGACAATCCGTGCAGATCGCCATGGGCGAGGGCATCGCGCCGCAGCCCTTCGCTGGCGCTGTAGCGGGTCTGTGGGCGGGCATGAGCCCGGACTTGCTGCTGTTCCTCGATCACGCCTTCTGGTGGATCGCCTTGGGCGGCATCCTGCTGTTCTTGCCGTATTTCCCCTACAGCAAGCACGCGCACCTGTTCATGGCGCCGCTGAACTACCTGACCAAGCCGCCGCGCAAGTCGCTGGGCGAGCTAGCGCCTGAGGACTTCGAAGACGAGTCGCGGGAGCAGTTCGGCGTCGGCAAGCTCGAACATCTGCCGCAGACTCACCTGATGGATGCCTTCGCCTGCATCATGTGCAACCGCTGTCAGGACGTCTGCCCGGCTTACGTGACGGGCAAGGAGCTCTCGCCCTCCGCCTATGAGATCAACAAGCGCTTCCTGATCAAGGAGCGCATGGCGGCGCTCGCCAACGGCGCACAGAGCCCATCGCCCCTCGTGGGGACGGCGATCAGCGAGTCGGCGCTGTGGGCGTGTACGGCGTGTGGCGCTTGCGTGGATATCTGCCCGGTCGGCAACGAGCCGATGCTGGATATCCTCTACATCCGCCGCGATCAGGTGCTGGTAGAGGCGAACTTCCCCGCCGAGCTGAAGGGCGCCTTCAACGGCATGGAGCGGCAAGGCAATCCATGGCAGATCAGCGAGAGTCGGCTGAAGTGGGCGGAGGGCTTGGACGTGCCGACCGTCGAGACGAACCCCGACTTCGAGATTCTGTACTGGGTCGGTTGCGCCGCCAGCTTCGAGCCGCGCGCCCAGCAGACGGCGCGCGCCTTCGTGCAGCTGATGCGCAGGGCGGGCGTCAACTTCGCCGTGCTGGGCGAGGCGGAGTCCTGCACGGGCGATACGGCGCGGCGGGCGGGCAACGAGTTCCTCTACGCCGAGATGGCGAAGGCGAACGTCGAGACGCTCAACGCCGTCAAGCCCAAGCGCATCGTCACGACCTGCCCGCATTGCTTGCACAACCTCGGCAAGGAATACCATCAGTTCGGCGGGCATTACACGGTCATCCACCACACCGAGCTGATCGAAGAGCTGATCGCCGCAGGCAAATTGCCCGCTCACGCCCATCCCAATCGGCAGCCCAACGTCACCTTCCACGACCCGTGCTACCTAGGGCGGCAAAACGGCGTGATCGAGGCGCCGCGCGCCGCGCTGCAGCAGGGCGCGGGCGTCAATTTGGTGGAGATGGCGCGGCACGGCAAGCAATCCTTCTGTTGCGGGGCGGGCGGCGCGCAGTTCTGGAAGGAAGAGGAACACGGCGCGGCGCGCGTCAACGTGACGCGCTACAAGGAAGCTCAAGCGACGGGCGCGACCACGCTCGCCGTCGGCTGCCCGTTCTGTATGCGCATGTTCAGCGATGCGGGCGGCGAGCTGGGCGGCGCGATGCAGATCAAAGACGTGGCGGAGCTGATCGCCGAGAGTCTGCAGCCGCAAGCCGCCGCCGATTGAGCCGAGCTCAAGGGCAGCCGCGCGCTGCCCTTGACGCAGCCGCCTCAGTCGCGCTACACTTGCGCCGACCTTCAACCATCAGCAGGAGTCCATGCGCGCACTCTCGGCATCCCAATACAGCCGCCTCAGCCTCTCGCTCAGCAGCGCTGCGCTCGTCTTCGCCGTCGCGTTCGCGCTGCGACTCGCCTTCGTGCTGCTGAGCGTCCCGAACGTCAGCGGCGGCGATACGCTCGGCTTGCTGCAGTACGGCTTGGAGTTGGTGCGCGATCAGATGCCGCACATGACGCACATCCCGCCGCTCTACCTGCTCTACACGGGCGGCGTGCAGAGCCTCTTCGGCGAGGGCAACCTGCTCGCCTTCCGCCTGCTGAACGTCCTGTGGAGCATGGCGCTGGTCTGGGCGGTCTTCGCGGCGGCGGAAGCCTACTTCAACCGTCGAGTCGCCCTGATCGCGGCGTGGCTGATCGCGCTCAACCCGATCTTCATCATCGAGGCGGGGCAAATCCTGACCGAGAGCGTCTTTTTGCCGCTGCTGATCGGCGCGCTCGCCCTGCACGGGCGCTATGCGCGCTCAGACTCGCCCATGACGGCGCGTCAGGCGGCGCAGGTGGGCGTTTGGCTGGGCTTGGCAAGCTTGACGCGCGCCGTGGCGCTGCTCTTGCCGATCTGTTTCGTCGCGCACTTGCTGTGGCGCTATCGGCGCGGGGCGGGGCGGCTGATCGGGGCGCTGCTGCTCGCCTACAGCGCGGTCGTCCTCAGCTGGACAGCCTACGGCGTCTTGCGCTGGGGGACGCTGATGATCGGCGGCGGCGGCTTGATGGCGAATTTCTATCTCGGCACGAACGAGGGCTGGTGCGGTCCGCAGTGCGTGGATGAGCGCGCCGGCATCACGGAGGCGGACGCGCTGCGCAACGATGAAATCTACGCCCAGCGCGCCTTCGAGGCGATCCTGAGCGATCCGCTTGGCTACGCGGCGCGCCGCCTGAGCGAGCTCTTGGCGGCGAGCCTGCAGCCGCACAACACCGCTTTCTTTCAGGGCGAGAGCCTGCGCGAGCTCTTCATGACGTGGTGGCGGGCGGATCGGAGCTTGGCGGGCTTAGGCAGCGTGCTAGGCGGCGATAATTTCCTGCCCAAGCTCGCGTTGTACGTCTTCCATTGGGGCGCGCTGCTGCTGGGTTTGATCGGCGCGGCGCTGAGCATCGCGCGTGGGCGGCTATTCGGGCACCTCCTGCCGCTGTACGGCACTTTGGTCTATTTTTACGGGCTGCACCTCGTGCTGATGGCGTTGCCGCGCTATCTGTTCCCGACGGCGGCGCTCTGGCTGATCTGCGCCGCTGCGCTGCTGGCGGGGCGCGCTACCTTTGAAAAGCGAGATGGACAAACGGTTTAACTTTCCGCAGCGCTATTGGCTGCCCGCCCTGCTTGCCTTGTGCCTTGCGGCGCGGCTGAGCGTCCTGATTCTGTTCGGAGCGCAGCTCGCCTTCGAGGGCGACGTGGTGCATGGCGAGGGCGCCTACGACGTGCGCGCTCGCAATCTGCTGGCGACGGGCGTGCTGGGCTTGGAGGCGGGTCAGATCGATGTAGAAGGCTCCAGCGTGCTGTATCCCGTGCTGCTGGCGGGCGCTTACGCGGTCGGCGGGCGCAACCTGACCAGCATCAGCCTCTTGAACATGCTCTTCGATCTGGTCACGGTCTGGGCGATCTATCAGCTGGGCAAGCGGCTGTTCGGGAGGGCTGCCGTCGGCGCGTTGGCGGGCGTTTTCTTCGCGTTGTATCCGTACCTGATCTTCCAGACGCTCAGCGTGGGCTACACCGCGCTCTTGGCGATGCTGCTGAGCGTGACGGCGCTCAGTTTTGTGGCGCTGCGCGCGCGCGAGCGCCTCGACGGCGGGACGTGGCTGCTCAGCGCAGCCTGCGGCGTTGCGATCGGTCTGTTGGCGCTGACTCGCCCGCCCGCCGCCTTGATCGCCTTCGGCGGCGCCTTGTGGTGTCTCTTTCGGCTCGATCTGAGGCAGAGTCTGCTGCGACTCGTCCCCGCCGCCCTGATCAGCCTCGCGGTGGTAGCGCCGTGGCTGTGGCAAACCTACCAGACCTTCAACCGCTTCATCCCGATTGGCGGCAACTTGGGCGTGGCGCTGTGGGGCGGCAACAGCCCGTATACCGTGCCGTTCATTCGGGCGGGCTATCCCTTGCTGTGGATGCCTGAGCACCTCGATATTCAGGCGGAGGCGGGCCAACTCGCCGCGCGCCTCGTGGAGAACAGCGAGCGCCTGACCCGCCTGACCGCCGAGCATCTGCGCGCCCATCCTGAGCAGATTCCGACCCTGCTGCTGTGGAAATTCTACGCTCAATGGACGCCGGACATCTTCCCGACGCGCAACCCGATCAACGGCGCGATCCCTTTCGTGCGCGAGGCGGATGGCAGCATCCGCGCCCTGACCGAGCCTGAGGAAATCCGCGCCAACGGCTTCGCGGCTGAGGGCGACGTCTACGCTGAGCCGCTCTTCAGCTTGATCGGGCGTTGGGTGCATCGCTTTTACTTCGGCGGCTTGCTGATCCTCGCCCTGATCGGCATGTGGCAGACTCGGCGGGCGTGGCGGGAGGTCTCCTTAATCGGGCTAATTTTGCTGATCCTGACCGCCTTCTACGTGCTGACCACGCCTTGCACGCGCTATCGCTCGCCCAGCGATCCGTTGCTCTTTTTGTTCTCGGCGCACGCCGCGCTGCAGCTTCTAACGCGGCGCGCGCGCCCTTCACAGACTCGACCTTCTGAGGTGCAGAACGCATGAAAAACATCCTTGTGACCGGCGGCGCGGGCTTCATCGGCAGCGCCTTTGTCCGCCACATGGTGCAGAGCTACCCGCACTACACCATCGTGGTCTTCGATAAGCTGACCTACGCTGGCAACCTCGATAACCTGCTGCCCGTGCAGGAGGCGCCCAACTATCGCTTCGTGCGCGGCGATATCGCCGACGAAGCGGCGGTCAGGCGCGCCCTGCAGGACTATCAGATCGACGCCATCGTCAACTTCGCCGCCGAGTCGCACGTCGACCGCAGCATCCTGAGTTCGCACGCCTTCCTCCAGACCGATGTGATCGGAGTCTACGTGCTGCTGGAGCAAGCCCGTCAGCTCGGCGTGGCGCGCTTCCATCAGGTCAGCACGGATGAGGTCTACGGCTGGATCGCCGAAGGCGCCTTCAAAGAGAGCGATCCGCTCCAGCCCAACAATCCCTACTCGGCGGCGAAGGCGGGCGCCGAGATGCTGGTGCGCGCCTATCACGTCACGCACGGACTGCACACGACCGTCACGCGCGGCAGCAACACCTACGGTCCGTACCAGTACCCGGAGAAGATGATGTCGCTCTTCATCACGGAGGCGATTGACGACCGTCCCTTGCCCGTCTACGGCGATGGCAAACAAGTGCGCGACTGGCTGTACGTGGACGATCACGCCCGCGCTATCGACCTCGTCTTGCAGCGCGGCGCGCCCGGCGAGGTCTACAACGTGGGCGGCGAGAACGAACAGCACAACATCGATGTGACGCGCCGTCTGTTGCGGCTGCTGGGCAAGCCCGAGTCGCTCATCCGCCACGTGGCGGATCGTCCCGGTCACGATCGGCGCTATGCCGTCGATTGCGCTAAGATCAAGGCGCTCGGCTGGCAGCGCAACGACGACTTCGAGAGCCTGCTCGCCCAGACCGTGGCGTGGTATCAGCACAACGAGTGGTGGTGGCGCAAGATCAAGACGGGCGAGTACCTTGAATACTACAAGCAGCAGTATGCGCAGCGCCTCGCCGAGGCGAAAGGACACTGAGCGCCATGACTGAGCCGATTCATCGCTACGGGCAGGGACTGTGGTTCGAGGAATTCGTGGAGGGCTTGCCGATCCGCACGCGCGGGCGCACCATCACCGAAGCCGACCTCGTGGCGTTCGCCGGGCTGAGCGGCGACTTCAATCCGATGCACACCGACGCCCTCTACGCCCAGACCACGCAATTCGGAGCGCGCATCGCGCACGGCGCGCTCGTTTTCTCGCTGGCGACGGGCTTAGCCTATCAGCTGGGCGTGCTGGAAGGCACGGTCATCGCCTTCATGGGCTTCGAGATGAAGCTGCGCGCGCCCGTCTACATCGGCGATACCATCCGCGTCGAGGCGAGCGTCAGCAAGCGCCGTCCGCTGCCCGCCGCCGAGGGCGGCATCGTCACGCTGGAGGTGAAGGTGCTGAATCAGAAGGACGAGGCGGTTCAAAAGGGCGAGTGGACGATCATGGTGCGCAGCCGACCGAGCGCGGCAGGCGAAGCGCCCGCTGCGCCGTCGGAGAGTCAAGGTGCGCCGAGCGATGCTGACTGAGATCGCCCCGCGCTGCCACCAGACCGTCCTGGAGGGGCTGTACGCCCTGAGTATGCCGACGCCCTTCCCCGTCGGCGACGTCTTCGCCTACCTCGCGCGGGGCAGCGACGCCTCGCCGCTGACCTTGATCGATTGCGGCGTGCGCACCGACGAAGCCCGCGCCGCTTTGGAAGCGGGCTTGGCGGCGTGCGGCGTGACCTTCCGCGACATCGAGCGGGTGGTGATCACGCACCACCACACCGATCACATCGGCTTCGCCGCGCAGATCGCGGCTGAATCGGGCGCGGAGGTCTGGGCGCATCGGCTGTGCGTCCCGTGGCTGGAGCAGCCTGAGCCGACTCGCCGCGCCTTCGATGCCTACTTGCAGCCGATCTTCCGCGAGGGCGGCGTGCCTGAGGACGCCATCAAAGGCATCGAGCGAGTCTCGGCTTACTTGGGCAGTTTCGTGCAGTCGGTGCGGGTCGCGCGCACGCTGGACGAGGGCGATCAGCTCCAGCTGCTGGGCAAGACGTGGCGCGTCTACCACACCAAAGGTCACGCCGGGGATTTGCTGTGCCTCTATCAGCCTGAGACGCGCATTTTGCTCTCCAGCGACCACCTGCTGCGCGACATCAGCTCGAATCCGCTGATCGAGCCGCCCGAAGCGCCCGATCAGCCCCGCCCGCAGCGCCTGCTCGATTACCTCGCCGAGCTGCAACGGATCGCCCAGCTGGATATCCGCATCGCCTATCCCGGTCACGGCGCGCCCGTCACAGATGTGCCGCAACTGGTGGCGAGTCGGCTCGCCATGCACGCGGGGCGCGCCGAGCGTCTGCGCGCGCTCTGCGCCGAGCAGCCGCGCACGCTCTACCAGCTGGTGGGCGAGCTCTTCCCGCGCCTGCGCCAGCCGGAGATGTTCCTCGCCCTCTCGGAGGTGCTGGGTCACCTCGATCTGCTGCTGCACGAGGGCAAAATCGCCGCCGAGCGGCACGACGGCGTGGCATTTTGGCGCGCTGCGTAGCTCATGGCGCGCCGCGTAGCCGCTCAAGGCGCTTGAGGCGCTTGAGGCGTCTGCAGCGGGGCGAGCACCTCCGCCGCCCGCCGACACAAATTGATGCCGCCGGCGTTCAGCCAGCTCTGCAGCGCCTCGCTCTCTTCGGTCGTCTTGCCTTTGAGGGCATCCATGTAGATGAGCGATCCCCAACGGTAGTAGTTGCGCGTCTCGGTCGCCCAGCGCCCCCAGCCGCGCGGGATCACGCCCCAGCCGCCGTTATAGCCCGCCAACGCCAAACCGATGTGCCCGTCGGCGCGCTGCAGGCTGCCGATCAGATAGGCGATGCCGCGCCGCGCGTTGGTCTCTGGATCGAGCATGTTCTCGCCCTCGCTGAAGTGAAAGGGCATCACCTGAAAGAGTCCCTGCGCGCCGGCGGGCGAGCTGACGAGGTAATGTCCGCAGCTCTCGATCTGGATGACCGTCGCCAAGATATCCGGATCGACGCCGTACTCGCGCGCCCACCTGATGATCCACGGCGACCAGAACTGCACCTCCGGCGTGAAAGTGGGCGCGATGCGGTCGCGCTGCAGACGCGCCTGCAAGAGCGCCTCCTGCCCGCCCGCCGAAGTGCCCGTCGCGATGCCGCCGCGCAGCAACAGCACGATCAACGCCGCCATCACGCCCAGCGTCATGCCCAGCGCGCCGATGATCAAGAGCAGTTGCAGCGGCAAAAAGACCAGCCAAAGGCGATAGAGCGTCTGCATGGCGCACCCTCACGGCAAGCGATGCCTCAATTGTAGCACAGCTCGCCCGCCCGTGCGCCTACGCCTGCGCGACGCCCGTCAAACGGGGAAGAGCAGCGGCAGCAGGATCAGCGTGATGACCATGCTGATCAGCACCAGCGGCACGCCCACCCGCGCGTAATCGCTGAACTTGTAGTTGCCCGGCGACATCACCAGCGTGTTGACCGGCGAGGCAATCGGCGTGGCAAACGCCATCGAAGCGGCGATGGCGACCGCCATCACGAAGGCTTGCGGCGCGACGCCCAGATCGCGAGCGGCGGCGATGGCGATCGGGGCGATCAGCACGGTCGTGACCGTGTTGGAGAGCACCTGCGTGAAGATCGCCGTGATGACGAACAAGCCGCCGATCACGGCGTAAATGCCCAGTCCGCTCAGCGCTGTCCGCAGGCTGGTGGCGATGGAATCGACCAGCCCGACCTTGACCAACGCCGTGCTGAGCGGCAACATGCCGGCGATCAGGAAGAGCGTCTTCCAATCGATCGATTGGTAGGCTTCATCCATCGTGAGGCAGCCCGTCAGCACCACCGCGATGGCTGCCATCAAGCTGGCGAGCGTGAGCAGATCGGGATTGAGCATGATCGCCAAGACCATGACCACCAAGACGATCAAGACGAGCGGCGCGCGCTCGGCGCGCAGAAAGGCGCCGAACTCAGCCGCCTCCGGCTCGCCCATCACGATGTAATCGCGCCGATGCTGCTTCTTGAGGGCGAAGATATCTTTCCACTGCCCTTGCACCAGCAGCATATCGCCGAAGCGCAGCGGAGTCTGCTTCAAGTCGAGCGTGCCGTCGTAGCCGGGTCGGCGGATGTCCAGCACGGTCAGGCGGTGCGTCCGCCCGAAGTTCAGCTCGGTCAGCGTCTTATCCAGCGCCGCCGAGCGCGGGCGCAGCATCACCTCCGCAATGCCGACCTCGTTGGTGATCACGTCTTGCTCCACAACCGGCTCGTTCGCCATGATCGCCAAACGCCAATAGGCAGCCGCCTGGCTGACCGACTCCGCCTTGCCCTGCACGATCAAGACGTCTTCGGCGTGAATGGGGACGTCCGGGCGCAGGTACTCCGCCCGATGATTCGCCGCCAAAGCGCCCGCTCGCTTGCCGTGCGCGTGGATGGCGCTCAGCACGCTCAGATCGAACTGCTCGCGCAGGTTGCTCTCGGCGAGCGTCTTGCCGACGAGGGGCGACTGCGCATCGACGCGCAAGCGGTACAGGCTCTCCGGCAGGTGGTAGAGCTTGAACAACTCGGCGGGCGTGGTGACGGGCTGCACTTTCTGCACGGCTTGGCGCTGCGGCAGCAGGCGCTTGCCGAGCGTCAGCATGAACAGCAAGCTGGCAGCCAAGATCGCCAAGCTGATCGGCGTGAAGCTGAAGAAGTTGAAGGTCGGGTAGCCGGCGAGGCTCAGACGCTCCGCCGCCAGCAAGTTGGGCGGCGTGCCGATCAGCGTGCTGGAGCCGCCGATCAGCGCGCTGATGCTCAGCGGCAGCAGCAAGCGCGAGGGCGCGAGGCGCGTCTTGGCGGCGAGGCTCATGATCGAGGGCAACAGCAGCGCCACCACGCCCGTCGAGCTGATGAACGCCGACATGGTCGCCACCGCCATCATCAGCACGAAGAGCAAGCGCGTGTAGCTGGTGCCGGCGATCTTCAAAATGCGGTTGGCGATGGCATCCGCCAAGCCCGTCTGGAAGACCGCCCCGCCCACGATGAAGAGCGCCCCAATGCTGATGACCGTCCGATTGGCGAAGCCCGCCAACGCCTCGCTCTCGGTGATGATGCCCGTCGCCAAGAGCGCGATCAGCACCAGCAAGGCGACGATATCCACGCTCAGCCGATCCCAAATGAACAGCCCGATGGCGATCACCAACACTGCGATGGTGATCAGGCTTTGAAGTTCCATTTTTGCACGCTCGCTCTCAGATGACGGCGATCAACACGAATAGGAACAGCACCACGACCAAGACCGCCAGCAAGTTTCCCTGCACAAGGAAAATCAACGGCAAAGACTCGACCATCGCGGCGCTGGCGCTATCGGGCGAGGGCGCGAAGATGTACGGCGCGAAGGGATAGCCCGTCCGATCAAGGTAGTACCAGATCGAGCCGAAGATCAAGTAGCCGTTCACGCCGCCCAGCACAAAGCCGAGCAGCCGCTCCTGCAAGCCCTGCTGCCGATCCATGATCGCTTGCTGGCGGCGCGTCACCCAGTTGTTGGGCGTCTGGTAGGCGAAGAAGCTGATCACCACTAGGATGCCGCTGTAGAGGAAGAAGATTTGTTCAGGCGTCGCGCCGCGCGTGAGCGGCTGGAGCAGCACTGCATCGAACTGCCACGTGGCAAAGAGCGCCAGGATGATGCCCGCCGTCGCGATCAGCTCGCGCGTCCAGCCACGGATGGCGCCCACAACGGCAAATAGGACGATCAGCGTCCACAGGATGGTTGACAGTTGAACCATAGCGCTCTCCCGCCGATCAACTTAGCGAGTTTATCTAAATTGTGCCACCTCTAACAGCCGTTCGGCAATGCGCCCCGCCGCGTTCGGCACGGCAGCCCGCCGCGCCGCCGCGCGCATGGCAGCCCGCCGCGTCGGGTCGCTCAGCAGGGCGCGCAGAGTCGGCAACAGATCGCTCGTCAGGCGCTCGTCATCAAGGCGCAGGGCGGCGCCGCGCGCAACCAGCCAATCGGCGTTCACCTTCTGGTAGCGCCACGCGTGCGGATACGGCACAAGGATGGCGGGCAGCCCGAAATGGGTCAGCTCGCCTAGCACGCTCGCCCCGGCGCGGCAGAGGGCGAGGTCGGCGGCGGCGAGCGCCAAGCCCATCGCCTCGTGCAGGTAAGGGAAGGCGCGGTAGCGCGCCCTCAGCGCGGGATCGAGGGCATCGCGGCGCGCCTGCACCGCCTCCCAATCCGCCTTGCCGCTGATGTGCAGCACCTGCACGCCCTCGCCCAGCAGATCGGGCAAGATCGCGGCGAGGGCGTTGTTCAGACTGCGCGCGCCCAAGCTCCCGCCGAAGACCAGCAGCGTCACGCGCTCGG
>CALKXH010000079.1 GCA_938005675.1 uncultured Anaerolineae bacterium
ATCCATCGTGCCTGTGAAGAGCAAGGCAGCATCGCCCAAATTCAGGCGTTGAGTCGGCTGGGCGTACTCGTCGGCGAAGACTCCGTTCGGCACGACGGCGATGGGGCGCTCCGGGGCGAGTTTGCGCAGGGCGGCGGCGTCCGCCTCGCTGACGGCGACTACGCTGTCCACCGCTCGGCAAGTGGCGCGCTCGAAGCGCAGCAAGCGCCGCCATTGGATCAGCGAGTAGAGCGCCTGCGGCAAGCGGCTCGGCTGCCGCCAATCGACGGCGAAGATCGAGCGCTGCAGGGCGTATTCGGCGTTGTAGGCGTCGTAGATCAGGCGCGCCTGTGGCGCAAGGCTACGCAGGAGCGGCACATACGCCGCCATCTCAAGGCTTTGGATGTGGATCAGGTCGTAGCGGGTTGCGCTCAGCTGCTCGCGCAAGGCGGCGCGGTACGCCGCCGACTCGAAGCGGCGGGCGAGGTCGGCGTGAGCGCTGAAGAGCAGGTCGCGCAGGCGCTCTCGAGGGCTGCGCGGCGCGTACGGCACGCTCCGAATGCCCTGACAGAGCGCGGCGAGGGGCGTCTGCTGGGGCGGGAGGGCGTTCGGATCGCTGAAGGTCAGCAGGTCGAGCTGATGCCCCGCCTCGCGCAAGCCGTACAGCAAGCCATAGACGCGCAAGGCGCCGCCGCCGTGCGGCGGATAAGGCACTTGGGAGGTCAGGAATAGGATGCGCATGAGTGCTCGTTTGTCATCAGGATGCTCTCAAGACTCGCTCAGGGCGCGGCGGTAGACGCTCAAGGCGATCTGCGCCGTCTTATGCCACGTGAATTGGGCGGCGCGCTCTAGACCGATGGCGCGGCTGCGCGCGCGAAAGTCGGAATCGCTCAGGGCGCGCGCCAATGCCGCCGCGATGCTTTCGGGTTGATCGGGATCGACCAGCAAGCCCGCCTCGCCGACCACCTCCGGCAGCGAGCCGCGCGCCGAGACGACCGTCGGCGTGCCGCACGCCATCGCCTCCAGCGGCGGGAAGCCGAAACCCTCGTAAAAAGAGGGCAGCACCAGCACGCTCGCGCCGTTGTAGAGCGCCGTCAGCTCCTCGGCGGGCAAGTCTTCCAGCCAGATCAGACGATCAGTCAGCCGAAGGGCAGCCGCCCGCTCGAAGAGCGTCTGGTAGAGCCAGCCGCGCCTGCCCACCAGCACGAGCGGCGGCGCGTCGGGCAACTTTTGGCGCAAGAGCGCGTAAGCCTCCAACAGACCGCCGATATTTTTGCGCGGCTCGAAGGTGCCTACGAATAATACACAGCCACGCGGCACTTTGCGCGCCGCTAAGATCGGCGCGACCTCCGAGTCGGGCAGCGGGCGGAAGCGCGCGCGGTCGACGCCCAAGAGATGCGCCGTCACGCGCTCAGGCGGCACGCCCAAGCTCTCGATCAGCTCGCGCCGAATCGCCTCGGAGTCGGTCAGGATGTGGGCGGCTTGGCGCAACGCCGACGGCAAATTATCTCGATAATAGCGCAAACTCTCCGCCGTTTGAAAGTGCGGGTAGCGCAGGAAGGTCAAATCGTGGACGGTGATGACGTAGCGGCGCGCTCCGAAGCGCGGCGGGATGAAATCCGTGCTGTGCAGCAGCGCAAAACGATGGCGCGCCAGCTCCAGACCTAAGAGCGTCCGCTCGAAGCGATGATGCGGCGGCGTCAGGGCGTGTACGATCCGCCAGTTCGCTGCCTTGAGCATCGGCGGGCGCATTCGCAGATGTTGAATCAGGGCGTACTCGCCCTCAGAGTCGAGCTGGGCGAGACTCTGAGCGAGGCGGCGCGTATATTCGGCGATGCCGCCTTCGCGGTAGGCGTTCAGACGGGCATCGAGGGCGACGGGCGGCACGGCTACCCCACTTTCTGAGCGCGAGCGCTGCCCATGATGATAGCGCGCTCTAGGGTTGCGCGGTAGGCGTGATGAGCCACAGCTCGACTTGAGCGGGATCGGGCAGCCGTTCGATCAGCTCGGCGAGGTAACGCGCGAGGGCATCCTTGCCCGCCACGCTCAGATGCACGCCATCGCCCAGCAGCAGACCGTTCGGCTCTTCGGCGTAGAAGGCATCCAGCCATTCGCGCGCCTCCGAACGCAACGGGCTGATGAGGCTGCGCTCGAAGGCGTTGCGCGTGGTCAAGCCGATGACGTGCTGGATGCCCATGCCCTCGAAGGCGGGGCTGATCGGCGCGCAGCTGACCAGCGGCGAGTCGTTCAGAGTCCTATCTTGGCAGGCGGCGCGCAG
This sequence comes from uncultured Anaerolineae bacterium, assembly GCA_938005675.1. GTDB lineage: Bacteria > Chloroflexota > Anaerolineae > Aggregatilineales > UBA2796 > CP2-2F. Next base: position 2,258 of record CALKXH010000079.1, read on the forward strand.
AGCGGCGTTGAAAATCTCGACGTTCGGCGGCGTGAAGCCGTACGCCCACGTGCGGGCGGCAAAGGGACTGGTGGCGCCCTGATAGTAATCCAGCACCACGATGTAGCCGAAGGGATTAGCGTCGCGCAGCTCGGCGATCAGGCGCGCAAGGGCTTGGACGTGCCGTCGGGCGGCTTGGCGGACGGGTATCTCGGGCGAGATGTCGTTCAGCCACGGCATGATCAGGGTGTAGCGGCAGTTATCCGCCAGGAGCTGCTTGTACTGCTCGGTGCGGAAGTAGGAGGGATGATTCGCCGTGCTGATGCCCGTGTGCGAGGCGCCGCGGTCTAGCGCGGTGAGGTCGCCCCGCCCGATGGCGGCGAGGTGCTGATTCAAGTAAACATTGAGCGGGTCGGTCAGGGCGACGATGTAGCCGTGGCGCGGCACTTCGTAGGTCACGCCGCCGTGCGTGACTGAATCGCCCACCAGCGCCACGCAGGGCTGAGTCTCCAGCAGGATGCGCGGGATGGCGGTCGGGGTGGGGCTGGGCGTGGCGGTCGGCGTGGGCGTGGGCGTGCGAGTCGCGGTCGGCGTGGCGCTAGGCGTGTGAGTCGCGGTCGGGGTGGACGTGGCAGTCGGCGTGGCGCTTGGCGTGGCGGTGGCGGTGCGCGTCGGCGTGAGGCTAGGCGTTTGTGTCGGCGTATGAGTCAGCGTGGCGGTCGCGGTCGGCGTGGGCGTGGGTGTCTGAGTGGGCAGCAAGGCGAGGATTGCTACAGTTGGCAGAGGGAGGTCAAGCGCGCGCAGTTGATTGAACAACAGCAGAACGCCGAGCAGGGCGATCAGGATCGCCGTCCCAAAGAGCAGGGTCAGGCGGCGGGCGAGGGGCGGTTGTGCCTCTAGAGCGGCTTCGAGGTCATGATGCATGTCCAGCGCGCGCTTGAAGCGGCTGCGCGCCGCTTGGCGCAGGGCGGCGCGGACGCGCTCGGAGGGGGCGGCGGCGCTGAGCAGCTCGGCGAGGGCGCTCAGATCGGCGCGCTGCGTCTCGGCGCTCAGGGGCTGGCAGGTCAGCTCGAAGGCGCGCAGGGCGAGTCTGCCATCGGGCAGGCGGACGACGGCGGCGGGGCTGAGGTTGCCGTGCGCCACGCCCTGCGCGTGTGCGTAATCGAGGGCGGCGCTCAGTTGCGCGCTCAGCGTGCTCAAGGTTGCCGCGCTGACCCGCCCCTTGAAGCGCAGGGTCGGCAGGAGCGGGCTGACTACGTAATAATCGCCTGCTTCGGTCTTGCCGCCTGACTGAAAGGTGTAGATGTGCGGATGCTGCAAGCGCCGCGTCAAGCGCAGTCGGTCTAGGAAGCGCTCCTGCGCGGCGCGATCTGCGACGGGCGAGGCGACCAGCCAGCAGCGCTCGCCCGTTGTGGCGTGTTGCGCCGCGTAAAGCCGATAGTCCGCCTTCGCCTCAAGCACTTTCAGGATGTGATAAGCGCCAAATGCCTCTGTCATAGCTCAGGCTGTGCCATCTGACACACGCCATAAGCATAGCGCGCTCCGCCGAAGACGCCATTGAGCAGCGGCGCACACGGACTTCACAGCGCGCAGCGCTTTGTGCTACAATCAGCTGGAGTTCAAGATATTTTCCCCGCCGAGAGCCATTCGAAGTTCAAGCAGCTCTGATCGCGGTCGATCAGATTGAGGATAGGTGTGTGTATGCTCAAAAGACAGGCACAGCTGCGCAATGTGGCGATCATCGCGCACGTCGATCACGGCAAGACGACGCTAGTAGACGGCATGTTGAAGCAGGCGAAGGTCTTCCGCAACGCCGAAGCCGTCGGCGAGCGCATCCTCGACTCGAATCCGCTGGAGCGCGAGCGCGGCATCACCATTTTGGCGAAGAACACGGCGGTCACGTGGGACGGCGTCAAGATCAACATCGTCGATACGCCCGGTCACGCTGATTTCGGCGGCGAGGTCGAGCGCGTGCTGAACATGGTCGATGGCGCCTTGCTGCTGGTCGACGCCGTCGAGGGTCCAATGCCGCAGACGCGCTTCGTGCTGCGCAAGGCGCTGGGCATGGGCTTGCGCGTGATCGTGGTCATCAATAAGGTCGACCGCGCTTACGCCCGTCCGCAAGCGGTGCTGAACGAGACCTTCGATCTGTTCGTGGAGCTAGGCGCCAACGATGAGCAGGCGGATTTCCCCGTCATCTACGCGGTCGGGCTGCACGGCAAGGCGGGCTACGCCCCCGACGCCCTTGAGCCGACCCTCACGCCGCTCTTCGAGACGATCCTGCGCGAGATTCCCGCGCCACTGGTCGATGACGAGGCGCCCTTGCAGCTGCTGGTCACCTCGCTGGAGTACGATAGCTACAAGGGGCAGATCGCCGTCGGGCGCATCCACGCCGGCAGGCTGCACAAGGGCATGAACGTCGTGCGCATCGCGCCCGATGGCGCGCGCCAGAGCGGGCGGATTGAGTACCTCTTCACCTACCACAACCTGAGCAAGCAGGAGATCGAGCAGGCGAGCGCCGGGGATATCGTCGCCTTGGCGGGCTTCGAGCAGATCGGCATCAGCGATACCATCGCCGATCCGAACTATCCGGTCGCCTTGCCGCCCATCAGCGTCGAGCCGCCGACCGTGCGCATGACCTTCGGCGTGAACACCTCGCCCTTCGCCGGGCGCGAGGGCAAGACGGGCTGGGGGACGTCGCGGCGGCTGCGCGAGCGGCTCTACAACGAGACGCGCCACAACGTCGCCCTGCGCGTGAGCGACGGCAACACGCCCGATAAATTCGTGGTCAGCGGGCGCGGCGAGCTGCACCTGAGCATCCTGATCGAGACCATGCGGCGCGAAGGCTACGAGTTCGAGGTCAGCAAGCCCGAAGTCATCTATCAGACCGATCCAGAGAGCGGCGAGCTGCTAGAGCCTGTGGAGGAAGTCCACATCGAGGTCGCCGACGGTATGACCGGCGTCGTCATCGAGCTGCTGGGCAGCCGACGCGGGCAGATGCTCAACATGCGCAGCGAAAACGGCACGACCTATCTGACCTACCTCGTGCCGACGCGCGGCTTGCTGGGCTTCCGCCCGCACTTCATGCGCGCCACCAGCGGCATGGGGCAGCTGCACAGCCTGATGCGCGGCTACATCCCGATGGTGGGCAGCCTGCCAACCCGTCAATTCGGCAGCCTCGTGGCTTGGGAGACGGGCATCGCCACCAACTATGGCATCGAGAACGCCCAGCTGCGCGGCACGACCTTCATCGAGGCGGGCACGGAGGTCTACGAGGGCATGGTGGTCGGCGAGCACATCCGCCCGGAGGATTTAGCCATCAACATCGCCAAGACCAAGCACCTGACCAACGTGCGCGCCAAGAGCGCCGAAGAGAACACTCGTCTGACGCCGCCGCGCCAGATGAGTCTGGAGGATTGCCTTGAATTCCTCGCCGAGGATGAGCTGCTGGAGGTGACGCCCGCCGCCTTGCGCATCCGCAAGCGCATCCTCAACAACGAGGAGCGCCAAAAGGAGCAGAAGCGCCGCGAGAAGCTGATCGTCGGCAGCTGAGCGGCGCCTCACCTCGCGCGGGCGAGGCGCCTCGCCCCTACCACTCGAACTCGTAGATGCTGGTGTACTGATCGATGATCTCGCGGCGGATTTTGAGCGCGTGCATATCTGGCACCATGCGCTTCGCCACCGCCCACCAAATGCCGTAGTGCAAGTCCGACGGGTAGGGCAGGTGCACGTGCATCCGATAGTGGCGCTCGCCCAGCTTCTCGGCGCGGATCGTGCCTGGATCGCCGTTGCGGTAGGCGGCGCGATTGAGGGTATCAGCCAGTTCAAGGACTTGCTCAAAGCGGGTGATCTCAGGCGGGAACGGGAAGGTTTCGCCGGCTTTCATGCCGATGGCGACGAGGTTGAACATGCCGCCCTCGTGGTTGACGATATCGGTGAACAGGTCTAGCACGGGCTGCAGCGGATACCACTTGTCAAACTCAACCTCCTCGAAGCCGTGTTTGCGCAGCAGCGGCAGCAGCGCCTCGCGCTCCATTGAGTAGACCGTGCCTTCCAACATCGCGCCGATGATCTCCGTGTTGGGATCGAAGGCGACGTAGCGGACTTGTGCGCTCATGAATCAAAGCTCCCTTAAGAAAAATAAATCTTCACCATGCTTTTCAATATACTCTATAGCCTTCGCGCCCTTGCTTAACAGAGTCATAACAGTATCGCGCGCGCTTTTGACAGGCTGAAGCCGTCCGCTGCGCAGCCCAGAGGCGTGCGCACGCTCAGTTGTGGTATACTTTAGGTATACCTATCGCGGCACAGCCGAATAAGGATACCCTATGGACAAAAGCCTACTCACACAGACCGCTGAATACTTCATCGACCTTGAAGAGCGCTACGGCGCGCACAACTATCATCCGATTGACGTGGTCATCCACGAGGCGAAGGGCGTCTGGGTGACCGACGTGGAGGGCAAGCGCTATTTAGACTGCCTGAGCGCCTACTCCGCCGTCAATCAGGGTCACGCCCATCCCAAAATCCTGCAAGCCATGATCGAGCAGGCGAGCCGCGTCACCTTGACGGCGCGCGCCTTCCGCAACGATCAGCTCGGCTTGTTCTACAAGGCGCTCTGCGACCTGACGGGCTATCAGCGCGTCCTGCCCATGAACAGCGGCGCCGAGGCGGTCGAGACCGCTATCAAGTTGGCGCGCAAGTGGGGTCACGTCGTCAAGGGCGTGCCGGATGGCAAGCAGGAAATCATCGTCTGCGACGGCAACTTTCACGGGCGCACCACCACCATCATCAGCTTCAGCACCGAGCCGCAGTATAAATACGGCTTCGGTCCGCTGACGCCCGGCTTCGTGGTCGTGCCGTATGACGACGCTGACGCGCTAGAGGCTGCCATCACGCCCAACACGGTCGGCTTCCTCGTCGAGCCGATTCAGGGCGAGAACGGCGTGATCGTGCCGAGCGAAGGCTACTTGCGGCGCGTCGCCGAGATTTGCAAGCGCCACAACGTGCTGTTCATCAACGACGAGATTCAGACCGGGCTTGGGCGCAGCGGCAAGCTCTTCGTTCAGGATTACGAAGGCGTGCGCGGCGACATCCTGATCTTGGGCAAGGCGCTCTCAGGCGGCTTCTATCCCGTCTCCGCCATCCTCGCCGACGATCCGATCATGGGCGTCTTCCAGCCGGGCGACCACGGCAGCACTTTCGGCGGCAATCCGTTGGCGGCGGCGGTGGCGCGCGCGGCGCTGGCGGTGATCGTCGAAGAGGACTTGCCCGACAACGCCGCCGTGATGGGCGCCTACTTCAAAGAGCAGCTCGAAGCCATCGACAGCCCGCTGATCAAGGAAGTGCGCGGGCGCGGCTTGCTGATCGGCGTGGAGCTGAAGCCCGAAGCGGGCGGCGCGCGCCGCTTTGTGGAGGCGCTGCGCGATCGCGGCGTGCTCTCTAAAGAGACGCATGTGCACACCGTGCGCTTCGCCCCGCCGCTGGTCATCCAGCGCGAGGAGATCGACTGGGCGCTGGAGCGCATCCGCCCCGTCCTGCAGGGGCAATTCTGAGAGGCACGGGCGGGAGTTTTCCCGCCCTTTCCCAGCCGCCTCAGCTTCTAAAAGCCGCCTTTTGCCCGCGCGCTCTGCCCAAAAGCGTGCTACAATGCCCACAGGGGCATTCGAGCAAAGGGAGGATGCCATGTATACCCACAACGAACTGATGTTTCCGTATCGCGTCATCCCGCTGCTGAGCAAAGTGCGCGGTGAGCTGTGGTGCCAACTGATCGGCAGCGTCGCAAGCGCGCCTGAGGACGATCCGCGCGTCTTGGCGCTGATGCTGCTGATGATTCGGCTGAACGGCTGCCTGACCTGCGAGACGGATAGCTTCCGCGCCATGCGCGGCTGCGCCACTTGCGCCTTGCAGACCTTGCGGCGCTTCAAGGGCAGCGATGAAGACTTGTTGGCGCAATATCGGGCGACCCTCGCCGAGATTCAGAGCTACTTCGCCGCTCAAAATGGCGCGGCGGGCTGAGCCTTTGGCGCAAGCGCGCCACAAGCGATTATAATAGCCGCAGTTTATTTGCCATATACACTTAGGAGAACGCTATGCATTACCGCAGACTCGGCTCAGCCGGCATGAAGGTGAGCGCGCTCGGCTTCGGCGGCTGGATCAACTACGGCGAGGGCAAAGTCCCGGAGGATGAGGCGCGCCGCATCGTCGAGTACGCTTACGAACACGGCGTCAATTACTTCGATCTCGCCGATATCTACGGCTACGGCAAGGCTGAAGAGCAGATGGGCGCTGTGCTACGCCAATTCCCGCGCCATACCCTCGTCATCGCCACCAAAGTCTTCTGGGCGATGAGCAACGATGTGAACGACCGCGGGCTCTCGCGCAAGCACATCTTCGAGAGCATCGATAAGTCGCTCAAGCGGCTGGGCACCGATTACGTCGATATCTATTTCTGCCACCGCCCCGACCCTGAAACGCCCATGATCGAGACCATCCGCGCCATGGACGATCTGATCCGTATGGGCAAAGTGCTGTACTGGGGGACGTCGGTTTGGTCGGGGGCGCAGCTGCGCAAGGCGTACGCCCTGTGCGAACGCTACGGCTTGTATCCGCCCCAAGTTGAGCAGCCGCAATACTCGATGCTCTACCGCCACCACTTCGAGACCGACATCCTGCCGACCGCCTCACAGCTGGGCATGGGCTTGGTGTTGTGGTCGCCGCTCGCCTTCGGCATGTTGACGGGCAAATACGACGAGGGCGTGCCCGCCGACTCGCGCTTCGCCCGCGAAGACTGGGCGAAGGAGCGCATGATGACCGAAGAGAACGTCCAGCGCGTGCGCAACCTGAAGCCCATCGCCGACGAGCTGGGCGTCTCGCGGGCGCAGCTGGCGCTGGCATGGACGTTGCGGCATCCGGGCGTCTCCAGCGCGATCATGGGCGCCACGAAGGTCAGCCAGCTGGAGGATAACCTGAAAGCCGCCGACCTCAAGCTCAGCGACGATGTGCTGCGCGCCATCGAGCAGGCGCTGGGCAACCGTCCGCTGTACGTGCAGCCGCCCTTCCCCGATGGCAGCAAAGACGACTAGTCACACTTGCGCTGCACGGTCGCTCGCCGTGCGGCGCGCTCTTTAGCTCGGGAGCATCCCTGCCTGAGCGAACCATAGCGCCGCTCTCCCCGCTCTGCGAAAAGTTTGTCATGCGCCTATAAACGCCGCTTAACACATGTGAAGTAAAATTTTTCAATGAGAATTGATGGAGAGCAGCGCTGTGGCTATTGGCTAGAGGGGAGCAGCACTCATGAATTACGCTCTATACAACCAGCAGCTGCTACAGCGATATACCTATGATGAATGCATCTTGCGTTATACATCGCAGTCTACCTTTGTTGCTTTGCAAGCGGGAGAGCGCGTTTCAATAAAAAATTGCAATGAGACTCTAGTGGGAGGAGCTGCCCTTTCACTTATGATTGCGCTTGCGCTAGCTGCAACATCTGTAGTGTTAAAGGATATAGATATTGAGATTTTGCTTGTGGCTGCAGTGCCGATTGTGCCTTTAGGGATACACAATTTCTACACGATCAGACGCCTCAACGACGCGTGGACAAAAGGTAAACTCTTAGTCAGTCAGCAGGTTGAGATAGACAAGCCGTCAAACGACTACTATAGCTATAGTGTGATCTGCGAGTTCGTCGCACCAAACGGGGAACGCATCAGTAAGCGTTTCGATACGAACAGCCCCCCCAAATGGAAAGCGCCTCCTGTTGTGTTCATGCTCTACAAAAATGCAAAAGACTGTCTGATTTTGTGAAAAGTTCAGTCAAGTTGGCGCGACTCACCCGTAGCTCGTATTCCCCGTCTGAGAGGAGAGCAACTCGAATGTACTACGCTGAGCACAACCGCCAAATTTTGTCGCGTTATCCCATCGAGCAATGCATCCTTCGCAAGATGCCGCCGCGCGTCCTCAAGGTGCTTCAAAGGGGCGACGCAGTCACAGCGCGCCACCTCATACACAGAGTCTATTTGCTAGTCTATTTGCTGCTGACCATGACGCTGCTTCCCTCGCTCATCATCAACGTGCTCGCCTTCCCAAGCGAGTTCTCAAGCGAGGCAAGGATTCCCATCGAGGTGACTGTCGGCGGCGTGGACATCTCTCTTGGGTATGTCAGCGCCGCCAACCTGCTGTTGCTCGTGATCCTGATCGGTTTCGGCATCAATTTCGGCATCTTTCTGCGCTTCATCGTCGTGCCGATCCTGTCCACTGCGCCTACAGCCAAGCGTCTGAACAGACTCTGGGAGGAGGGGCAGCTGCTGATCAGCCAGAGCGTAGTGATCGGCAAGCCGCGCGATAGCGACTACCGCTACGGCGTGACCTACGAGTTCGTCGCGCCCGATAGGCAGCGCATCAGCGAACAGTTCGATACCGACCGAATCTCGGAGCGCGCCAAAGCGGAGCCCGTCATGCTGATGCTCTACAAAAACGCTGACGATTACATGGTTCTATGAGAAGTTCGGGCAAGTCGCGCCGACCTGCCCGAAAAGTGACTAGTATTCGCGCTCGACAGCGGCTTCGGCGAGGCGCAGCAGCTCATCGCGCGCCGCCGAGGGCGGCAAGGCAGTCAGTTGCAACTTGGCAAGCCCCGCCAGTTGGCGCGCCTGCTGCCAACCCTCCTCGATGTAGTTGCCTTGCAGCAACTTGCGCTTGAAAGCGGCGCCTGGGTCTTGCTCTTGAGCTTCCGCCACTGCCACCGCCGTCTGAGCGCCGTTGCCGTTGCCCGCCGCCACCGCTGCGGCGAAACCTTTGCCCTGCGCCAGATCGATGCCCGCCGTCTTGCCCAGCTTCTGGCTATCGGCGATCAGGTCGAGGATGTCGTCCACGATCTGGAAAGCCAAGCCCAAGTTGAAGCCGTACTGGTAGAGCGCCTCGACCTGCTGCGGCGTGGCATTGCCGAGTTTGGCGCCCAACTTCGCCGCGCCCGCAAACAGCGAGGCGGTCTTCTTGGCGATGATGCGCGCGTAGGTCTCGCGGTTGAGCTTGCCCTCTTTGGCGGCGGCGGCTTGCAGAGTCTCGCCCTCCACCAGCTGCGAGGTCATCTCGGCGAAGATGATGTTCAAGTCGCCGTAGGGCGCCATCAGCGTGTAGACCTTGGTGAACAAGAAGTCGCCGGTCAGGAGCGCGAAGGTGCGCCCCCAGATCGCGTTGATGGTCTGCCGACCGCGCCGCATCAGCCCGTGATCGTTAATATCATCGTGGACGAGCGTGGCGGTATGGACGAGCTCAACGGCGGCGGCGACGGGCAGCACCGCCTCGATATCCGTGCCGCCGACTGCCTCGTAGGCGAGCAAGGTCATGCGCGGGCGCATCCGCTTGCCGCCCGCCGCAAGGATATGGCGGCTGGCGTCGCGCAGCACCTCAACCTCGCTCTCAACTGTCTCCATCATCAGCTGCTCGACGGCTTGCAGCGCTTGTGCGTGATTCATCTCTCGACCTCTCTATTCGCAGGGCTATCCAGTCCGACACTCACGAAATAACCAGCCACCGCAAGCGCCTGCGTTCGCCACCAACCCCCGACCGCTAACCCGCTTGCAACTTTCAGAACTTTCTAAAAGGATTATACAGCCTTTGAAGAGGGGCGTCAATCAACTTGACGCCCACTTTGGGCAAATTAAACAGAACTTCATCTTTCAAACGCCGCGCGCTCACTCGGCGCTCGGCTCGGCGGGCGAGGCGGCAGCCGCGCCGCTCTCAGCCGACGGCGCCTGCTGGGCTTCGGGCGTCAGGTAGATGACCATGCGCACCGAGTTGCCGCCTTCGGGCAGCCGCGAGAATTCGACCTTATCCATCAGCTGCTCGATGAAGAACATGCCCCAGCCGCGATGATGCTCGCCGCTGCCCGGCTGCGGACGCTCGTCGGGCAAGGGCGTATGCCCCTCATCGGTCACTTTGACCTCCAACTCGCCCGATTCGGCGGCGGTCAGCAAGACGGTGACCTTAGCGCTGCGCTCGGAGCGGTTGCCATGCTCGATGGCGTTCATGCAGGCTTCAGCCACGGCGGTCTGCAGGTCGTCGATGCGATCCTCGCTGAAGCCCATCTCCTGGGCGATGGCGGCGGCGGCGTTGCGGGCAATTTTTTCGTAGCCCAAGATGCTGGGCAGGTAAATTTCCACGCTTTTGATCGGTCGTCCTTCAGTCACGGCGGATGTTCTCCCTCAGGCTAGGCTCATACACGGTATCTTCGTTCAGCTGCGCGTGCAATCGCTCAAGCGCGGCGCGCTCTCGGCGATGGGCGGCAAGGCATCGGGCGCGAGCGGCTCTGGGCGCGTCTCGCCCTCGTCGGCGGCGCCCGTTTGAAGCGTGCCGCCCGCCAAAGCGCGCCAAATCGCCTCAAGGCGCTCCTTGACTCTATTCGGCACGGCTTCGGCGGCGGCGTTGAAGGGCGCATAGCCGACGCCGCAATTCGCCGCGCGCAAGGTCAGCGCCCCGCCGCTGAACTTGCCCTCGATCACGTTCTGAATGGCGAGATAAACGCCCGTATCCACGCGCTTGATGGCGCTGCTCAGGATGCGCTCGGCATCCTTGCCGCTGGCGAAGGTGGTGCGGAACTCATCCTGATCGACTCCGATCACGAACTTGCCCTGCGCCGCCGCGTGGACGATGGCGCTAGAGCCCGTGAAGCCGCCCGCGCCGAAGATCACGTCTGCCCCTTGCGCGATCATGGCGTCGGCTTGCTGGCGCCCTTGCGTCGGGTCGGCGAAGCTGGTGGTGTAGACGCTCAGCGCCGTCACTTGCGGATTGACGTACAGCGCCCCGTTCACGAAGCCGCGCACGAAGCGTTGCACGGGCGGAATCTCCACGCCGCCCACCACGCCGACCACGTTCGTCTTCGTCATCATGCCCGCCAGCGCCCCGGCGAGGAAGCCCGCCTCGTCTTCGGCGAATTGCAGCCCGACGAAGTTGGCGGGCGCTTGCGGATCGAGCTGATCAACGCCGATGAAGTAGACTTGCGGATGCTCAACTGCCGCCGCCACCGTCGCCTCTTGCATTTGGAAGCCGACCGTCACGATGATATTGTAGCCGCTCTCGATGGCGGCGCGGATCGCAATCGGATAATCTTTGTCTTCAACGGTCTCCCGATGAGTGACTTCGAGGTTGAAGGCGCGGGCGGCTTGCGTGGCGCCTACATAAGCGTACTCGTTGAAGGTGCCATCGCGGATGGTGCCTTCGGCGTTCAGGATGACCGCCACGCGGAAATCGCTGCGCGGCGTGGACGTGGGCGGCGTGCTAGGCGTCGCGGGCGCGCAGCTCGCCACTAGCAGGGCGGCGAACAACCAACTGAGCCATCTCAAAGCCCTATACATGATAATGCCTCCTAACTGGGGCGCGCCTGCGGCAAGGTCTTCAAGACTACCACTGTGATGTCGTCTTGCGGCTCTTGCCCGTCGAGGTGCGCGTGGATAGCCTCAAGGATGTGATCGGCGACTTCGTCGGCGCTGGCAGAGGGCGCTTGGGCTGCCAAGAGCGCCTCGAAGCGCTCAAAACCGAACAGATTGCCCTCGCGGTCTTTCGCCTCGATCACGCCGTCGGTCACGAAGACGATCAGCGCCTCTGAGGGCAGGGTCAGCGCCTCCGAGCGGTAAGCGCTGTGTTCTGCCGCGCCCAGCGGATAGCCGCCCACCTCGATCTCGTGCCAGTCCGCGCCGTTGGTGTTGGTGCGCACATAAGGCGAGAGCATCCCCCCGGCGGCGATCTCGGCGCGGCGGGTATGCGGATCGAAAATGGTGATCAGCAAGCCGCTGTTCATGTTGTTCTGGCGCATACGGGCGAGCAGGCGCTGATTCAGCTCGCTGAGCAAGTTCGAGGGCGATTGAGCGCGCAGCGCCTCATCGCGCAGAGCAGTGGTGATGACCGCCATCAGCAGGGCAGCCGGGATGCCCTTGCCGCTCACATCGCCGATGGCGACGCCCAACTTGCCGTCGGGCAACACGAAGTACTGATAATAATCGCCGCTGACCTGCCGCGCCGGGATCGAGCGGGCTGCCACCTGCACTTGCGGCACGGGCGGCGGCTCTTGAGGCAGCAAGCTGGTCTGGATGGCGCGCGCCGTCTCCAGCTCTGCTTCGTAGACGCGAATCTGCAGCTCGTGCGAGCGCGCGTTCTGGATGGCGACCCCAGCTTGATCGGCGAAGGCGAGCGCCACGCTGATATCGTCCGCGCTGTAGCTGCTGGGCTGATGGCTGTTGATGTTCAGCACGCCCACCACCTGATCGCGCACGCGCAGGGGCACGCCCAGCCAAGATCGGATCGGGCTATTGGGCAGCGCCTGCCAGCGCGGATCGTTCAGGCAATCGGCGATCACGACGGGCGCGTTCTTCTCCAGCACCTCGCGGGCGCCCTTGATCGCGCTGATGGGGAGGCGTTGCGCGCGCGAGTCTGAGGTGCCGCTCTCCGCCACGACCTCGAAATACTCGCCGTCTTCATCTAGCAGGAAGATCGAGGCGCTATCGAAGCGGATCACGCTGCCCAAGTTGCCCAGAATGCGCTCCAGCACCACGTTCAGCTCCAAGCTGGAGTTGAGCGCCCGCGAGATATCCAGCAGGGTGTTCGCCGTCTCGCGCCTGCCCTCTTCGCGGCGGCGCCGATTGGCTTCCGCCAGCAGAAAGCCGCCCACCAACACGCCGAAGAGCGCCACGAAAGCGATCACGCCGAAGCTGAAGAGCGCGATCTGCTGTAAGGTGCCCGCCACCACCTGATTCGCCTCTTCAAAGGTGCGGCTCAGCACCAAAACCAGCGCTCCGACGCTGGTGCGGCTCTGCGTGAAGGAGGCGTAAACAGGCTCCACGACCGACTCGCGCTCGGCGGAGGGGTAGCCGGTCAAGGTGGTGGTGCGGGTCAAGTTGACGATTTGGGCGGTGCCGGCGCGGAACTCTGGCTCTGGGCGCGCGCTGTAGAGCTGCACGCCGCCCGTCGTCAGCACCCAGATTTGCCCGCTCGTCCCGATCTCCACGTCGGCGAAGACGTTGTTCAAATAACCGACCAGGTCGATCTCCAACGCCAAGACCTCGTTGATGCCCAAGCCAGTGTTGACGGGCGTGACGAGCAGATAAGCCACGCCCAGCCCCGTGGAGCGGCGCGTGAACTGAATGCCGCCGCTGTTGACCACATCGCTGACCCACGCTGCATCGACCGACCACGGCAGCGGCTGCCCCGCTTGGATGCGCTCGTTGTACTCAGGCGGATAGGCATAGCGCGGCGAGCCGTCTCGGGCGAGGCGCACAATCGCCTTGATCTCACCGTTGGAGGACTCGGCGGCTTCTTTGAGCAGTTGTAACGCCACCTCGCGGCTGGCGGCGACGCTCTGCACGGCGGGGCGCGAGGCAAGGCTGATCAAAACGTTTGAATAGGTGTTGAAGAAACTCTCGATGCGGCGGGCGAGCGAGCCTGCCAGCAGGCGTTGCGCCTCGGCGGAGCGCTCTTGAGCGGCGGTCGTGATCGCGCCGGCGGGGATGAAGGTCAAGAAGCCGATCAGCGCCATGAGCAGCAGCACCGCCACCGCGATCACCGTCAAGGGGCGGGCGGTGCGGCGGTCTGAGAGCACACTGGGCATCCTCACGTTGAAACCCATCCTTCAGCTAGGCGGCACGCCGCGATTATAACGCGCCGCGTGCGTCTGACAATCTTTTGGCGCTTGGCAAGGCGCATAAAAACACCGTGCCGCCTGTGAGGCGCCTCACAAGCGGCACAAAATGGCTGAAGACTGCGGAGGGAGAGGGATTCGAACCCCCGGTGCCGTCAAGCGACACAACGCTTTTCAAGAGCGCCGCAATCAACCACTCTGCCATCCCTCCTGCTGCCCTCAGAGTATAGCATGAGCGGGACGGGCGGTCAATGTGGCGCTCAGGCGCTCACTGGACGGCGGGTTCGCGCAGGGCGCGGTACGCCGTCAGCCACTCAGCGTCGTGGGCTTGGATGAAGCGCTCCGCCTGCTCGACCAGGTTGCGGTCGCCGATGAAGAGCGGCACGCGTTGATGGAGCGTGTGCGGCTGAATATCCAAAATGTTGCCCAGCCCGTCGGAGGCGTAGCCCCCGGCTTGCTCGATCAAGTAGGCGAGCGGCGCGCACTCGTAGATCAGGCGCAGCTTGCCAGCCGGATTCTGCAAGTTGCCCGGATACAGGTAGATGCCACCCTTGAGCAAAATGCGATGGAAATCCGCCACCAGCGCGCCCATGTAGCGCCCGTCGAGCGGCTTGCGGCTCGGATCGTCCTTCGCCTGCAGCCAGCCGACGAAGTTGCGCACGCCTTCCGTCCAGTAGCGCTCGTTGCCCTGATTGGTGCTGTAGTAGCGTGGCGCGCTGGGCATTTTGAGGTTCTCGTGGCTCAGGATGAACTCGCCCAGCGAGGAATCGAGCGTGAAGCCATGCACGCCTTGCCCGGTCGAGTAGACCATCATGGTGCTGGGTCCGTAGACGATGTAGCCCGCCGCCGCGATCTGCCGCCCGGACTGCAGCACATCCGCCAGCGCGCCGCGCTCGCCCGCGCTGACCTTGCGAAAGAGCGCGAAGATCGTGCCGATGCTGGCGTTCACGTCCGGGTTGCCGGAGCCGTCTAACGGATCGAAGACGAGGGCGTAGCGCCCGCAGGGGAAGTGCTCTGGGATCGGCAAGATATCGTCGTGTTCCTCAGATGCCATCACGCACAGCCGCCCGGTGTGGTCGTTCATTTTGAAGATGATCTGATCGGCGAAGATATCCAGCTTGTGCTGCAGCTCGCCGGAGGCGTTCAGCGAGCCCGCTGTGCCCAGAATGTTGACCAAGCCAGCGCGCCGCGCCTCGCGCGCGATGATCTTAGCCGCCAGCGCCATATCCTGCAGGATTTGCGTGAAAGTGCCGGTTGCATCGGGGTATTGGCGCTGCTGCTCAATGATGTGGCGTTCAATCGTAACTAGAGAGGGCATAAAAGGCGTCTCCTCAATACTTTTTTGAGGCAATTGTAGCGCAGCCCTTCAAGTTTTGCCGCTGAGCGCGTTTTAGAAAGCGGCGTATACTCAAAGCAGCGATAACGTGTTAGAAAGCCCGTCCAATGGAAAGCCTCACCCCGCTTGAGAGCGCCATCCTGCGCACTTTGCTGTACGCCGATATCTTCAACTGCCCGCTGACCGAAGCCGAGCTGCATCACTTCCTGATCGGCTGCGCCGCCGACCTGCCCACGCTGCGCGCGGCGCTGTACGGCTCGGCGCGCTTGGCGCGCTACATAGAACATTGCGACGAATTCTGGCTCTTGCGCGGGCGCGGCGCGGCGCTCCCTGCGCGGCTGAGCCGTCGGGCTGCCTCGCAGGCGCTGCTGCCCAGAGCGCGCTTCTACGGCAAGCTCTTGGCGCACCTGCCCTTCGTGCGCATGGTCGCCCTGACCGGCGCCCTCGCCATGCACAACGCCCGCCACGCCCATGACGATATCGACTTCCTGATCGTCACAGCCCCGAACCGAGTCTGGCTGACGCGCCTGCTGGCAGTGCTGGTGGTGCGGCTGGCGCAGCTGCGCGGCGTGCAGCTCTGCCCGAATTACGTCCTCTCTGAGACGGCGCTCTCGCAAACGCAACAAGATATTTACATGGCGCACGAGCTGGCGCAGATGATCCCCTTGGCGGGCGAGGCGCTCTACCGCGCCATGCGCCTGCAAAATAGCTGGACGCGCGCCTTTCTGCCCAACGCTCAAGGGGCGCTCTACCAGCTGGGCGAGGGCGCCCCGCGCGGCTTGGGACGCGCCCTGCAGCGCCTCGCCGAGCGCCTGCTCAGCGGCAAGCTGGGCGATTGGCTGGAGCGCTTCGAGTACCGCCGCAAAGTTCGCAAGTTCGCTGCCTTGCACACGCCCCATAGCGCCGCTCAACTCGACTCCGAGCGCGTCAAGGGGCATTTTGACGATCACGGCGCCCAGATTCGGGCGGCGTACGCCCGCAACCTGCGCGCCTACGCCCTCGCCGAGCCCGACCTCTAGCCGAAAGGCGCTCGGCGCTCTAGAATAATTCGCAAAAAATCTGCAAAAAAAGGATTTTTCAACATGACCCGTCACGCACGAATTCTCAGCAGCGGACGCTACGTGCCAGAGCGCATCCTGACTAACGCCGAACTCGATCAGATGCTGGGCGAGCCTGTGGATGAATGGCTGGTGCAGAACGTCGGCATCCGCGAGCGGCGCATCATGCGCGACGATCAAGTCACCAGCGATCTCGCGGTCGCGGCGGCGCAGCAGGCGCTAGAGCGCGCCCAGCTCACGCCCGATCAGATCGACTTGATCATCCTCGCCACTGATACGCCCGATTACATCTCGCCCGGCACGGCTTCAGTCGTGCAGTACAAGCTCGGCGCGCGGCGGGCTGCCACCTTCGATATCAACAACGCCTGCGCCGCCTGGCTGACCGGCTTGGACATCGCCGCCAAGTACATCGCCACCGACCTCGACTACACCTACATCCTCGTCGTTGGCGCTTACGGCATGACGCGCTTCGTGGATTGGACGGATAAGCGCACCTGCACACTCTTCGCCGACGGCGCGGGCGCTGTGGTGCTGGGCGCGAGCGAACGCCCCGGCTTTCTGGGCGCCAAGCTGATCGCCGACGGCAGCTTCCACGACTATATGGGCGTGTTCGTCGGCGGCACGTACGCGCCGTTGCGCCAAGGCGCGCAGCAGTACTTGCGCATTCAAAAGCGCTTCCCGCCGGATACCAATCAGCGCCACTGGACGCCGCTCATCCGCGCCCTGCTGGAGAAGATCGGGCGGCGCGTTGAGGAGGTCGCCAAAATCTACTTCACGCAGCTCAATCTGCGCACCATCGAGGCGGTCATGGGCGAGCTGGGCTTGCCGATGAGCAAGACGCACACCATCATGGAGAAATGGGGCTACACCGGCTCCGCCTGTATGCCGATGGCGCTCGATGACGCGATTGAGCAGGGCGATGCGCCGCAGGAGGGCGATCTGGTGCTGTTTGTGGCGAGCGGCGCCGGCTACACGATGGGCGCGGCGGCGTTCTTGTGGTAGCGGCTAGAGCGCGCCGTCCTGCTGCCACGCCGCGATGACCTGCCGCGTGCTGCGAAAGGCGACTTCGGGCAGCTCTTGGCGGGCGAACCAACGCGCTTCAGCGGCGTCGTCGGCGGCGCACAGATCGCCCCCGATCACCTCCGCGGCGTAGAGGATCACGATCACGCCCTCGTAGAGCACGTCGATCAAGCGCGTGACGCGCACCTGCAAGCCTGTCTCTTGCAGCACTTCGCGCTCCGCAGCGGCTTTGGGGTCTTCGCCGCGGTCGACGTAGCCGGCGGGCAGCGCCCATTTGCCGCGCTCGGGCTCGTTGGCGCGCAGCACCAGCAGCACGCGCTCATCGTGGCGGATGAAGACGGCGACGGCGACCTTTGGGTCTTCAAAGTGGACGTAATCGCAGGCGGGGCAGAACGGGCGGAGCTTGCCGAAGCGCTCGCCGTAGGTCATGCGCGTCCCGCAGCGCAGGCAGTACAGGTCAGCTTGAGTCATAGGCGTCTCTGGAAGGTGGCGATCAGGAACAGCACGCCGCCGACGATCAGCAGCACCACGCCGCTCAGAATCGCCAAGCGCGCCAACGGCGAGAGGGTCGCTTGCGCATCGGGCGCGCCTTGATCGGCGGCGTCGGCTTGCGGAGTCGGCTCAGCGGTCTGCACAACAGTCTGCACGACGGTCTGGGCAACGGTCGGCAGGGCGCGCGGCGGCATCTCGGCGCTTTCAGGCGGCGCTTCGGTCGCCATCAGCGAGCTGATCGCAGGGGTGAGATCGAGCGCTGCTGTGGGCGGCACGGGCGCTAGGGCGGGCGGCTGAGGGACAGTCGCTAGAACCGTTGGCGTGGGCGGCTCAGCCGCCTGAAAGACGACGGCGCTCGGCGTGAGGGTCGGCTGCAGGGCGACGGGCTGCGCAGGCGGACGCGGGGAGTTGCTCAGCAGGATGCCGAGCGCGATCAGCAGCACAGCCGCTGCCGCGCTGAGGGCGCTGGTGAGGCGCAAAGTCTCCAAGCGCGCCCACCAGACTCTGCGCGCGTGCGTGGCGGGGTCGAGGCGGAAGTCGCGCGGCAACCGCACGACGGGCGCGCTGCGCAGCAAGGCGCGCATGGCGCGCAGCTCGTCCAGTTGGGCGCGCAGCTCAGCCGA
Organism: uncultured Anaerolineae bacterium; assembly: GCA_938005675.1. Classification (GTDB taxonomy): domain Bacteria; phylum Chloroflexota; class Anaerolineae; order Aggregatilineales; family UBA2796; genus CP2-2F. The sequence goes on from CALKXH010000079.1 coordinate 20,396, forward strand.
GGCGGCAAGGCGCGCCTCAAGCGCCTCGCGTTGGCGGGCGGAGAGCGCCTCATCGAGGTAGGCGGAGAGCAGCTCGAAGTCTTCGGGCGTGAGGGGCGTCATGGCGTCTCGTCCTTCTGCTCTAGCAGACGGTAAGCGCTGGGAAAAAGTTCCCGTACGGCGCGCAGACAGTCGCGCAGTTTGTGGCGGGCGCGGCTCAGGCGCGATTTGACCGTGCCGAGCGAGAGATTGAGCGCGAGGGCGATCTCATCGTAGGAGAAGTCTTGCACATCGCGCAGGATCGCCACCGTCCGAAAGCTGGGCGGCAATGCGTTCAAGCAGTCTTGGATCGCCTTGCTGAGGGCTTGGCGCATGGCGAGCTGTTCAGGGCTCTCGTCGGGGTCGCTGAGCAGAGCGGGCTGATCGGCGCTATCGGCGCGCCCCTCGGCGATGGCATCCAGCGAGGCGGGCGCCCGACGGCGACGGCGCAGGGCGTCGTAGCAGGCGTTGGTGACGATCCGCGCCAGCCACGCCCGAAAGTTGCTGCTGCGGAACTGACTCAAGCCGCGAAAGGCGGCGATGAAGGCATCCTGAGTGACATCAGCTGCCAGATCGGGGTCGCCCAGCAGGCGGAAGGCGAGGTTGTACATGGCGCTCTGATAGCGCAGCACTAAGCCGTTGAAGGCTTGCACGTCGCCGCGCTGCGCCTG
>CALKXH010000080.1 GCA_938005675.1 uncultured Anaerolineae bacterium
CGAGCTCCAGCGCGCCCCGCACTGAACGCTCATGCCCGCGCAGGACGGCGAGCGGCGTCCCGTCCGCCGCCCACAGGCGGGGCGTCTTGTCATCCGCCCACGAGAGCAGCCGCCCGTCGGCGAGCTCCAGCGCGCCATTCACCTTCCCCTCATGCCCGCGCAGGACGGCGAGCGGCGTCCCGTCTGCCGACCACAGGCGGGGCGTCTTGTCCTCCGCCCACGAGAGCAGCCGCCCGTCGGCGAGCTGGAGGGCGCCCACCACCTCTCCCTCATGCCCGCGCAAGGTGCGCAGCAGGTGACCGCCAGCTTGGTAGTGGGTCGGCTCGTTCAGCGGCTGCAGGCGCGGGGCAGCCGCTGCGCGCAGCGCCGCGATCTCGGACAGCTCCCTGTGGGCGAAGAGCCGAGCGTAGAGCTGATGGCTGAGGGCGCTCTTGTCGTCTAGGACGTGCGCGCTCATCTCGACGGCTTGGCGGACGAGGCGGACGGGCGCGTCGTCGCCGCCGCTCAAGTAGGCGTCGAAGTCCCTCAGCAGGGCGCTCACGTCGCGGGCGTCCAGCTTCGCCTGCAGGTAGGCGTAGTCCAGCAGGCAGGCGCGCAGCTCGGCGCGCTTATCCGCCGCCAGCAGGTGGTAGGCGAGGTGATCCCACAGGTACGGCTCGTCGGGCGGCAAGTCCGCCCAGCGATCCACGCCATAGGCGCGCAGGAAGCGCTCGTTCCAGACTTTTAGCTCTTCGGCGTGCGCCTCGCGCAGGTAGTGGCGCACCACGTCGTGCAGGCGCAGCTGCCGCACGCTCAGGTCGAAGCGCAACAGCAGCGAGAGGTCGTCGAGGCGCATGCACAACTCCTCGACCGCCAGATCGTCCAAGTTGCCAGTCGCGCCCCATAGCCGCTCGGCGGCGCTCAGCGGCACGTCGACGTCGTCGGGGAAGATCGCCAGCTCGCCGAAGCGGGCGCGCTCCTCGGCGCTGAGCAGCTCCAGCGAGACCTCCAAGCTGGCGCGCGCCGCCTCGCGCCGACTCTCAGGGTCTCTCGGATCGAAAGCGCCCAGTCCGCGCCGCGTGTAGGCTTCATTGATGCGCACAAGCGCCTGACCGAGCGTCTCGCCGCGCTCAAGGCGCTTGCGCAACGTGCCGTTCGCCAGCTTGATCAAGAGCGCCCAGTTGTGCAGACGCCGCGTCAGCTCTTGCAGCGCCGTCGTCTCGCCTTCGGGCAAGCTCGTCCGCAAGAGCTGCAGCGCCTCGCCATCTTTCAGGGCATCCACCCTGATCTGAACGACTTCAGAGGGCAGGATATCGCCGAGGCGGGTGGTGATCAGGCGGGCGCAGCGCTTGCCACCGCCCAAGAACGGTTCCAGGTCGCTCTGCCGCCAGGCATCGTCGATCACCAGCAGGATGTCGCGCTCTTCGATCACCTCGCGCAGCTTGTGGGCGGCGCCCTCTAGCGTCGGAGCGTCGGAGCGTCTGCCCGTCAGCGTGTAGATCAGCGTCTCAACTCGCATCAGCAAGTCGCTCTCGGTCAGGTTCTCGCCCAGCGTCACCCACAGGATGCCATCGTCGAACGCTTCCTGAACTCGCGCGTCGTGGCAGACTGCTAAGGCGATGGTGGTCTTGCCGTAGCCGCCGGCGCCGCGCAGCGCCGCCGTGATCGCCACTGGGTTCTCGCGCCGCTCGTCGAGGAGCTTCGAGATGATCTGATTGAACTCTTCAGGGCGCGCCACGAAGTTTTTGGGCAAATCCTCCACCATGAACGGCACGCGCGCTTGGCGGCACTCGCTGCGCAGTTTCGCCAAGAGGCTCTCCCATTCAGGACCGCGCTGCAGGGCGTTTAGATCGTAGCCCAAGTCGTAGAAATGGGCGGAATTCATCCAGCGGGGCAAGGCGTTGAAGTCGAGGTCGGGCGCCCCCTTGACGGGATAGACGCATACGCCCTGCTGACGAGCGTAGCGCCATTCTTTGCGCACGAACTCAGAGCTGAAAGCGCCGGGCGTCATGATCAAGACCATGAACTGGACTTTTTGAAGGGCTTCCTCGATCTGCAGCCACCAATCGCGCCCGCCCTCCATCGCAACGCGATCCTGCCAGAGCGGAATGTTCTCGCGCTCTAGAGCTTGGCGCAAAGCTGTGGCGAAAGGTTCACCATCCGCGCGGGCATACGAGATGAACACGCGCGGCTGAGCTTGAGACGACAAATCCGACATAGAGCGCAACTCTCCTCTGATAAGTCAGTGGCAGGACAGACCGTTTGATCAATTATAACGCAATTTGAACGTCGCAAAGCGCTTTGAAAACTAGCCGCGCACACGCCCGTCACTGCGCCGCGAGCAGATTGCCCATCACGCCGTCGGCAGCTCGAACAGACCGAGCGAACACAGCAAGCGCGGATCGCTCTCGTAGGAAGAGGTAGGGCGCTGCGAGAGATCGCACAGCCCGCCCGCCCGCCGCCAAGCGATGGCGGCTTCGGCTATCTTTTCGTCGCTGGGCTTGCTGCCCAACAACTGCCGTAACTCACGCATGACTCGGCGCAAAAGTGGATAATGGTACACTTCTTGGAGCGTCTCTTCCAGCTCCGCCTTGAAGAGCGGCGATTCCTTTCTGAGCGTCTGATGGTAGCGCAGCAACGCATCGTACAAGCGTCGGCGCAGCTCGCGCGGACCGCCCAACGCCCCGACGCTGCTCCCTCCCGAGCGGCGCAGATAGACCACCGCCTTCGCCACCAGCGCGTGATGCTGCGGATGGCGCGCCTGCGCCGGCGTCTGAGGCGCGCATTCCGCCAATTTCAGGATGCGCAGCGGCGAGCGCGTCACCAACTGCCCCGCCTGATCGAAGTAGACCAGCGCGTCGTAGCCGTCTTGATTGCGCGTGTACACCAGCACCCCCTGTGGCGACTCCGGCGACCCGACGAAATGCCGCCCGCTGTAGACCATATTCGGCAAGCGCTCCACCTTGTCGGTCAGCGCTTTGTGCTGCCGCACCGCCGCCTGCCACAGCTCGTAGGCGTACGACGTCAAGTCGACCTCCTCATCCTGATCGTCATCGAGGATGTCGCCCCGCTCCGTGTACAGCTCGCGCAACACCTCCGCCGATGCCTCATCCTCGAAGAACTGCTCATCCGAGCCGATCACCTCTTGATTCTCCGCCAGGCGCTGCCGCACCCGCGACCGCAACCTGATAATTTTCTCGACGCCCTCAGCGGGCATGAACGAGTAACAATCAATTGCATCGGCGCGTTGCCCGATCCGATCCACGCGCCCCGCCCGCTGCACCAAGCGGATGATCGCCCACGGCAAGTCGAAATTCACCACGATCGACGCATCTTGCAAGTTTTGACCTTCGCTCAGCACATCCGTGGCGATCAAGATGTCGATCTCAGATTCAGGCGGGATGTTGGCGCCGTTGCTGATCGGGCTGAAGCGCTTGATGATCGCCGTCGGGTCCTCGCTCTCGCCCGTGACCCGCTCGGCGCGCCGAACCCCGTGCCGCTCCAACTGATCGATCAGATACTCAACCGTATCGGCGAACTGCGAGAAGATCAGCATCTTCTGCCCCCGCTTCGCCTCGATCAGCTTCAAGAGCGCCTTCAGCTTCGTATCCCGCTCCGCCTGCCACGGACCGCAGCGCCTCAAGATGTCGCTCAGCTGATCGCAATCCGCCCGCAGATGCACCGCCAAGTTCTCTTTGAAGTAGCGCGGCTCGATCCACTTGAAGCGCTTGGTCTTCTGCAGCCACTCATAGACCCGCTCCGCTTGCCGCCGATAATCCTGATCGCCCCCCAAAAGCGCCGAATCGTCCAGCTGCACCACGTTCTCTTCGGACTCGTCGTCGCTCGCCGCGCCCAAGAGCGCCTCATCCCGATCTTCGGAGCGCGAATCGAAGGCGAGCGCATCGAGCGTGCCGATGGGCAGCGGCAAGCCCTTCTCCAGCGCGTACAGAAAGACGTAATTGCGCAGCACGTGCCGCCTGACCGAGCGCAAGAACGACTCCCCGCTGCTCTCTAGGCGCTTGAACAGGTTGGTGCGGCAGAAACCCATCAGGCGCTTGCCCGCCTTCGAGAGATCGTTCAGGATCGCCCGATCCTTTTCGGGCGCGCCCTTGTGCCGCTCGGCGATGACGTACTGCCCCAAGCCGTAGCGCGGCAGGTAGAGCGACTCGATAGCCGCCACCACCTCATCGGAGTACAGCTGCGCGTACGGATCGTCCGCGCCCGACTCGAAGGTGACCGTGCGCGGACGGCGCAGCGGAAAGTAGAAGCGCTCGCCGTTGTGCCGCTCCAGATAGCGCCGCCCCGTCAGCGGATCGGTCTCGGCGTAATTCTCCAGGATGAAGTGCCGCGTGCGCCGCACGAGGTACAGCCGCATCAATTCCCGCCAATCGTCCGCCTCTGTGCTGGCGCGGAAAGCCGCCAAGCTGCTCAGCCGCCCCTGATGCTTCGCCATCGCCATCGACTCGCCGCCCAGCGCCTTGATGTAGCGCTCCGGACGCACCCCGATATCCGCGTCGTCGTCGATGAACAAGCCCAGTTGCGCCGCCAGATCGCCGTAGCTCTTGTTATAGGGCGTGGCGGAGAGCAGCAGACAGCGACACTCGTTCTTCTGGATGTAATCGCGCAGCGCGGCGTAGCGCTTGCCCTCAGGATTGCGGAAATTGTGGCTCTCATCCACGATCAGCAGCCGATAGCGCGGCAAGCCCTGCAATTCGCGTTGCAGCAAGCTGAGCGCGATCACCTTGCCCGGCAGCTGGAAGCGATACAGGTAATTCTCCCACATGCCCACCAGATTCTTCGGGCAGACGATCAGAAGCTCCAAGCCGCGCTGATGGAACACCGCCGCCACCGCCATCGCCATCAGAGTCTTGCCCAGACCGACCACATCGCCCAAGATCGCCCCGCCGCGCCGCTCGATGTGCCGCACCACCAGCTTGACCGCCGCCGCTTGATACTTCAGCAGCCTGAGCTCGCCCTCGTAGAACTGCGGCGGCAAGTCCAGATCGGTGTAGATGCCCAGCCGCGCATCTTCCGAGAGGTGATAGAGCATCTTCAGGTAGACCAAATACGGCGGCGGCAGCGCCTCGCGCGCCCACGACGCCTCTATCGCCTCGATCAGCTCCTGCGTGATCTCCAGACAGTGCCGATCCGCCCAGCGATCCGCGAACCAGCCCGCCAATTTCCGCCCAGTATCCCCGTCCAGCTCCTCGACGTTCAGCTCGCCCTGCCCGCCCAAGCCGGCTAAGGTCAGGTTGCTGCTGCCCAGATAGCCGATGATCGGCGTCCGCTCCGAGTCGTGGTAGGTCAGGTACAGCTTGGCGTGCAGCGGATACGCCGTGAAGACCTTCACCTGCAGCCGCCCCGACCGCAACTGCTCCACCAAGCGCCGCAGACCCTTCTCCGCCGCCTCGCTCGGCAGCCCGAAACTGAGTTGCTTGTAGAACGACTCCGCCACCGCGCGCTTGCGCCTCAGCGCTTCGGCGTTATCGATCCACTCCCCTTCGGAGTCCTCATCGTCTTCATCGCGCGCCCGATAGAGCCGCTCGACCGCCTCGTCTTCGCGCCCTTGCATCCCGATCAGCAGGCGGCAATAGCGCCGCTCGCCCTCGATCAGCTCGCCCGCCAAGCCATCGACCGCGTCCGCCAAGCGCTCCCAGCCGCGCAGATTGAAGTACCCCACGCAAAAATCCGCCCGTAGCGCCCCCTCCAGCGCCGTCAGGAGCGCCCTGAGCAGCTGACCCTCGTCGCTCAGATTATCGAAGATGCGCGGCATCGCTCACCCCCCTATGGCGCGGAACGCCTCGCGCGCCGCCGCCTTGACCGACTCCGCCACCAACGGAAAACTCGCCAGCACGTGATCGAACTCCTCGGCGCTCAGCCCGTACAGATGCGCCACCAAGCCGTCGATCTCGGCGCGCAGCCGCGCCCGCTCGCTCGGATCGTGCGCGCCGACAATCGGCTGCCCGATCCGCTCCGAGGCTTGCCGCGCCAAGTCATCGAACGCCGCCTCCGTGCAGATCAGCCGCCCCGCCCGCGCCACCAGCTCCGCGTAGTACGGCTCGCCCGCCGCCAAGCGCGGCACCGGCAGCTGATAGACGTAGAACGCGCTTACATTAGCGTTGACCTTCATACGGATCAGGAAATCCAGCACGAAGCTGTTGAAGAGGGCGGCGAGGGCGAGCAGGGTCGGCGCGTCGGCGAAGCCTTTTGAGAGGATCAGCTTATTATTGGCGAAGATGCGCGGCGGCAAGACTGTCGCGATCAAGGTGCGCTCATTGGTGCTGTTAGCCACTTCGCGGTAGGCGAGCCGATAGGTCTGGTAGTCGAGCAACTGCCCGACGTCGGGCTGCTTGCCCAAGAGGGCGCGCCGTCCCTCGCCCTCGTCGATCCAGTACTTGAGCGCCGCGTCCTTCCAGCGGTGGGTGAACTGATGGATCATCTTGCCTTCGTAGAGCGGCAGGCGGCCGGGCGCTGGTTCGGTGCGGAAGAGGCGGCTGTCGTTCGCCATGTCGAACTCGCGGACGAGCTCCAAGCGCCACGCGGCGGGGACGTCCGCGCCCAAGAGCGGGAAGCGCAGGGTTTTATCGGCGATCTGGACATCCAGCGCGGACTTGAGCTCCGGGATCGAGAGCGAAATGGGCGAGAGGCGGCGGATGAGGTCGACCGCGATGGGGATCGCGCCGCGCTTGGGGAAGCCCTCCAGCTCCTTGACGTCGTGGCGCATGAAGGCGGCGGGGAAGCGCTCGGTGCGCCCGCCCCGCCCGTATGCTAAGAGGGCGAATTTCATCTGCCTGACCACGTCCTGGAAGATGCCCTTGCGGTTCTCGAAGGCGAACAGCCCGCGCAGGCGCGTCCGCTCAAAGAGCAGCTCGCGCAAGCCGAGCGCGCCCAAATCCGAGTAGATTCCCGAAGGCAGGACGATCCCGCAATGACCGCCCTCAGGGCGCAGCAGGTGGTAGGCGCGCTCGGCAAACAGTCTATACAGGTTCAGATCGCTACGAATGCGCTCCCCATTTACCACAGCGACTTGGTGGACGTAGGCGGCGCGGAAGTACTCGCTCTGAAGGGCGTAGTTGCTCTGCTGGGCGCGCCACGCCTCGGCGATGGCGGGGTCTTGGAGCAGGCGGGCTTGCACCGCCTCAAACGCCTTGATGGTCATCTTGTTCTTGCTGATCGAGTCGTCGTAGCGGCTGAAGAACTCTTTAGCGAAGGACTTCAAACTCTCCCAGGGCGGGTTGGTCAGCACGACGTCGAAGCCGCCGCGCGCGAAGATCGGGCTGAATTCGTAGCCCCAGTGGAAGGGCTGGAGCGCCTCGATATCGGCGAGCTCCAGCGGGCGCACGCCCTTTTTGCGCTTTTTCTTTTTGTTCTCAGGATCGAGCGGGTAGCTGATCTTCAAGCGCTGGAATTCATCGAGCAGCAGACGGTTCAGGCGGGCTTGGGCGGCGCGGCGGTGGGCGTCGATCTGGTCGCGCAGTTGCTTCAGGTCGTGGGTCAGGCTGCTGCTGACGCGGTAGACGTCGATCAGGCGCTCTTTCTCGTCCACCAGCCTGTTGAATTCGCGGACGTTCAGGTCGGCGATCATATCGCCCTCAGGCTGGATGCGCAGCAAGCCGATCAGAGAGTTGCCCTGCATGACGTTGAAATCGATGTTGGGGAGGGGCTCAAGCTGATCAGGGGCGGTCACGGCGCTGATCAGGGCGAGGAAGAGGCGCAAGCGGGCGATCTCGACGGCTTCCGCCATCAGATCGACGCCGTAGAGGTTCTCGGTGATGATGCGCTTGCACAGGAAGTACTCCAAAGAGGGGTGATCGCCGCGGGCGCGCTTGAGCTCCTCGCGCAGCGCGCCATCGCCGCTGACCTCGATCTTGCCGACCAGAGCGCCGTAGATGTTCAGCAGGCTCTTGAGGGCGGCGTTCAGGAAGGCGCCGCTGCCGCAGGCGGGGTCTAGGGCGGCGAAGGTGGGCAGCACCTCGCGCCAGAGGATGCGCAAGATGCGCGCGTCTTGGCTGAGGAGGGCGTCGCCGAGGTCGTCGAAGGGGCAGTTGGCTTCGGGCAGGTGGCTCTTGAGGCGCTCGAGGAGTGCGGGTTCGATGCTCTGGCGGCAGAGATAATCGGTGATCTCCGGGGGCGTGTAGTAGGCGCCGAGGGCCTTCTCGTTGATGTAGCGCTCGAAGATGTAGCCGAGCACGTCGGGGTCGATCTCGTTATCTTTGGTGCCTTCGCGGTTGTTGAGGTACCAGGTGTACTTGCCGAAGAACCTGAAGAGGCGCTCAAAGGCTTGGTCGGGGACGTCCAGAGCGGGGTAGCGCTCCTCAAGGGCGTGCTGGAGGAACAAGCCGCCGTTGAGGTAAGGGATATCGCCGAGCAGGGCGCGGGCTTCAGGGCTGCGATCGTTGAGCGGCTTGGCGAAGCCCTCGAAGAAGAGCGGGCGCAAAAAGGCGCGGTAGAATCGGTCGGCGCCGCCCGTTTTGCTCTCCTTGAGGTTGTCTTCAAGGTAGTTGAGGTTGCCGATCAGGAAGCCCTTCTTCTGCAGGAAGTAGATGAACATCAGGCGGCTGAGCAGCACGGAGGCGTACCATTTGCGGTCGAGGAGGCTATCCACGCCGCGGATGTACTTGACGAGCTCCTCGCGCTCGGCGCTGAAGTCGCGGTAGAAGCGCTTGTTGACCTCTTGGACGTGCAGGGCGCTGAGTTTCTCCAAGACTGCGGGCAGGGGGATGTCGCCGTCCTCGCCCAGCTCTCGGATGTCCACGTACAGCCCGATCAGCTTGTCCAGCATCAGCTGGACGGGCTGTTGGCTGCCGAAGAGATGCTCGTAGAAGATGGGCTTCTTGGCGGTTTCGTCCACCACGGAGATCAGGCACTGAGAGGCTTGCGCGCTCGCCGAGTCGAGGAAGATCAGGACGTGGTGGCGGGCTTGCTGAGCCAGCTGCTGATGAATTTTGCGGCGCTCAGCGCGCTTGGGAATCTCGCCGCGTCCGTTCTGCGGGGCGATCTTGAAGATGGCGACGCCTTTCAGCTCGGCGATGCGGCAGTAGCGCCAAGTCTGGGCGCCTGTGGGGTCGGCGTAGTTCAGCGTCCACCAACTCCTGTCTTCGGGGCGCGCCCAACCCAAAAGGTTGAAAATTCTTTCGAAGTCAAAGCGCGGCAAAAGCGCTCGAATCTCTTGTAAGGCACTTGTTTGAGCGGTCATAAGGTCAGTCCCTCGGCGTCTATAGCGATTGATGGTCGTAAATAGTAGCACACCCAGCGGGCGCTCACAATACATATACGGCGGCTGTGCGAGCGGGGCAAAATGCGCTATGATTGTGCGCCGTGAAAAGCAACAGCGCAAAGACGGGGTTCGGCATGGCAATCGGAGAGGCGATTCGCTTCGGCACGGATGGCATTCGCGGCGTAGCGGGCGCCTTCCCGCTCGATGCAGGCACGGTCGCGCAGATCGGGCGGGCGATCGGGGCGTGGCTGGGGGCGGGGCGCTCGGCGCTGCTGGGGCGCGATAGCCGCGCTAGCGGCGCGATGTTGGCGGCGGCGCTCAGCAGCGGGCTGCTGCAGGCGGGCGTCAACGTGCTGGAGGCGGGCATCACCACCACGCCGGCGGTCGCCTATTTGGTGCGCGCCTACGCCGCCGATCTGGGCGTGGTGATCAGCGCCAGCCACAATCCCGCCGATCAGAACGGGATCAAGCTCTTCGGCAGCGATGGCTTCAAGCTGCCCGACGCGGCAGAGGCGGAGATCGCAGCGCGCTGCGCGGCGCTCCTGGACTCGCCCGCGCCCGATCAGCCGCCTGAGCGCTTCGGCGCGCTGCGGGCGCTCGTCAAGGGCTTCGCGGCGCAGGCGCCTGAGGATCAGATCGCCGATCTGCCCGATGAGCGCTACATCCGCCACCTGATCGCGGGCGTCGATCTGGGCGGGCTGCGCCTGGTGCTGGATTGCGCCAATGGCGCGGCGGCGCAGCTGGCGCCGGAGGCGTTCCGACGGGCGGGCGCGGCGGTCTGGGCGATCAACACCGCGCAAGATGGCTACACGATCAACGCGGCGGCGGGCAGCGAGCACGTCCGCCGCGATAAGAGCGCGCTCTGGGCGGCGATTCAAGCGCACGGCGCCGATCTGGGGCTCGCCTTCGATGGCGACGCGGATCGGGTCATCGGCGTGGCGCCCGACGGGCTGCTGATCGATGGCGATCACATGCTGGGCATCCTCGCCGTGCAGCTGAAGGCGCGCGGACGGTTGGCGGGCGATACGGTCGTGGCGACCGAGATGAGCAACAGCGGGCTGGCGGATTACCTCGCGGAGCATGGCATCGCGCTCAGCCGCACCAAAGTCGGCGACCGCTACGTGATGGAGCGTCTGCGGGCGCACGAACTGACGCTTGGCGGCGAGCAGGCGGGTCATCTTATCATTCTAGATGGGGCGCATGGCGTCGGCGATGGCATTTACGTCGGCTTGCTGCTGGCGGGCATGGCGGCGGCGCGCAAGCGGGCGGGCGAGGGCGCTCTGAGCGAGTTGGCGGCGGCGATTCCGCGCTATCCGCAGGTGATCGCCTCGGCGCAGCTGAGCGCGCGCGTCGATCTGAGCGCGGTGGCGGGCTTGCAGGAGGCGGTCGAGGCGATCCACGATCTGTTCGAGCAGCGCGGGCGCGTCAACGTGCGTTTCAGCGGCACCGAGCCGAATCTGCTGCGCGTCATGCTGGAGGGCGCGGCGCACAACACGCTCTCGCAAGTGGTGGAGGGCGCTGTGCGTTTGTGTCAGTTGGTGGCGGCGGCGAGCGGCACGTCGCAGGCGAGGATCGATATCGTGGACTGCGTCACAGGCGCGCCCATTCAAGTTTGAGACAACAGAAAGGCAACTTCCGATGCAATTTCCGAGCGCAATCTTCCGCAAGTACGATATTCGCGGCACGGTCACGGGCGAATCGCCGCAGATCACGCCCGAATTGGCGCGGGCGGTCGGCATGGGCTATGGCACGTACATGCAGCGCACCTTTCAAACGGAGCGCGTCTATGTGGGCTGCGATAACCGCCCGACTTCGCCGACGCTCAAGGCGGCGCTGATCGAGGGGCTGCTCAGCACGGGTCTGGACGTGACCGATTTGGGCGAGGTGATGACGCCGACGGTCTACTATGCCAGCGCGCAGCACGGCGCGCGGGCGGGCGGCGTGCAGATCACGGGCAGCCATCTCTCGCTCGATTTCAACGGCATCAAGATGGCATACGACCGTTTCGCGCTCTACGGCGATCAGATTCAGGCGATTCGGGCGCTGATCGAGGCGGATGACTTCGCGCGTGGCAACGGGACGCTCACCCGCGACGATAGCCTTGTCAAGCAGCACCTGCAGACGATTGCCAGCAAAGTGCGCATGGGTTCGCGCAAGCTCAAAATCGTGCTGGATGCCGGCAACAGCTTGAGCGGGGTGTTCATGCAGCCCGTCTACGAGCAGCTGGGCGTCGAGGTGATCTGCTTGTACTGCGAGCCAGACGGCACTTTCCCCAATCACCTGCCCAACCCCGAAGACCCAGAGACCACTAAAGACCTTGAGCGCGCCGTCTTGGAGAACGGGGCGGACATGGGCATCGGCTTCGATGGCGACGCGGATCGTTGCGGCATCATCGATGAGCACGGGCATCACATCGCGGCGGATCGGCTCTTGGCGCTCTTGGCGCGCGATCTGCTCTCGCGGCATCAGGGCGCTAAGGTCGTCTTCGATGTCAAGGCGAGTCAGGCGCTTGAAGATGAGATCAGGGCGCACGGCGGCGTGCCGATCATGTGGAAGACCGGTCACAGCCTGATGAAGGCGAAGATGGCGGAGGAGGGCGCGCTGCTGGGCGGCGAGGTGAGCGGTCACTTGTTCATCGGCGAGGATTACTACGGCTTCGACGACGCGCCGCTGGTCTCGCTGAAGGTGCTGGAGATTTTCAGCAAGGAGACGCGCACGGTCAGCGAGGTGTTCGATAGCATCCCCAAGCTGGTCGCCACGCCGGAGGTGATCGTCTCAGCGCCCGACGACCGCAAATTCCAGATCATCGAGGCGCTGCAACAAGAGTTCGCCGCTGAGCATCAGGTCATCACGCTGGACGGCGCGCGGGTGACCTTCGATCACGGCTGGGGGCTGGTGCGCGCCAGCAACACGCAGCCCGCCATCACCATGCGCTTTGAGGCGCGCACCAAAGCCGATCTGGTCGCCATCATGCAGGACTTCGATCAGCGTTTGGCGCGCTACCCTGAAGTCTCGCGCGATAAACTGCAGGAGCAGATCGCAGCTTTCAGCGCCTAGAGCGGGCGCGTGATCGAGAAGTGACGGTCAGCCTCCTCGTCGGGAATCTCGAAACGGGCGAAGAGCGCGGCGTGATCGGGATAGGTGGCGTCGCGACGGCTGCTCACGTCGGCGTCGATGCTCTCAATCGGCTCGACGATGCTATCGGCTTGGCGCAGGTAGAAGATCAGCTCGTGGCTGACCGTGATGTGATCGATCAGCTCGCGCGCCTTCAGGTAAATGCGCGAGAAGCGCCGTCCGCCGGGGATGTAATCGGCGAGGTTGTACAGACGGATGTCATCGAAGCGGTCGCGGTGGGCGAGGCTGCGATCGGCTGGTCCGAGCATCATCTGTGTGGTGACCGCTTCGGGTCCGTCGTTGAAATCGCCCATCAGGATGGCGGGCTCGTTGTTGCCCGTCATCAGCTCGTTCATCAGCACGCGGACGGCAGCGGCTTCGGCGGCGCGGCGCAGCAGGGCATAGCCCATGTAACGGACGCGCTCGTTCTCATCCAGCGGGAAGCGCCTGCCGTTCGGATAGGTGATCAGTTTCGACTTCAAATGCACGTTGACGATGTTCACCAGCAAGCCGGGCGCCAGCACGACCGTCGCTTTCAAGATGCCGCGCCCCATGCTGGTGATCGCCTTGCTGCCGTCGCCGCTCGGCACGTTCGTCAGACCTTCGGGCGGCATATCGCCTAAATCGCGCGCCTGCAGCAGCGGCAAACGCGAGAGGAACGCCACGCGGATGCCGCGCGCATCCGGCAGGCGCGAGACGCGCCCGTAAGGATAGCGATTGTTCAAGGCGCGTCGCAGATCGCCGAAGGCATCCTCATCGCCGACCTCCTGCAAGCCGATCACATCCGGCGAGACCGCCTGAATGGTGCGCACGAGGTTCGTCAGTTTGCGCTGATAGGTCTCTTGATCGCGCGGACCTGAACCTGAGGGATGATCAGGGCGAAACCAGTTCTCAATATTCCACGTCATGACCGTAAAAGGAATCATGGCTGAGCCGCCTCTCCTGTTTGAGTCGTCCTGCGCACAATACTGCCATGAGCCGCGCCGCTGTGCAACTCACAGGGCAACTCACAGCCCGATCCACACGCTTTTGAGCTGTGTGTACAGCTCGATTGCCGCCGCGCCCATCTCGCGCCCATAGCCCGACTGCTTGTAGCCGCCGAAAGGCGAGGCGGGATCGAACATCCCGTAGGTGTTCACCCAGACCGTCCCCGCTTTGAGGGCGGCGGCGGCGCGATGCGCCTTGCTCAGGTCGCGCGTCCAGATCGAGGCGGCTAAGCCGTAGGGCGAGTCGTTCGCCGCTCGGACGGCGTCCTCAAAGGAGTCGAATGGCTCGACAATCGCCACTGGTCCGAAGATTTCCTCGCGCACTAGCGCCATCTCGGGCTTGGTGTTGGTGAAGACGGTCGGGCGCATGAAGTAGCCCTCCGCCAACGGCGCTTCAAGGGCGCGCCCGCCGCCCGCACAGACCTGTGCGCCCTGCGCGATGCCGCTCTGCACGTAGCCCAGCACGCGCCCCAGCTGCCGCTCGCTGATCAGCGGTCCGATGTCCGGCTGCGGCGCAGCCATGCCCGCGCCGAGCTTCAGCCGCCCCGCCACCGCCACCACGCCCTCAAGGACGCGCTCGTAGGCGCTCCGCTCGGCGTAGATGCGCGCCGCCGCCACGCAGCTCTGCCCGCTGTTGCCGAACAGACCGAGCGCGGCTTGCTCAGCGGCGCGCTCAACGTCGGAGTCGGCGAAGATCAAGCAGGGCGACTTGCCGCCCAGCTCCAACGAGAGCCGCTTGAGGTTGCCCGCCGACGCCGCGATGATCGCCCGCGCCACCTCGGTGCTGCCCGTGAAGCTGATCTTATCGACCTCAGGATGATGGGTCAGGGCGACGCCCGCCTCATTCCCGAAGCCCGTGATGATGTTCACCACGCCCGCTGGGAAGCCCGCCTCGAGGATCAGCTCGCCCAAGTACAGGGCTGAGAGCGGCGTCTGCTCGGCGGGCTTGAGGATGACGCAATTGCCGCAAGCGAGCGCCGGCGCCAGCTTCCACGCTGCGATTTCCAGCGGGAAATTCCACGGCGTGATCAAGCCGCAGACGCCCAGCGGCTCGCGCAGGGTGTAGTTGAAGTGGCGCGGGACTGAGATCGGGATCGTGCTGCCCTCGATCTTGGTCGCCCAGCCGCTGTAGTAGCGGAAATGATCCGCCGACCAGATCACATCGCCGCCTTTGGCGCTGATGTAGCTCTTGCCGTTGTTGAGCGCCTCCAGCTGCGCCAACGGATCGGCGTGCGCCTCGATCAAATCGGCGAGCCGCCACAGCAACTTGGCGCGCTCAGCGGGCGAGACCTCGCGCCATGCGCCCTCAAAGGCGGCGCGCGCCGCCCTGACCGCCCGATCCACGTCTTCTAAGCCGCCGCGCGCGCAGCGCGCCAAAACTTTGCCGTTGGAGGGATCGTAGGTCTCGAAGGTCTCGCCGCTCGCCGCCTCAACCCACTGATTGTTGATGAGCAGCCTGCGCGGCGACTCTAAGAAAGCTTGTACGCGCGGATGGATCGGCACAATGGTCTGAACAGTCATCTTGAACGCTCCTACAGAGGGAATTTTCACTTAAGGACGGGCACGCCCCACAGCCGCAGGCTGCCATCGTCGCCGGTGGTGATCAGGTAGCGCCCGCCGCTGGAGAAGACCGCATCCCACGCCCAGCCGCGCAGTCGGGCTAGGATTTTCAGCTCGCTCGTCGCCCAGACGACCGTCTGATCGGCGCCCGCCGTCGCCAAGAGCTGACCGTCGGCGCTGAAGACGACCCGAAAGATCGGTGCGTCGTGCGCCTTGGCGAGGCGCGGCGTCGCATCGCCGAGGCGCCACAGGGCGAGCGTCCCATCGTCTAGAGCGACGGCGAGGCTGCGGCTATCGGGCGCGATGGCGAAATGATTGACCGCGACTCCGCCATGCGCGAGGCTCTGCAGCAGCTCGCCATCGCGCAGCGACCAGATCAAGAGCTGATCGCGGTCGAGTCCGACGGCGTAGCGCCCGTCTGAGCTGACGGCGAGGGCGGTGATCGGCGCGCTGTGCCGCAGGCTGAGAATTTCTTCGAGGACGGCGGCATTTTCGGCGTTGAGGGCGGCGGCGTTGCGCAGAGCCGCCTCGCGCCCCGCGCTGAGCGTGGCGCGCGCCACCGCCGTCCCGACGCGCTGGTCTTGAGCTTGGGCGAGGGCGGTCTCGGCGGCGCTGAGGGTGGCAACTCCCGCCGCGCGCGTAGCGAGCGCCGCGCTGCCGAGCGCCTCAGCAGTGCCTGTCTGGAAAGCGGCGGCTGTGGCAGTGCTCGCTTGGACGGTCGCCGTGGCGCGCGCCTGAGCGGTCTGCGTCTGTTGCGGGAGGGCGGTCGCTGTGCTGTAGAGCGACTCGGCTTGGGCGGTCGCCTGAGAGGCTAGGGAATCGGCGGTGGCGCGCAGGGCGGCGTAAGTCGCCGTTTGCGCCGCCCAGACCGCCGTGACTTCCGCGATGATGGCTTGGGCGGTCTGCTCGCGGCTGACCTGATCGCGCAGGACGGCGAGGCGGCTATCCAGCGTGGCGTTCAAATCAGCGGCGACGAGGGCAGTCTCGCGGGCTTGGGCGGCTTGCTCGGCGCTGCGCTGCGCAGCGGGGATGACGAGGCTCACGATGCCGACCAGCACGATCACAACGCTCGAAAGCGCATACAGGAATAGGCGATTGCTGAGCTTTTCCAACGCTCTTGCTCACATAGAATAAGCGGCGTGCCGCGCGGCACACCGCCTATTCTAGCACAGCTGCACAGCCGTGCAGCACTTAGAAGTTGAAGGCGATCAAGAGCGGCTTGCGGTCGATGGCGGAAATGACAGCTGTCCCTTCCATGTCGGTCGGCAATTCAACGCTCTCGCCTTCACCGAAGAACAGATCGCGCCCGTCGAAGGAAAGCCACGCGTAGCCCGAAACGATTTGCACCTGCCGCACGCCCTTCGGCAGGCGGTAAGCGGAATTTTTGATCAGCACGAACTCGCTGTTGGGCGCAAAAGCTTCGGGATCGAGGGCGATGGGCGCATTGCTGCGAATTGCGTCAGTCATGGCGGCGCTCCTTTGGCACGCTTGTGCCTTTTTTCACTTACTATACCTATATTATACAATCAAACGAGCGTTCGTTTAGCGTCACACATCAGATTCTCATCACAAATTCGAGGTGACGAATGCCACACGCCGCCCTAGACGATATCGGCGAAGAAGCGCTCCATGCGACGGAAGTAGAACAAGCCGCTGATCAAAGCCACTAGCGCCGTCGCCGCTGAGGCGAGCAGCATCGGCAAGGGCGGCATCGGGCTGCCCAGCAGCGCCCAGCGGAAGCCTTCCACCACGCCCGCCATCGGATTGATGCCGTACACCGCGCGCAGCAGCGGATTCTCGATCAGGCTGCTAGGATAGGCAATCGGCGTGGCGAAAAGCCAGAACTGTACCAAGAAAGGCAGCACGTAGCGCACATCGCGGAACTGTACGTTCATCGCCGAGAGCCACAAGCCTACCGCCAAGCACGTCATCAGCGCCAACAGCACGAAGAGCGGCAAAGTCAACACGGCGGCGGTCGGTAGGATGCCGTAGAGCAGCATCATGACCATCAAGACGGCGAATGCCAGCGCGAAGTCCACCAAGCCGCTCAGCACGCCCGCCAACGGGATGACTAGGCGCGGGAAATAGACCTTTTTGATCAAGTTGCCGCTGCTGACGAGGCTGTTGGAGACGTTCGTCAAGCCGTTGGCGAAAAACGCCCACGGCACCAGCGCTGCGTAGCTGAAAATCGGATACGGCACGCCATCGGAGGGGATGCCCGCCAGCCGCCCGAAGAACAGCGAAAAGACGATCATGGTCATGAAGGGCTGGATGATCGCCCAGGCAGCGCCGATGAGAGTCTGTTTGTAGCGCACCTTGACGTCGCGCCAGATCAAGAAGTAGAGTAGCTCGCGGTATGCCCACAACTCGCCCAGGTTCAGTTTTTGCCAGCCGCGCGAGGGCTCAAGGATCAATTCAGGCAGTTCGCGCGATGTATCAGGTTTAGCAGAACTCATGATGCTCCTGAAGTGGCTTTTGATCGGGCTAAATTGTAATGCAGCTCGGCGCGCTAGGCTAGAGGCAGGCTGAGGCAGCTCAGCTTGAGTGTGTTATAATGCCTATAGTCCAAATGGCGTGGCGACAACTTCACAGGAAACCGAGAGATGGCAGTCAGAAGCCCAGAGGTTGAAGGGCATGTTTTGTTTGCAGCGGCGCGAGAGCGACGTTGCTCAGTAGCCACCGTAAAGCTCGGACAAGCCGCCTACAAAGTGCGCTACGCCCACATCGATACGCGGGCTGAGCTGAATGAGCTGCTTCAAAAGCAGCAACCTGATGCGCTCGTCCTCGATCTCGCCCTCGCCCAGACGCTCGGCTCGGAAGGGGTCGCGCTGCTCAAGCGGAGCGCCTCCGCCCCACTGGTGGTGATCGCCCTAGCGCCTCCGCGCACAGCTGAGGCTGAAGAGCTCGCTCTGACTCTCGGCGCCGACGCTACGCTCGATTTGCCGTGGCGCCCGACCGAAGCGTTGTTGCGCTTGCGCAGTATGCTGCGCCTGCATCGCCAAGCCCAAGCCTTGCGCCAAGAGAATCAACAGCTGCGCCAAGCGCTCCTCGAACGCGACCTGAGCCTGAAAATCGCTCAGACCACCTCGCAAGAGTACAGCCTGCTGCGCGATAGCATCGTGCATAACGCCGTGCATGAGATGAGCACGCCGCTGCTGCAATTGAAAAGCTCGATCTCCATGCTCGATGGCGCCATGCGCGCCGCTCTGGATGAGAACAACCTCGCCACCATGCTCAATTTCGCCAAGCAAGCGCTCACCCGCTTGGAGAACGTGCTGGAGAACTTCCGCCATTTGGCGCGCTCGCTGGATTTGAAGGTTGAGCCGATGCGCGTTGAGGATTCGCTCAGCCTTGCCCTGCGCGCGCTCAACCGCCGCTGGGCTTCGGCGGATAAAGTCCATCGCATCAAGGTGCTGCGCGATGAACTGCCCAACGTCCTAGGCGATAAGCAAGCCATCGCGCAGGTGCTGCAGCAGCTCATTGATAACGCCTTGAAGTTCAGCCCTGAAGATCAGCCCGTCGAGGTGATCGTGCAACGGACGGACGAGGGCGTGCGCGTCAACGTGCGCGATCACGGCATCGGCATGGAGAGCGACCAGATCGAGCGTATTTTCCGCGAATTCTATCAGACGGAGTCAGGCTCGCGGCGGCGCTTTGAGGGCGTCGGGATCGGGCTCTCCATCGTCAAGCTGATCTTAGATCGGCTGGGCGTCTCGATTCAGGTAGAGAGCCAAGTCGGAGCGGGCAGCACCTTCAGCTTTGTGCTGAAAGTTGCCTCGTGAGGCTACAGGCGCACCACGCGCCCAGCCGCCGCGCGCGACAATCTATCCTGAATCGCCACGCCGATGCCTCGCATAGGGAAGCCGCGCGCTAGGATGCGCCTCACGCCTTGATCGTCGAGTTTGCGCAGGGCTGCGAACAGATTGTGCGCCACGGCGGTCAAGTTGTTCAAGCTGCCCGCGATCTCCACACAGACGTTCGGCAATTCGCTCAAAAAGGGCGCGTCTTCAGCCGCGATCAGCAATCCGACTCGCCCCTCAGCCGCCAGGCGGGTCGCCTCGGCATAGAGCGTGGCGCGCAGCTGCGTATCGTCCTCGCCGTAGTAGAGCGTGAGCGGCGCGCGCGGCGCGTAGTGCTTCAGGAACATGCCCGGCGCGGGCATCGTCTCTTCAGGCGGAGCGTAGCCTTTCACCACTTCGATGCGTTCAGGCAAGCCCGCAGCGGCGAGGCAGCTCTGCAACGCCTCCAGCGGGATGCCGCCGTGCCGCAGCAGACGTGGCGGCTGGCTGCACACATCTAGGATGGTCGATTCGATGCCGATATCGGTCGCGCCGCCGTCGAGGATCAGCGGGATATGCTCGCCCAGATCGGCGTAGACGTGCTGGGCGGTCGTCGGGCTGGTGTGCATGAAGCGATTGGCGCTGGGCGCGGCGATTGGCACGCCCGCCAGCTCGATCAGCGCCTGCGCCACGCGATGGGCGGGCAAGCGCACGCCGACGGTGGGCAAGCCCGCCGTCACGATGGGCGGGATGCGCCTGCCGCGCGGCAGGATCAGCGTGAGGGCGCCCGGCATGAAGGCGCTCATCAGGGCTTGCGCGCTGCGCCGAGCCTCCTCAGGCAACTGCGACCAGTCTACGACCTCTTCGGACGGCTCATCAGCGCAATGGACGATGATTGGATCGGTGTTGGGGCGCCCTTTCGCCTCGAAGATGCGTGCCACCGCCGCTGCATCGAAGGCGTTGGCGCCCAAGCCGTAGACCGTCTCGGTGGGGAAAGCGACGAGCTGCCCCGCACGGATGAGCTCAGCAGCGCGCCAGATGTCGACAAGACTGAGTCGCTCAGCCCAGACCTTGATAATTTCAGCAGGCATCAGTCGGTGGGAGCGTCATCTTCAGGCGGGATGACCGAAAGTGCAGCGCGCGCCGCTTGGCGTTGCACCTCCGCCCAGCCCGCCTCGGATGCCATTTTGTGCAGATGCTCGCGCACGGCTTGCCGTTCATCGTCGGCTTCCAGCCGCGCCCACGCCGCCACGACCCGATCTGGCTCTTCGCTGAGCAGATCGCTCCAAAATGCCTCCAGCCAGTCCTGCATCAGCTTCACTCCTGTGAGCTTTCACCACCGTTGGCACTGGCTTCCGAGAGGCGGTAGCCGACGCCGCGCACATTCACGATCAGATCGGGATTTTGCCCACAGCTCTCCAGCTTGCGGCGCAAATTGCTGACGTGCGGACGGATGACTTCGCGGGCTTCGACCTCCTCAGTGGTGTAGCCGCGCACCTCGCGCACCAGCTCGCTACACGGCACTACGCGCCCGCGATGCGCCGCCAGATACAGCAGCAAATCGAACTCGGTCGGCGTCAGATTGAGCGAATGCTCGCCCACTTGGATTTGATAACGACCGGGGAAGATCGTCAGCGGACCGATGGTCATTGTGCTGGCAGGCACTTGGATCGGCTGAGCGGGTGGCGGCGTCGGACGGCCTTCGCGCACGCCCACTTCTTCGGTCAGCGCGCGGACGCTGTTGCGGATCGACTCGATCAGCACGCGGCGGCGCTGCATGTTGTGAGCGCGCTCCAAGCCGCGCGCCACGCTCTGACGGATATCTTGGTTGGTGACGGGCTTGACGAGGTAATCGTGTGCGCCCAGTCGCAGCGCCTCAACGGCTGTGCCAAGACTGGCATAAGCAGTCATCAAAATCACGACGGTATCCGGCGCGCGATCCTTGATCTTGGCGAGCAGCTCGACGCCGCTCAAGCCGGGCATCCGAATATCCGTTAAAACCACGTCGAAGGAGGTCTGCTCCAGCATCATGAGTGCTTCTTCGCCGCTGGCAGCCGAGCTGACTTGGTAGCCCACGCGCTGCAACGTCTTGCTGATTGAATACCGAATTGCACCTTCATCATCTACCACAAGGATATGCGCTGCTTTAGGGTCAAGGCTCTCATG
>CALKXH010000081.1 GCA_938005675.1 uncultured Anaerolineae bacterium
ACCGCAGCCTTTGCAGCGCTCGGTATCTATGAAAATCGTCCCTTTAGCCATTGGAAAAGCTCCCCGAAAAACAAGCTCTCTTGACTCTGAGTCTAGAGCGGCGAACTAACGCTTGTTAGTACCCTTTGCCAGAAAAAGGGCGTGACATTTGTCACTTCAGGGCGCTCAAGGGAGGTCGGGCGTTTGCAGGATGAGGCGCACGTTGTGAGTCAAGGCGAGATCGGCGAGCGGGAAAGACTCCTCAACGGGCGCCTGCCACAGGCGCACTGCGTACAGCGACTCGACGCCGCCGCGCGCCGCGAGGTACGCCGCCCGATCCGCCATCTGGCGCTTGATCGCCGCCTCGTACTGCCCCCACAGCTGCCCGGAGCGATGCAGGAGCGCCTGCACCTCAAGCGGCACTTCGGCGTTGAAGAGCGCGCTGATCTCAGCCTCAAAGGCGCTCAGCGGCGCCGCCGACCAGTCGATGACCTGCTCAACCGACTCAGGCTGCGGCGCGCTGAGGATCAGCTCAGCGCCCTCCAAAGCGAAAGCGCGGAAAGCGGGCATATCCTCAGGCTGCGCTTGAACGCCCAGAAGCGCCTGATAGCGCGCCTGTGACGCCGCGAGGTCGGGCGTGACCAGCTCCACGCCGCTGATGCCGCGGACGCCGTTGGCGTGAGCGGTCAGATCGGGGTCGGCGGGGATGCGCAAGGCGCGCGGCGTGACGTCCTCGATGAAAAAGGGCAGAAAGCCGCCCTCCACGAGGGCGAGTCGCCATGCCAGCTGCGCGCCATCGGGCTTTTGACGCGATCCTGAGATGGGCGGGCTGATCGAGACGCTGCGCGCGCCCAGCGCCGCCACCAACGCGCTCAGATCGTCGGCGCGCAGCGCCCAGCCGCACAGCCCCTCGCCTTGCCGCAGCATCGGGCTGAAATCGAGCGCCTCAGGGCGCGCCGCCTCGCCGGTGGCGGCTAGAAGCTCCAGATACGTGCCGTCGGCGAAGCCGATCAGCGCGTTGTGCGTGGCGCCGTTGGCGTGGATGCCGCCCTCCAGCACCGTGAAGCCCAGCGCGCGATAATCCGCCACGGCGCGCGCCAAATCCGAGACCGCGATCACGACATGATCGAGCTGAAAGGGCATGACTCACCTCCTCCCCGCCACCCTGCACGCCCAGAGATTTACCACGTCAGAGCGGGCGCGGCAAGTTTTGTGACGGGCGGCGCCGAGTCGTGCTATACTTTTTGCACCCATTCCGCGCCGAGAGAGAGGCATGAGCGACATCATCCCCTACCAACAGCCGAGCGCCGCGCCGCCCGATCTGGAGCATGTCAATCTGTTCGTGGCGATGGCAGGTCTCTCCGTGCACACGCAACGCGCCTATCGCCGCTGGATCGCGCGCTACCTCGCCGAGGTCAGCGGATTGTCGCCCGAAGCGCTCGATTTGAAGGCGTTGCCCATCGCGCTCGCCGTCGAGAGCCTCGCCACCGCCAACTTGAAGGCGTGGCTGGGCAGCCTGAAGGCAGAGGGGCTCGGCAAACAGTCGATCATGCAGGCGAAGGCATCCGTGGTGTGGTTGGCGCAGTTCATGGCGGATATGGAGCGCATCGAGTACGCCGTCGCCAGCGGACTCAGCCGCGTGAAGGCGCCGCGCGCCGAGACAGGTCAGCGCAGCGGCACGTGGCTCTCGGCGGAGGAGATTCGCGCCATGCTCAACAAGCTGCGCAACGCCCCCAGCCGCAATCCCGCCCTGCAAGCGCGCAACGTGGCGATCATCACCCTGATGGTGACCTGCGGCTTGCGCCGTGACGAGGTCGCGGCGGCGCTGTGGAGCGATCTGACGCGGCAAGGGCGCAACCAAATCCTGAAAGTTCACGGCAAAGGCGAGAAAATGCGCCCTGTGAAGCTCCCGGAGATGACCTGTGCCGCCATCGAGCGTTGGCGCGCCCATCACCCCCGTCCGGAGGGCGATAATCCGCTCTTCTCGCGCGTGTGGGCGAACGGGACGGTCATCACCAGCGGCATCACCGACCGCGCCGTCTGGAATGTGGTGCAGCAGTCGGCGCGGGCGGCGGGCTTGCCG
Organism: uncultured Anaerolineae bacterium; assembly: GCA_938005675.1. Classification (GTDB taxonomy): domain Bacteria; phylum Chloroflexota; class Anaerolineae; order Aggregatilineales; family UBA2796; genus CP2-2F. The sequence goes on from CALKXH010000081.1 coordinate 2,063, forward strand.
CGCATCTCCCCGCACGACCTGCGCCGCTCCTTCGCGCGCGGCGCCTACGAGGCGGGCGTCTCCTTCGAGCTGATCCGCCAAGCGCTCGGACACTCCAGCATCGCCACCACCGAGCGCTACGTCAACTCCGCCCTTGAACTCGACCGCGCCGCCACCGATATCTGGGCAAATGTGCTGGATGAATGATAAAATCTATCTTGCCCGTATCTTGAGCAAGCCCTTAAGCTGATATGGCGAATTTCTTAAGGCAAACGCCCGCCACTTTCGACCCGACAGCGCGCGGCTGGCGCGCAGGCACGCTCGGCGGCGTGGAGATACGCCTCGATCCGAGCCTGTTCCTGATCGGGGCGCTGGTGACCTTCAGCTTGGCGGTTGCCGTGCTGCCGCGCGAGGTGCCGCGCCTGAGCCCGATAGCCTACTGGCTGTTCGGAGCGCTCGCCGCCGTCATCTTCATCCTCTCGATCCTCTGGCACGAGATGGCGCACGCGCTCATGGCGCTGCACTATCGCATCCCCGTCAAGCGGATCGTGCTGCACTTGTTCGGCGGCGTGGCGTTCATTGCCCGCGACCCCGAACGCCCTGCTCATGAGTTCTGGATCGCCATCCTCGGTCCGCTCTCCAGCCTGAGCCTCGCCTTGATCTTCGGCGCGCTAGGCAACCTGCCCGACCTGACCGGCGCCATCTGCCGCTGGCTGGCGCTGATCAACCTGACGCTGGCGATCTTCAACCTGCTGCCGGGCTTCCCGCTGGATGGCGGGCGAGTCTTGCGGGCGGCGCTGTGGTATTTCGGCGGCAGCTACCGCAAGGCGACCCGCCAAGCCAGCCGAGTCGGGCAGGGCATGGCGGCGCTGTTCGTATTTTTCGCCCTGCTGCTCTTTTTGGAGGGCTTCTGGTTCAACGCGCTGTGGTTCGTCCTGATCGCCAGTTTCCTCTACGGCGCGGCAAGCCTGAGCTATCGAATGAGCGCAGGCGGCTTGCCGAACGAGTCGCCGCTCTACCGCGTGCTGCGCCATAACGTGCCGCTCATCGACGCGCGCTTGCCGTTGGCGCTCTTGGCGTGGCGCTACCTCGATCACGCGCCCGATCAAGCCTTCCCCGTCTTCCACGAGGGCGCGCTGGTCGGCATGGTGACGGCGGCGCAGGTGGAGCGCGTGCCGCGCCTTGAGTGGGGCAGGGTGCGCGTCGCCGATGTGATGCTGCCCCTGACCGCCTTCCCGATCCTGTTCATCACCGAGCCGCTGGAGAGCGCCAAGGCGCAGCTGGATGCCTATAACGTCGATCACGCGCCCGTCTTCGATGGCGTGCAGTTCGTCGGCATGGTCAATCGGCGCGATATCGTCTATCGGACTTAATGCCTGCCCTCTGAGGTGCGCCGCTCGATCCAACGCACAACGCCTGAGAGCAAGAGCGTCATGCTCAGGTACAGGAACGCCATGATGTTGTAGGTCTCGAAGGTGCGGAAAGTGCGCGCCGCCCCGACTCGCCCCTCGCCGGTGATGTCGCGCACGCCCAAGATCGAGACGAGCGAGGAGTCCTTGAGCATGGCGATCAGATCGTTGCCGAGCGGCGGCAGCACGTTGCGCACGGCTTGCGGCAAGATCACGTAGCGCATCGCCTGCCAGTAGTTCATGCCCAGCGAGCGCGCCGCCTCCATCTGCCCGCGCGGGATCGACTCGATGCCGGCGCGGAAAATCTCCGAGACGAAAGGCGAGTAGGCGATCACCAGCGCTACAATCGCGCGCGTCAAGTTATCGATATCGCGCAGGCGCAAGCTGTTGAGGTGCTCGCCCAGCCCGATCAGCCAGCCGCGCTCCAGCAGCCAGCCGCCGATCCCGTTCAGGGCGTTGACGTACAGCTCAAAGCCGACGAAGGCGATGTAGAGCAGCAACACTAGCGCTGGCACGCCCCGTACGATCTCCACGTAGAAAGTGGCGACTTGGTAGACGATCACATTCTTAGAAAGGCGCGCAAAAGCCAGCAGCAAGCCCAGCACCAGCGCTGCGCTATAGGCAACCGCCGTCACGTACAGCGTGATGCTCACGCCGTTGAGGATCGCCCGAAAGATTTGGTTGTAGGTCTGATCGGTATGGATGTGCCACGCGAACAGGATGCCCAGCAGCGCCGCCACCAGCGCCCACCACGGCAGCTGCCGCAGCCGCTCGCTCAGCGGCACAAGGCGCGATTCGCCCGCCCTCACTTCGATCTGCAACGCTGATTTTCTCCGCTCAACTCTGAACAAAACGGGCAGACTCGCGCCTGCCCGCCTTGTTGCGTAGCTGTCCGCTCAGGGCTGGAAGAGGAAGAACCACTTGTTCTCAAGGTACTTCAGGTAGCCGTCGTAGCGCATTGAGGCGAGCGCCAGATTGAACGGCTCGACCAAGTCGCTGTCCTTCGGGAAGACCAAGCCGAGCGGATCCGTGCCGATGACATCATCCAGCAGCTTGAGCTTATCGGCTGTGGCGCCGATGAAACCGACGCCGCTGACCGCATCGGCGACGACCGCGTCCACATCGCCCTTGATGAGCGCCTCCACGGCGATGGCGAAGCCGTCATAGGGCACGATGCGCGCTGCCTCGTTCTCGGCGCCCACGATATCGAGCGCCACGAAGTACGAGGTCGTGCCGGGATGCGCTCCGAACTTGTACTGAGCGTTCTCTTGCAGCTCTTTCAGGCTGCTGAAGCGATTCTCATCGGCGCGCACCAGCAGGCGCAGCTCCACGACCGTGAACGGATCGGAGAAGTCGACCAGCTCTTTGCGCTCATCCTTGATGGTGATGCCGACGTGAGCGAGGTCGTACTCGCGCCGATTCATGGCGGCTAACATGCCGTCCCAAGCGCGCTCCTTATGCTCAAGGACGCAGTTCAAGCGGCGGCAAATCTCATCGAGCAGCTCGTACTCAAAGCCGACGTTCTTGTTCAGCGTCTGATCGAAGAAGGCGAAGGGCGTGTAGTCGTTAGAGGAGACGGCGGTGATCACCCGCCCGCCCAGATCGGGCAGGATCGGCGGCACGCGCTTGATCGGGTCGTCTTGGGCGCTGATGGGCGCTGCGCTCAGCGCCAGAGCGATCAAGGCGAGCAGGGTGAGGAATAGCTTGTAGCGCTTCACGGGAAACCCTCCTTGTAAAGGCACGGACTCTCACTTAAAGTCAGGTTAACGTCGCGGCCTGAAGTCTACCACAGCCATCGGCGGCGTGCCACAGTGCAACCTGACCAACTGCGAGGCACTTGTGTCTTTTTTCGCAAAGTGTTATACTCTGGGAGGAACGAACGAATGCAGACCTTCGGGGCGGGGTGGAAGTCCCCACCGGCGGTGATGCGCCCAGCGCGCTCAGCCCGCGACCCGTCTCAGCGCCTCGCTGAGCGGTGGATTCGGTGAGAAGCCGAAGCCGACGGTCATAGTCCGGATGGGAGAAGGTCGACGGCATAGTTCACGGCTGATCAAGCCGCGCTTTGCCATCTCTGCACGGCAACTCACCTCGACTCGGCGCCTGCGCGCCCTGAGTCTGCGTTGCTCACTCTGTGCGCCGCCCCGAACGCTGCTCAACCGCCTTGAGGGGATGCCTATGGCGCAAACTATCAGCCCGAGCACACAGACTATCTCGCCGCCCCGCCTGAGCGCGCCGCGCTTGAGCCCGCTGCGCAGACTGTGGGCGCGCCTGCCCGCCATCGCGGTCGCCGTGGGGCTGCTCGCCCTGTGGCACATCCAGACGCGCGACTCGGCGAGCCTCGCCTTCGTGATCGCCACGCCGCAAGCCGTCTGGCAGGCTTTTGGGCAGCTGATCAACAACGGCACGCTGCCCAATCACCTCGCCACCACCCTGCTGGAGGTGACGCTTGGCTTGCTGATGGGCGTGCCGAGCGCCCTCGTGCTGGGCTACCTGATCGCGCGCAATCGCTTCGCCGAGCGCACCTTCGCGCCGTACGTGATCGGCTTTCAGGCGGTGCCGCTGATCGCCATCGCCCCGATCCTGATCACGCGCTTGGGCGGACCGGGCGTCGCATCGGTCAGCGTCGTCGCCGCCTTGATCGTGTTCTTCCCGATGCTGATGGCGACGTTGGTGGGCATTCGGGGCGTGCCAAGCGAGCTGCGCGAGCTCTTCCGCGCCTTGAACGCCTCGCCATGGCAGACCTTCTACCGCCTTGAGCTGCCTTCGGCGGCGCCCTCGCTCTTCGGCGGCTTGCGCGTCAGCGTGACTCTCGCCGTGGTCGGCACGGTCGTCGGCGAGGGCTACGGCGCGACGGCGGGCTTGGGCTTCATGATCTTCTCGTCGCGTTTCATGTACAATCCTGCGGGCGTCATGGTGGGCGTCTTCACGCTGACCGCCCTCGCGCTGCTGCTCTACGAGATCGTGGCGCGGCTGGAGCGACGGGCGCTGCGTTGGCGCGCGCCGCAACCGTGACGCGCTTTCTCAACCACAAAGGGAGGGAGACCCATGCGTAAACTGTTGACCGTTCTGTTCGTGTTGAGCCTCGCGCTCTCAGCCTGCGTCGTGACGGGCGATCCGCAAGTCGGCATCATGAAAAAGGAGCATGGCGAGATGAAAGAAGAGGGCGCGCATAGCAAGCCCGCCTCAGAGGCGACTTCAGAGCCTTCAGAGTCTGCTGAGCCGACCGCCGAACCGACCGCTGAGCCAACGCCCGGCGCCCTCTTGCCCTATCGCGACGTCCCCGCGCGCGACTCGGCTTTGACTCCGATCACGCTCTTCTTGGGCTACATCCCGAACGTGCAGTTCGCGCCCGTCTACATGGCAATTGATCAGGGCTTCTTCCGCGAGGAGGGCATCGAGGTCACCATCGAACACGGCTTCGACGAGACCGACGGCTTGACGCGCATCGCCATCAACAATCTGCAATTCGGCATGATCAGCGGCGAGCAGGTGGTGCTGGCGCGGGCGCAAGGCGCGCCGGTGAAATACTTCTTCCGCTGGTATCAGCGCTTCCCGGTCGGCGTGGTCGTGCCGAAGGATAGCCCGATCCGCAAGCCCGAAGACCTGAAAGGCAAGATCGTGGGCGTGCCGGGCAAGTTCGGCGCCAGCTACTTCGGCTTGAAAGCGCTGCTCAACGCAGCCGAGCTGGAGGAATCCGAGCTGCGCGAAGTGCGCTCCATCGGCTTCGACACCGCCCCGATCTTCTGCGAGCGCCAAGTCGACGCCTCGGTCATCTACATCGCCAACGAGCCGCTGCAGATCGCCGCGCGCTGCTTCGAGGTCGAGGTGATCGCCATCAGCGATTACGCCGATCTGGTCTCCAACGGCTTGGTGACCAACGAGAAGACCATCGCCGAGCGCCCGGAGTTGGTGCGCGGCATGGCGCGCGCCTACGGACGCGGCTTGGCGCTGACCATCGCCGATCCTGACCTCGCCTATCAGGTCAGCCGCAAGTTCGTCGAGAACTTGGGCGAGGACGATCCCGTCCAGAAAGAGGTCTTGCGGCGCTCGATTGAGCTGTGGAAGGCGGAGCGGCTGGGCGAGAGCACTGAGTCGGCGTGGAAACTGACCGCCGAGACGCTGCTCTCGATGGGCTTGATCGACTCCATCGAGGGCTATCAGGACGCTTTCACCAACGAATTCCTGCCTGAGTCCTACGAGTTGCCTGAGTCGGGCGAGTGAGGGCCATGCTGCGCGTGGAGAGCGTCTGGCAGCGCTTCGGCGCGCTAGAGGTGCTGCAGGATGTCCACTTTGAGCTGCGGGCGGGCGAGTTCGTCTGCCTGATCGGACCGAGCGGCTGCGGCAAGACGACCCTGCTGCGCATCGCGGCGGGCTTGCTCAAGCCCAGCGCCGGGCGCGTGCTGTTCGCAGGGCAGCCGATCACAGCGCCGCGCCCTGAGATCGGCATCCTCTTCCAACAGCCGAACTTGCTGCCTTACCTCAGCACGCGCGCCAACGTGGAGCTGCCCTTGGCGCTGCGCGGCGTGCCGCGCTCCGAGCGCCGCCGCGCCGCCCAAGACGCTCTCGCGCAGCTGGGCTTGGCGGACTTCGCCGAGGTCTATCCCAGCCAGCTCTCCGGCGGCATGGCGCAACGCGCCGCGCTCGGGCGCGCCCTCGTCCAAAATCCCGCCGTCCTGCTGATGGATGAGCCCTTCGGCGCGCTGGACGCCATGACCCGCGAATACATGCAGCTGGAGCTGCTCGATCTGTGGGCGCGCACAGGCAAGACCATCCTGATGGTGACGCACAGCCTCACGGAGGCGGTCTTCATGGCGGATCGGGTCTTGGTGCTGACGGCGCGCCCAAGCCGCCTGAGCGTGACGCTGGAGGTGCCGTTGGCGCGCCCGCGCCGCCTTGAGATGGTGCATTCGGCTGAGTTCGGCGCGCTGGTGGCGCAATTGCGCGGCTACATCGGCGCGCCGAGCGCCTAGCTCTGCGCCAGCGGCAGCCAAAAGCTGAAGATGCTGCCGATGCCCGCCTCGCTGTTCACCCAGACCTTGCCGCCGTGCCGCTCGATGGCGGTGCGCACCAGGCTCAGGCCCAGCCCGCTGCCGCCGATGTGATCGGTGCCCGGCTCGCGGGCGCGGTAGAAACTGCTGAAGAGGCGCTCTTGGCGCTCTTTGCTGATGCCGTAGCCATTATCCTGCACCTCGAGGAGCAGACGGCGCTCTTTGGCGCTCAGGCGCACCTGAATCAAGCCGCCGTCGGGCGTGTACTTGATGGCGTTGTTGATCAAGTTGCTGATGGCTTGGCGTAGCTGCGTCTGGCTGCCGCGCACGTAGAGCGTGGCAGCGGGCAGTTGCAGAGTCAGGGTGTGGCGCTTCAGTTCGGCGGCGGCGCGCTGCGCCTCAACCTCCGCGCTGACCAGCGCGTTGAAGTCGACGATCTGCCAGAGCGCCTCGCGCTCGCTCTCGACCTTCTCAAGGGTCAACAGGTCTTTGATGAGCGTCTCCATGCTTTGATGCGCCTTTTGCACGCGCTCGACGTAGCGTTTTTGGCGCTCGGAGAAGCTCGCCGTCTCAAGCGTATCCAAGAACATCTCGAAGTAGTTCATCGCCAAGTTGAGCGGATTGCGCAGATCGTGAGACGCCATGCGGATCATGTGCGTTTTGATGCCCTCCAGCTCGCGCACTTCGGCGTACAGGCGCGCTTGGCGCAAGGCGGAGGCGATCTGGCTGCCCAGCGCCTCGGCGAGGGCGTGATCGTCGGCGCTGAAGTGGCGCTCGTGGCGATTTTCGATTGCCAGCGCCACGCCGACGACTTCGCTCTGCTCAGCGCTGAGGGTGGTGGGCGCCGTAGCCAGCGGGATGATCAAGAGCGACTGAGCGGTGTAGGTCGCCATGAACTCGCGCAGGGCGTCGGAGAGCGAGTCGGCTTGTGCGCTGTGGCTGCTGGCACGCTGCGCCTCGATGGCGTCGCGGATTTCGGGCAGGCTCTCCAGCGCGAGGGCGCTGCCGAGCTGCGGCAGGACGCTCGTGGTAGGGCGCGCCGTGGCGAGGCGGTAGGTGTGGACGATCTCGATCTCGCCTTGCAGCTTGCGGTAATCCGCCATGACCACCGATGAGACGCGCAAGGTGGTCGCCAGAGATTGGGCGGCAATCGCCAGCACTTGCGGACGCTCCAAACTGGCGGAGATCATGCGGCTGGCAGTGTAAAGCGACGCCATCTCGTCGGCTTGGCGGGCGGCTTCGCGGTAGAGCCGCGCGTGATCGAGGGCGATGGCAGCGCGCTGAGCGAGCCGCCCGACGAAAGCGACGTCGGCGGCGCTGAAGGTATCGGGCGCGTCGCCCTCCAACCAGATCACGCCGATGACTCTGCCGCGCAGCTCAATGGGCACAGCGATCACGGAGCGCGTCTCGGGCAGGGCGTCCTCAGGGCAGTGATCGGGGTCGGCGGCGAGGTCGGTGACGTGCTGGCTTTGGCGGGTGCGCACTGCCCGCCCTAGAATGCTGCGCTCCAAGCGCCAGGTCTTAGTTTGAGCATCAGCGGGCGAGTAGCCTAGCGCGGTCAGGCATTTCAAAAGCCCCTCCTGCTCGGCGATGGTCACGAACATGCCCGCCGCCGCGCCAGTGCGCCGCAGCGCCCAATCCATGGTCAGCATCAACACGTTATCGAAGTCGAGGGTGGCGCCCAGCTCCTTATCGACGCGCTGAAACATCTTCAGCTCTTCGAGCTGCTCCGCTAAATGCTCACTCAAGTCCGTCATCGGCGACTCCTAAAAAGCGCAGAAGGGCGGCGTCGCGCTGGGGATGCGGCATCGTCACAATGGTAGTATGTCCCGCCTCTGGGATGGTCAACACTTGCGCCTGAGGCATGCCCGCTTGCATCAGGGCGACGATCTCGTCGGTCAGGACGGGCTCGGTTGGGCTGAAGATGCCCATGCCCGCGCGTAGGATCAACACCGGGCAGCGCACTTGGGCGTACAGGCGCGGCAAGTCCGCCCATTGGGCGACGGCGGCGGGCGCCCGTTCGGCGTCCAGCACGTAGCGCGCCATGACGCGCATATAGCTGCCATCGGGCTGCAGACGCAGATTGCTGCGCAGCAGCGCATCGAGTTCTTCAGTGTAGGGCTGGTAGAGCGGATGCGCCTTGTAGCGCTCGATGTAGGCATCCAGCGAGGGATAGCGGTAAGCCATGCTATCGTAGTAGGCGTTGAGCGCGCGCACCTCGTGCGGATTGGGCGGCGCGCCGCCATCGATCAGGACGAGGTGCGTGACGCGCTCAGGCTCGTGCGCTGCCAGCCACACGCCCAGCATCGCGCCGAAGGAATGCCCTACAACGGCGCATTGGCTGATGTGCAGCCGCTTGAGCGCCTCGCTCAGCTCCCGATAATGGACTGCCAGCCCGTATTCGCCGAAGGGCATATCGCTCTTGCCGCGCCCGCGCAAGTCCGGCGCAATCAGCCGTCGGCGTCCGCGCAGCAGGCGCGCCAGGCGCAGCGCCTCGAGGCTGTTGGCGGTGATGTGATGCAGAAAGAGCACAGGTGGTTGGGCGCCTTGCCAATCGCGCACGAACATGCGGATGCGCTGCGCCATCACGCGATAAGTCAGATGATCGGTCATCACTCTCCACGAGTTGAACACAAGACGAGGACGTTTAGGCAGCCTAGCCGAATCGCCCTCGTCTTGAAGTGCAGAAGCTGTGATGCTCAGGCGCGATCAGAGCGCTTTTTGCGTCTTGACGTCGAACAGGTGCATGTTCAGCACGTCCATGACCATCTGAATGCGCTGCCCGACGTGCGCATCGGTGCGCGGATCGACGCGGGCAATGAAAGTCTTGCCGCCTTCCTCAAGGTAGAGGATTTTCTCGTTGCCCATCTGCTCGACCACGTCGACGTTCGCCTCGATGTACGAGGGCTCGATGCTGGGCGGCGTGTAGTGCGAGTCGTGGATCGATTCGGGACGGATGCCGAGAATGACCTCTTGCCCGATGTGATCGCGGTAGCGCTCGTAGCGCTTCTGCGGGACGGGAATCTTGTAAGATTGCGTCAAGACGTAGAGCTTGCCGTCCTCTTCGACTAGCTGCGAGTTCTCGAAGAAGTTCATCGAGGGGCTGCCGATGAAGCCCGCCACGAACATGTTGGCGGGATGATCGTAGAGGTTCTGCGGCGTGTCGATCTGCTGCAGCTCGCCGGCGTTCATCACGGCGATGCGGGTGCCCATGGTCATGGCTTCCACCTGATCGTGGGTCACGTAGATGAAGGTGGTGCCGAGCCGTTGGTGCAGCTTGCTGATGAAGGCGCGCGCCTCGACGCGCAGTTTGGCGTCCAGGTTAGAGAGCGGCTCGTCCATCAGGAAGACTTGCGGCTCGCGCACGATGGCGCGCCCGACCGCCACGCGTTGGCGCTGCCCGCCGGAGAGTTGGCGCGGCTTGCGGTCGAGCAGTTGGTCGATCATCAGGCTCTTGGCGGTCTCGCGCACGCGCCGATCAATCTCATCGCGCGGCACTTTGCGCAGGCGCAGCCCAAACGCCATATTCTCGTAGACGGTCATGTGGGGGTAGAGGGCGTAGCTCTGGAAGACCATGGCGATGTCGCGGTCTTTGGGGGCGATGTTGTTGACGACGCGGTCGCCGATCAGAATCTCGCCCTCCGAAATCTCCTCCAAGCCTGCCAGCATCCGCAAGCTGGTGGTTTTGCCACAGCCCGACGGACCGACCAGCACAAGGAACTCTTTATCTGCCACCTCAATGTTGAGGTCTTTGACGGCGACCACGTCGCCGGCGTAGCGTTTATAAACGCCTCTGAACGATACGCTTGCCACTGAAACCTCCGAGAAAAGTGTGTTTCGTTTAGCTGAGCTGTTCTCAAATCGGCGCGAGAGCGCTTTTGGCGCTACATTATGCCACTTTTTGCTAAGTTGTACAACAAGTTGCGTGGCGAGATTGTTCAATCTGCCGACCAGCCGCCCTGCCTACATGCCGAACCAGCCCATCAGCTTCATAACCATGCCCATGTTGCGCTCCACCTTGACCTTGCCCGCCATGAACGCCATCATCGGGTTCAGCTCGCCGCCCATGATCTTCATCAGGTCGGTCGCCTCGGCGCGCAAGATGGCGTCGGCATCGGCGGGCGGGGCGCCCTCGCCCATGTTGAGCGCGCCCTCGCTGACCTGCAGCCAAAAGTTGCCGCCGCCCTCGCCGCTCAGCTCGAAGGCGATCAAGCCGTTATCGCCGCGCGCCTTCTCCGGCTGGAAGCGCTCGCGCAGTTTATCGAACATATCGGTCACGCTGCTGAACATGTTATCAGTCTCTCTTTCTAGTGCTAGGAAGCCAACTTGCCGAAAGTATAGCCCATTTTATCCATTCTGCCGAAAGTGCTTGTCAATTCAGGGGCGAGGCGCTAGGCTTATGCCATTCCAATAACGCTCAATGCAGGACGCGCCCGTATGACCGATCTGCCTGAACAATCCGCTCTGCCCAGCGAGCCTGAGGCGGAAGCCGACCTCCCCGCCCAGCCTGAGAGCGACCCCACCCCGCCCACTGAGCCGCCCGATCCGAGCTTGGCGGAGCTCTTGGGGCAATTTCTGCGCGCGCCGCGCCGCACCTTCGAGCGCCTGCGCGCTGTGCTTTACGAGCTGCCCGAAGATCGCTTGGCGGCTGCCTCATACGCGCCCGCCGCGCCCCTCAGCCTCGATCAGCCGCCGCGCGCTGCATCGCCCGCGCCTTGGGCGGGCTGGTTGGCGGCGAGTCTGCCCGTCACGCGCCAACAAGCCGCTCTAGCCGCCGCGTTGGCGGCACTGAGCCTGATCGCGCTGATCGGCTCAGCCGATTTGCAGTCGCCCGCCGCCCGCCGCAGCCTCGATTTGCCGCTGGGCGGCGTGCTCTTGCTGCTGGCTATGGCTGCCGCCGCCGCCCTCGCCGCCGTGACCAACGTCGGCTTGCCGCTGCAGCGCTTGCCGCGCCTCGCGCCGCCGTCCGCGCCGCCGCCCGACGCAGCGTACGCCACGCCAATCGATCGCTTCCTCGCCGCGCACGGCTTGCGGCTCGTCCTCGCCGTCATCGGGGTGCTGAGCAGCCTAGCGGCGTGGTTCTTCAACGCCGAGAATCAGTTCACGACTTTCGGCGCTTTGGCGTGGCTGCTGAGCATCGGCGCGTGGGTGGGCGTCTTCATGCCGCGTCTGGAGGGCGCTCGCGGGCGGGCAGAGCTGCGAACGAGTCTGCGAAGGCTGAGGGAGGCGCTGCGTCCGCGCCCCTCATGGACTCTGGCGGCGCTGCTGGCGGTCGTGTTGCTGGGCGCGTGGCTGCGCTTGGGCGATTTGAGCGCGTATCCGCCCGATATGACCAGCGATCACGTCGAAAAGGCGCTGGACGCTCAAAAAGTGCTGGACGGCAATCGGGCGGTCTTCTTCCCGAATAACGGCGGGCGCGAGAGCTTTCAAATGTACCTGATCGCCCTGCTGCATCAGCTCACGGGCATTCCGATCAGTTTCGAGCTGCTCAAGTTGACGAGCGGGCTAGAGGGTCTGGTGACGATCCTGCTCGCCTATTGGCTGGGGCGCGCCATGTACGGCGAGGAGAATCGGCGGCTGGGGGAGTTGACGGGCGTGCTGATGGCGGCTTTTGTGGCGGTCAGCTATTGGCACATCATGCTCTCGCGGCTGGGCTTGCGCATCGCGCTCACGCCGTTGATCGTCACGCTGATCCTGATCTTCCTCGTGCGCGCCGTCCGTCACAATCGGCGCGGCGATTGGATTCTCAGCGGCTTGCTGCTGGGGGCGGGCTTCTACTTCTATCAGGCGGTGCGCATCGTGCCGCTGCTGATCGGCATCGCCTTTTTGCTGGCTATTGCGTGGCGCGCGCGCAGTTGGCGGGCGCTGCGCGCCTATGCCTTCAATGTTGCTGCGCTGGTGGTGGTCGCTTTTGCGGTGTTTGTGCCGTTAGCGCGCTACTTCTACGATTATCCTGAGTTCTTCCTAGAGCGCACGACGGGCAGGCTCTTCGGCGAGAATGTGATCGACATCCGCAACGAGGCGGGCGAGGTGATCGGGCAGCGCGCCGCCCTCGTCGAGGATCGCATCGCCGCTTTTCAGAAGAACTTGAGCGCGCTGGGCGAGACGCTGCGCCGCTCGCTGCTGATGTTCAATCAGCGCGGCGATAGCGCCTGGATCACTGGCGATCCCAACGGCACGCCGCAGCTCGATCCCTACACGGGCGCCTTTTTCGTGCTGGGATTGGGCATGTTGATCGGGCGGCTGCTACGGCGGCGCGATCCCGCTGAGTGGCTGCTGCCGCTGGGCATCCTTGTCTTGATTCTGCCCTCGGCGTTGGCAATCGCCTTCATCATCGAGGTGCCGAGCGCCACGCGCGCCAGCGGCGCGCTGCCGTTGGTGTACTTGGTGGCGGCGTTCGGCGCGGCGGCGGCGACTCTAGGCATCGCGCAGGGACTGCCACGCTTGTGGTTGCGGCGGGCGCTCTACGCAGGCATCGTCGTTTTGGTGCTGTTGGCGATGGCGACCAACTATCAGCGCTACTTCGTGGATGCCATGAGCGCCTACCGCAACTCCACCTTCCCCTATCGGCAAGCTGGGACGATTCTGCGCGGCTTCGCGGCAAGCACGGGCGCCTACGGCAACGCCTTCATGGTCGCTTTCCCGTATTGGTGGGATCATCGGGCGCTCGCCATCGAGTCGGGCGCGCCCAAGTGGGGCAACGGCGTGCTGCGCGAGGACGTCATCCAGTACATCCTCAACTTTTTGCGCTTCAACATCGGCACGCCCTTCGAGATGCGCCCCGACCGTCAGATGCTCTTCTTCTTCAATCCGAACGACGAGAGCTTGGTGGAGGAACTCGCGCGCGTATTCCCCAACGGCGTGGTGCTGCGCGTGGAGGCGTACAACCGCGACCGCGACTTCAACCTGTACATCGCGCCGCCGCTCGGTTGCGCGTGGCTGCAGCAGTATCTTGAGCGCACCGGCAGCTTCTGCGCCGAGCGCGCCGAATAGATTGAGACGCGAGAGCGCCCAGCCTTTCAGCTGAGCGCTCTCTTCCAAGCCTCTAGCGGGCGTGCGCCTAGAACATGCTCCACAGGAACTGATTGGTCACCTCGTGGTGGAATTGAATCTCCGCCACCTTGATGACCGAGCCGAGCCGACGCGGGCAGCGATCTGCCTGCATGGTCTTGAGGGCGGCGAAGCGCGATTGAATCTCCGAGCCGAGCAGCCGCTCGATGTAAGGGCTGCCCTTGAAGCACTCGATGGCGTCGTAGATGTTATCGGGCAGGACGCCGCCTTCAGGCACGTGCGCGGGCAGATCGCCCTCCAAGCCGGTGCGCAGGAGCGCGTAGAAGGCGAGGTAAGGGTTGGCGTCGGGCGCGATGGAGCGCACCTCGATGCGGGCGGAGCGCTCGTTGCCAATGGGGATGCGGATCATCGCGCCGCGGTCGATGGGCGAGAACTTGATCTCGTTGGGCGCCTCGTAGTGTGGGTCGAGGCGGCGGTAGGCATTGACGCTGGAGTTCAGCACAAGGCAGACATCCAGCGCGTGGTTGAGGATGCGCTTGATGAAGTCGTAAGCCATCGGCGAGAGGCTTTCGACGCCATCGGCGGCGTAGAAGAGGTTCTTGCCGTTCTGGGCGACTGAGAGATTGGTGTGCATCCCGCTGCCGTTGACGCCGGTGACGGGCTTGGGCAAGAAGCTGGCGGTCATGCCGAGCTTGTAGGCGGTTTGGCGGCAGAGCAGCTTATAGAGCTGCACCTGATCGGCGGCGATAGACGCCTCGGAGTAGGAGTAGTTCATCTCGAACTGCGAGGGCGCCACTTCGGGGTGGTCTTTTTCGTTGGCGAAGCCCATGGCGCGCTGCACTTCGGCGGCGAGATCGATGAATTGGCGCAGCGGGCTGGTCGGCAGGGAGTGGTAATAGCCGCTGGTGGTCACGAACTCGAAGCGCCCGCTCTCGTAGTAGTGCTGCTCGGCGTTTTGACCCTTGAAAAGGAAGCCTTCGATCTCGTTGGCGGCGTTACAGGTGTAGCCGTGCTGCTCGTAGAGGCTCTGCAGGTAGCGCTTGAGCAACGAGCGCATGTCGCCGATGTAGGGCGAGCCGTCGCGCTCCAGCACCTCGCCGAAGACCAGCACTTTGCCCGGTCCGAAGACGTCGGCGGGCAGCCAGTAGAACGCCGACCAGTCGATGCCCAGCCGCAAGTCCGACTCCGCCTGCTGCGAGAAGCCGCGGATGGACGAGCCATCGAAGGTCAGGTTATCCGCCGCTTTGAGCAGGAATTTCTTGTCGTAGTCGAGCATGTGCAACCGACCTTCGAGGTCGGTGAAGCAGACCGTCACCGCCTTGATGCGCTTTTCATCGGTCAGGTAGCGCATCCGCTCTTCGCGCAGCACGTCCATCGGCGTGCGGTCAAGGCGTTGTTGCTTAGCGGCGAGATTGCGCTCTTCAAGTTCGTCGTAGGGGATTTCGAGGAAAACTCGCAAATCGGGCATGGCTTAGCCTCTCCAGTGCGTTTTGGACACGCGCGCTAGTCTACGCGAGAGGGCATTGCTATGCATCGGATGAGTTGTACAGAGTTTGAGGGGCGTTTCGTTGGGCAAGTTGTACGAAGAGGAGGCGCTGAAGGGAAGGGAGGGCGCTGAGGAGAGCAGAGGAAGTTGGCGATGACCTACTCTCCCACTCCGTCGCCAGAGCAGTACCATCGGCGCTGGCGGGCTTAACTGCCGGGTTCGGGATGAGACCGGGTGTACCCCCGCCGCTGCTATCACCAAG